>JBEKPQ010000066.1:0-23343 GCA_049520575.1 Thermodesulfobacteriota bacterium | reverse complement strand
CAGGCCATAGCCTTAACCGTGGAAAGTAAGGACCCTTACACCGCCGGGCATCAACAGCGGGTATCAAATCTTGGTCGTTCTATTGCCCAGGAAATGGGCTTGTCTAAAGACCAGATTGAGGCTATCCGTATGGCCGGCGTAGTCCATGATCTGGGCAAGATATCGGTGCCGGCCGAAATCTTAAGTAAACCGACTAAGCTTTCCGATCTTGAATTCAGCCTGATCAAAGGTCACTCACAAACCAGTTATGACATCCTGAAGGATATAGAGTTCCCCTGGCCTATTGCCGAGATCGCCCTCCAGCATCACGAACGGATGGATGGCTCCGGGTATCCTTCGGGTCTCAAAGGGGAGGAAATCCTTATAGAGGCCCAAGTCCTGATGGTAGCTGATGTGGTCGAGGCCATTGCCTCTCATCGGCCCTACCGGCCGGCCCTGGGGATTGAGGCAGCCTTAGATGAGATTTCAAAAAACAAAGAGAAATTATACAACCCGGCTGCGGTCGATGCCTGTGTAAGGCTTTTCAGGGAAAAGGAATTCTCTTTTAGTTAACTCCGGCCCCCGTCAACCGTTTCCTGGGGACAATCCGGATCTCAAACACTTTCGGCCAATATTTTCCGGTTACAAAAATCCGGTTTCCCTGGGCATCATAGGCGATGCCGTTTAAAACATCCACGCCTTGTGCGCGATCTTTTGTGGGCAATAATCCTTGCAAATCGATCCAGCCGGTTACCCGGCCGGTCTTGGGTGAAATCCTGACGATCCGATCAGTCAGATAAACATTGGCGTAAATCTCCCCTTTGATATATTCCAACTCATTGAGCAGGGTTATGGGAAGGCCCCGGTCATGGACGTGAATCCGTTTGACCTCCTTAAAGTTGCAAGGGTCCAGAAAATGCAAGAACGACGTGCCGTCGCTCATGATCAAATGTTTTCCGTCCTGGGTGATCCCCCAGCCTTCTGTGGGGTAGGTAAATTTCCTAAGCAATCGAAACGTCTCCCGGTCATAAACAAAACCCGTTCTCGTTTTCCAAGTCAGTTGAATAAGGTTGTTTTGCCATAAGGTTATCCCTTCACCGAAAAGTTGATAGGGTAATTGGTAAAGTTTTACTGTTCGCCCGGTCTCCAGCTTGACTTTCCGCAAAGACGATTTCCCCAAAAGGCCCGTCCCTTCATAAAGAAATCCTTGGTGAAATACCAGCCCCTGGGTAAAAGCTTTGGGGTCGTGCGGAAAGACACGGATAACCTTGAAACCGAAAACCGGCGTGGTTGATCCTGAACTCTCAGCCTTTTGCTGAAGAGAAAAGAGGGAACCTAGCAGACCCCAAAAGAGTATTAATCCAAAAACAAAAACTTTCAGCCTTAAGCTTTGAGCTTTGAGCCTCCAGCTTTCAGCTTTACAACTTTTGCCTCGTCCCTTCTGCCTCATGCCTCGTTCCTCGGGACATCTTTCAGGACCTGCCGGACTTCGGAAAGACCCAGGGCATTGGCCAGGTCGTGCATATCCGAAAAAACAGCAGTCGTCCCTGCTTGGACCACTTGCTCGGAAAAGGCGGCCGGATTATAGTACAAGAAGGTCTTCCGGAGATCTAATGCTTTCTCTTTTTGGTTTCCTGTTTTCTTTTGTCTTTTATCCAAATCAAATCCTCCATATTTTTAATCATAGTCACACGACCTCCGGCAGAGCCGGAGGCTTGATTATTATCAGCCCCTCAAAGAGGCTCTCAAATAAAATCCCAAAACTCATACAGTCGTTACCCCGGCGAAGGCCGGGGTCCAGAATTTTCCCAAACCGTGGAAAGTTCCTGGATTCCGGCTTTCGCCGGAATGACAGTCTAGAAGTGTATTCTTTTTGAAATAAATCTACCGCTCAACCTATCAAAAATTTAACTAAATGTCATTCCCTGGATGTTTGGTTAAAAAAAGTGAGCAATTATAAAAGAAATGGTATAAAAATATTGACAAGGGGAAATTAATGGTAATTATTACTATTAAAAATCAAGATAAGGAGGGCCTATGACTAAAACCGAACAAAATTTACAAGAAGCCTTTGCCGGCGAATCCCAGGCCAACCGCAAATATCTGGCCTTTGCCAAACAGGCCGATCAGGAGGGTTACCCCCAGGCGGCCAAACTGTTCCGGGCTGCGGCCGAAGCAGAAACGGTGCATGCCCATGCCCATCTGCGTGCCCTGGGAGGGATCAAGAAGACAGTGGAAAACTTGAAGGAAGCCATCACCGGTGAGACCCATGAATTTAAAAAGATGTACCCGGGTATGATTGAGACCGCCAAGCAAGAAGGTCATAAGGCGGCTGAAAGAAGTTTTTCCTATGCCAATGCCGTTGAAGAAGTCCATGCTAATCTCTACCAAAAGGTTCTTGACAACCTGGAAAATAAAAAACTGGTTGATTATTATGTCTGTTCGGTGTGCGGGTATACTTGTGAAAATGGACCTCCGGAAACCTGCCCGGCTTGTGGCTCCAAGGCCAAGGCCTTTTCCAAAGTTGATTAACAGCTTGCCGAAAAAGGCCCATTTACTGCGTTGCCCTCATTCCTCGTCATTGCGACGTACTTCTATGTACGCCTCATTCCTCGGAATTTCGGGTGCCGTGTAGACGGGCGGCTCTGCCGACCTATATAAAAGGCCTCCAAGGAGGCCGGCAGGACCTTTTTGAGCAATCTGTAAAAAAGAATTCACATCCTGTTAATCCTTCTCGAAGAATCAGAGCAAAGGAAACCCTTTCGAATTTATGCGACAACAACTAATCATCTTCGTTTCCATTGTCCTGCTGATTTATTTTGGGCTTCATAGCCTCCTTTTCTCTTTACTTATAAAATTTTTCAATCCCAGGAAGGCCACTCAATTTGAATTGGCCTTCCTTCTCTTGTTTCTGGCTTTATGTTTTATTACGGCCTTTATCTGGGCCCAATTCAACAGTCACAGCTTTATCCGGTGGTTCTATTATTTTTCGGCCATCTGGTTTGGTGTTCTGATTAATCTATTGCTTATTTTCGCTGCCGGACTTTTGGTGATGACCGTCCTTCAATGGCTTTCCTTGAACATAAACCAACGAGCCTTCGGCATCTTTCTGTTGGTTCTGACGGCCCTATATACCTCCTATGGTCTTTATCACGCCACCCAGGTGAAAACAAAATTCCTAACCATCCCCATTAAAAATTGCCCCAAGGAATGGCAAGGCAAAAAAATCGCTCAGATATCCGACCTCCATCTGGGCATTATAAACGGAGAGGGTTTAACCAGGAAGATCACTTCAAAAATAATTGAACAGAAGGCTGACTTCGTTTTTATTACCGGTGATCTTTTCGACGGCACAGGAGACGATCTCTATCGATCCATTGAACCTTTAACTCAATTGAAAGTCCCGATTTATTATATCACCGGCAATCATGAAACCTATTTGGGTATCGATAAGGCTGTATCGGCTATTGAAAAAACAAAAATTAAATTATTGCGCGACGAAATCGTTGACCTTGGCGGGATTCAGTTGATAGGTATCGATTACCCCCAAAGAGGATGGAGAAAAGATATTACACCTATTTTAGAGAAAATCGACCAAACCAAACCCGCCATACTGCTTTATCATGAGCCTGCCCAGATTGAAACGGCCAAGCGTTTCAATATTTCTTTACAGCTTTCCGGCCATACCCATAACGGCCAGATGTGGCCCATGAAAATTTTTACCTTCTTGGTTTACAAGGGATTCGACTATGGTCTTCATCAGATGGGCGATTATGCGATTTACACCACCAGCGGGGCCGGCACCTGGGGTCCGCCCATGAGGATAGGCAGCATCCCGGAAATCGTCATCATAACCGTTAAATAAGTTCAGTTCTCATTGAAATCGGAATCGGAAAGAGTTCGTCCTTGAAACAAAAACCTCACGAATCCCAGAGGATCTTCGGGGAGCGACTCGCCTTCACCCGGCTCCGCCTCTTTTTTTCGGCGATCCTTTCTTCCTGGACTCTGCGGGAAATCCGGGTCTTTTTTCTGAACCGGGGTTTGGTTAAGGCCTGCTCTATCAGTTCAACGAAACGCTGTAAGGCCAGTTCCCGATTGCCGACCTGACTGCGGGTTTGTTGGGCGTTGACCCAAAGGATCCCCGCTTTATTCATACGGGTGGGGAGCTTTTTAAGAATCTGCTGTTTTTCTTCTTCGGAAAGGGTAGGCGACTTGAGGACATCGAACCAGAGGGTGATGCGGGTGCTGACCTTGTTGACGTTCTGTCCTCCGGCTCCACTGCTTCGTGAGGCGGTAAAATAAAGTTCGCCTTCGGGGATAAAAAGCCGGTCGGTAATTTTAATGCCCCGTTGTTCTGATCCCATCCTAATATTCTTATCCTTGCATTTGGAACGGATCGGAATATCCTCAAATTCACCGGAACTTTTTGGTTTTTGGGCGCTTGCTACAGGATATAGCGATTTTCCTGAAAAGCCAATATATCACTGGATCTTATCCGCTGCAAATATATAAAAGCCAATATATTGAAAATATTTTTTGACAAAACTCATCATAATTGAATAAGAATATAATATTAAATTTAACATGGCCATAGGGTTTGGGGATTTCAGGAAGTTTTTGGTTTCAGGAACACGCCATTCGGATTCGGGGCCGGGGCCGAATCCCGCCGTCCTCTGGGCCTGGCTGTGGTCGGGGGGCTGGTGTTTTCCCAGCTTTTGACCCTCTATATCACTCCGGTCTTTTTTGTCTACATGGAGTCCTTTCAGAAAAAATTAAGACAGTGGAGAGAAAAAAAGTGAGTCCTACAAAAAGACGGAAACGGTTTTATCTCGGGTTGAGCCTTTTTATTTTCTTTTCGATCTCGGCTTGTGTTCGAGCCCCTTTAAACACCGTCAACCAGGTTTCGACTATAGACGCCTTACTGGCTGGATCCTATGAAGGACAGATGTCCTTGGAGAAACTGCTGACCTATGGGAATTTTGGCATCGGGACTTTTGAGAACCTGGATGGAGAGATGGTTGTTTTAGACGGCCAAGTGTTTCAAGTTAAAGCCGACGGGAAAATCTATCGACCGCCGATGAATTTGCTGACCCCTTTTGCCTCAGTGGTTCAATTTAAAGCGGATTATGCCTTCCCTATCAATAAAGAAACGGATTTAAAAGGTTTGGAAAAAATGATTGAGGATTCGATCCCCAATAAGAATTTGTTTGCGGCCATTAAAGTCAAGGGGATGTTTGAAGCCATGAAAACCCGGAGTGTTCCCGCTCAAAAGAAACCCTTTCCGCCGATGATTGAGGTGGCCAAGAACCAGCCGGTATTTAATCTCGGAGCGGTTTCCGGCACCCTGGTTGGATTCAGATTCCCTGTGTTTGTGAAGGGCATTAATTTGCCTGGAGATCACCTCCATTTTCTCTCCGAAGATTTTAAATCAGGGGGGCATGTCCTGGATTTTCGTCTCATAAAAGGGACGGTGGAGATTGATGTCTGCCATCAATTCTATATGATCCTGCCGGAAGGGGGAGGCTCTTTTAGCCAGATAGATCTTGGCCGTGACCGGACTGAGGAATTGGAAAAAGTGGAGCACTAATTCAAAAAGGATTCAAGGGATCGAGGGGTCGATTAATTTGTGAAAGTCAGGATTTGACTATACAGACATTGTCAAGTGTGATGATGACTTCTTCCTAATGGAAAACTTTTTTCCCCAGCTCCTTAGACATGCGCCCTCGAAGTATAAAAATTGTTTTCGCTGAACCCTTAATTCCGAACTCATTCCTCATCACTTTGAACCTTGAACTTTGAACCCTATTTTCAAAAACAAATTGCACAATAAATTGTGCACTATGCCCTCCTTTTTGTGCAAACCTGCATCCCATCACCAACCCCACTAAAACATAACCAGATGAAATAATTGAATAATAAACTTCCACCTCTTTGGCATAGGTTTTGCTCTCTTAAAAGATGGAAAGATCCTGTCGCTCTTTCCGGATGGTTGGATTGTTAACCTTCCATTAGGTTGCTAAGAACCTACAACGACGATTGGTTATCGCTTTTCTGGCCGGTTTCAGTGAGAGATTCACGTTGAAGTTAATCGACAAACTCATGAATGTTTTAACCACCTTTGAAGAAAAACTGGCAAAAGATACATCGGAAAAAAAGTCGACGAAATAGAAGGGAGTAAAATTAACATCGAATAATTAATAAAACCGTATAATTTAATAAGCATTGACAGTCAAACCGCAAACTAATTTTCGATAATTGACCTGGCCCGACCACCAAAGGAGGTGAACGATTGGGGGAAAGCTCTCTAAACGCTTGATTCAAAAAAGGTGGGAGATCAAAAAAAATTAAAATTAGTATAATGTCACCAAATTTACGCGGCAGAATGGCTGTTAAGACAACAAGATAACACAGTAGACGGTTGCATTTGTACAACATGAAAGGAGGGTCATTAATATGCAGCGATTAAAACAAATCCGACTTGTGGTTATGGTTTATCTCTTTGCCCTTGCCGTCGGTATCTTCGGATGCTCTATACGATTAATTGCCCCATACGATCAAAGGATTGATGACGGTGTGACGGGACTGCAAAAGACGACAGCGGAATTTTTTGCAAGCGTCGAACGTCAAGGCGGCACCAAGCCAGAAGATTTTAAGGACCATACAAAGTTTTATGATGACTCCAGGGTTTCTGTATCGGGTCTTATTGTAAGAGCCGATGCGCTTGCCAATAACGACTTTACCGTTAAGGAGTTAAAAATACTACACCAGCAATTTCAGAACTTGGAGAAATTGGACCAAAAAAACGGTATACCTGCTGCCGCAGTTCCCCAATTGGAAGAGGCCTTTGATCGGACCTTTACGGCAATACTCACTCTTGAAGTGGCGAAAAAAGAACCTAAGACAGGAGGAACAGTTCAATGAATTTCAACTTAAATACAAACAAGGTGGTCATGGATATGGTTCAAGCATCTTCCGATGCACTTCAGACCGGAGGAACTCAGGCTGTGCAGTATGCCACTCATGAGTATGCGCAATTTATTGCCGATATCGAACACGTACAAAAAATGGCTGAAGAGGGAACAATTACAAATGAGGTGGCCCAGGCCCTCGTGGATCAACACAAGCTCTCCATGCAGGCGGTTTTCTTAACGGTTGAAGGGCTGGGTGTGGTTATGGTTCAAAACGCAATTAATGCGGCACTCAACGTACTGAAAGGCGCCTTGGGTACAGCCCTGGGAGATATGATTAAGGGCCTAAAGTTCACTTTGTAGGCCGTTCGATTGGAAGCACTTGTTTTAAGGAGAGTCATTCTTAAAGGGAGGGTAATATGGAAAAAGACATCACTGAAAGCGAGTTTAAAAACAAAGGACCTGAATTGTTTAGGAAGCTGGAAGAAGATGCAAAAGCCCTCGAAGTCGATCAGGCCGCCTATGACGAGAGCATAAAACTTATCAACGAGGGAAAGACTCTTTTCACCCAGGGGGATATCCCAGGGTCGCTCGGGAAATATAAGGAGGCAGGAAATAAGATTGCCCAAGTGATCAGCACCAAGTCGGAACCTCTCGCCTGGAAATTGTTTTGGATTGAACTGGGATACCTCTTTATCCTCCTCTTTTTGGGATATCTAACTTATAAATGGCCTGACTATGGTCTCTGGAAAGATCTTATAAACCAGTCCCTTCAAACCGCTTGGTTCGGGGCGCTCGGAGGGACCACTATAGCGATTTACGGGATATACAGCCACGTTCAGCTGAAGGATTTCGATCCAAAGTTCCAACTGTGGTATCTCTGCAAGCCAATCATAGGGGGTATCTTCGGCTGGTTTGTCTATCTCATATTTTTTCTCGGTTTTGTATCCATATCCATCCAGGGTAAGCCTATGGACCTAGACAAGATGCCACGGCCCCAGATGGCCTTCTTAATTGCATTTTTGGCCGGTTTTAGCGAAAGATTTACCATCAAGATGATTGACAAGCTGATGAGCGTCCTGATTACCTGGGAGGATAAAAAATCAGATTCAAAATAGGAGGTGAAATGTGTCAGCATACCCTTTCAAAAACCTGGTATTCGAAGGCGGTGGAGTAAAAGGTATTGCCTACGTGGGGGCCATGAATGTACTCGAGCAGAAAGGCATAACGCAAAACATACAGCGCGTGGGTGGAACTTCTGCTGGCGCGATAAACGCCCTCCTTTTCGCGCTTAGCTATACCAACGATGAGGTCAAAGACATACTCTGGAGCCTTGACTTCAAGAAGTTTATGGACGACACGTGGGGCTATATACGAGACACCGCCAGACTCATTGACAAGTTCGGCTGGTACAAAGGGGATTTCTTCCGTAACTGGGTGGCTGACCTGATTTCCCGAAAAACAGGGAACCCAGAGTCAACCTTCAATGACCTCTACGCACTTAAAAACAAGAAAGGCTTCCGGGACATCTACATGATCGGCACGAATCTTTCGACACACTTTTCCGAGATCTTTTCTTACGAACACAGCCCACGCATGCCCATTGCCGATGCCGTCAGGATCTCCATGTCGATCCCTTTATTCTTCACCGCTCAGAGAAGCTTCAGGGGCGACGTATATGTAGATGGCGGAGTGCTTGACAACTACCCAATAAAGCTCTTCGACAGAGCATGGTATTTTGAACCAGCAGTCCTGGAAACGCACTCTATGAAAACCGATTATTACGACAAAATTAATGACCAGCTCAAGGGCATGGAAAAAGAGATCAGCCCCTATGTCTACAACATGGAGACCATCGGATTCCGCCTCGACACGAAGGAAGAGATATCCATGTTCAGGGACCATGCCGAGCCAGTGCACCATAAAATAGACAGCTTCTTCGACTATTCATGGGGATTGATAGAAACCATCATGGAAGCACAGGGAAACCAGCATCTCCATACTGATGACTGGCAGAGGACAATCTACATTGATTCTCTCGGAGTAAAGACAACGCAGTTCGATCTCGATGAAAAAACGAAGCAAGACCTCGTCAATTCTGGAACCGTCAATACGACGGAATATTTCAAATGGTACGATAACGCGGCTAATAAGCCTGTGAACAGACCGTAAATAAGGTGAAACCTGTATGCAATAATGATCAGGGGGAGAGACGGGAAGAGGAGGAGGAAATGGGGTCATTCATAAACGAAAAGGGGGTCGGGCCACGCCAACTGATGAAAATAGTTTCACTTTATTTAAAATTTGGGGTCTCAATAACGCCTATCGTACTTTTCAAGGCCAAAATAAAGGTGTTTGGGAATTCGTAAAGAAAGGAGATTGGTGGTTATAGTGGGAAAGAAAAAGATGACCTCGGAGAAAAGCCGTATAAGGAAAGGGGCCTATGGGTGGGTGCCGGATGTTCCGGATCAGCGGGATTATTTGCTGAGTGCCGTACTCAAGGTGCCGGCCAGATTGCCGCGCAAGGTTGATTTGCGGCCCCTTTGTTCCAAGGTGGAAGACCAGGGGCAGTTGGGTAGCTGCACGGCCAATGCCCTGGCGGGGGGACTTGAGTTCCTGGAAAGGAAGGACAAAGTCACTTTTAAGGATTTCAGCAGACTCTTTATTTACTATAACGAACGGGCCATGGAACACACCATAAACTCCGATTCGGGGGCCATGATCCGGGACGGCATTAAGACCCTGGCTAAACAAGGGGTTTGTTCCGAAAAAAGTTGGCCCTATGATGTGTCGAAGTTTAAATCTAAACCGGGACCGACCTGCTATAACGAGGCCAAGGAACATCAAATCACCTCCTATCACCGTATTCTCACCCTTGACCAGATGCGGGCCTGTCTGGCCGAAGGATTCCCTTTTGTCTTCGGCTTTACCGTGTACGAGAGCTTTGAATCCCAAGAAGTGGCCCGGACCGGTATGGTCAATATGCCTAAACCTTTAGAGCGGGTGTTGGGCGGACATGCCGTTCTGGCCGTCGGCTACGATCATTCCAAAAAGAGGTTTATTGTCCGAAATTCCTGGGGAACGAATTGGGGCCTGAAGGGTTATTTCACCATGCCTTACAAATACCTTGGCAACCGGAATCTTTCCGACGATTTTTGGACCATCCGCCGGGGCGAGTTGATGGTTTCAAAAGGGAGCAGGGCTCGGAGAGTCTGATAGGCCGGGGATAGATTAGGGCATTTTTAAAACGCTTCGCTCTTTTATTGGCCTGCATAAGGTATCTGAGAAACCAGAAAAGGAGAAAAAATGGCCGAGCCATACATCGATGTGCATTGTCATCTGTTCAATAAGGATATTCTTTCTAATTGGCTTCGAATAATGATTGCTCTTGACGATCTGGTAGATTACCTTTCTGAGGCCGACAGATCGGGCTTGATCTCAGCGAGGGATGTGCGGCTGAATTTTTTTAATCGCCTGAAACATTTTCTTGATATTGGGACTGAAAAAGACAGCATCGCCATATACGAAGAGCTAAGACAAACGTATGGGGATCAATTTATTTCTATTCCCCTGATGCTCGATGTTGCCTATATTTCCACTCCTGAAGAATACAGGGAAATCATGGAGCCTTACCTGGAGAAAGTTAGGCTAACTAACCATTTGGATAATCTTATCGATAATCTTAAAAGCCGGTTGGGGGGAAAAGATATAAATGACGATCCTCATACGGTCAAGCTCCTTGAATCGATGAAAGAGTTCAAGGATACCTATAAATCCTTCCAGGACCATACCAAAGGGTTTGAAAAAGAAATGGCTATCCCGGTATTTGACCCTGAAAAGAGCTTCCAGATCCAGATGCAGCAGTTGGCGGACCTCAAGAAAAAATATGGGGATAAGGTCTTTCCCTTCCTTTCCGTCGATCCGAGGCGGCCGAATATTCTCGAAACGGTGAAACAACAGGTAGGCTCTGATAAAATCTTCCTGGGTATCAAGCTATATCCTCCTATTGGCTTCTCGCCTACCGATCCCGTATTGATGGGAGCTAACAATCTCTATGCTTACTGCCAGGACAAAGGGATTCCTATAACCGCTCACTGCTCCAACGGCGGTTTTGCCACTTATGCCGATAAAGTTATAGTTAGCGGTCACATATACGACAGGAATACAGGCCAAGTGAAGGAAGTAAACCAAGAGACCATCGAGTTTCAGCACCATTTTTTTTCGGAGACCAAAGAGGCCATTGAAGAAAGAGCGAACACCTTGAATAACCCCAGGATATGGGAACTGGTGGTGAAAAAGTATCCCGGTCTTTATCTGAACCTGGCACACCTGGGAGGAAATAGTGACGATTGGCGAGAGGTTATTCTCTCCATGATGAAAAATGAAAATAATCTTTACAGCGACTTGGCCTGCCATTCCGACCCGGTACTACTCCAGAAGATCCAGGCAGAAATTTACAATAATGGACCTTCATCCCAGGCGAAAGGCAGGATTATGTATGGTTCCGACTACTACATACTTATGCTTTTTGCAGACGATCTTGACGGATACCTGAAGTCATTCAAAACCATATTCGCTGGTGATTTCCAAACGATTTCTTTTTCCAACCCTCAGAAATTTCTGTTTACACGATGAAAAAATGGAGTACCTGTCATTTATAAATTCTTTCCCTCGGGCCTTCATGCCCAAGATAATGGAAGAAGGATACTATCTTTGTTATGGGAGGCTTGATGTCGTAGTATAAAAATTTTAGGACAATTCCGTAAAGGAGGAAATATGCAAAAGCGAACATTTAGACATTACCCTTCATTATATTTTTGGGCAGTTGTACTTTTTCTGTTGTCGAGTGGTTCTGCGACCCTTTATGCAACCTGTGACCCAACCGCTTGTCCTCAATCCCCAAATAAACCAACTTGGGAGATTGGCCCACGTCCTGACAAATGGGCTATTCCAATGAAGCATACTTGCGATGTTCCTAACTTCTACAAAATAAATGATAATCTTTACAGAAGCGGGCAACCAACGAAATGTGGATTTATCCAACTTTATCAAATGGGGATAAGGACGATTATTAATCTGAGAGAATTCCCATGGGATAACGATAAAGAAGGTGAAAAAGTGGGATTGAAAATTTTCAATGTTCGCATAAATGGAGGACTTATCGCCAACGATGCAGAGACTAACAAAGCTGTGCTCGAAGTAATAAACATTCTCAAGGATCAAAAAAGATGGCCAGTTCTAATACATTGCCTGCATGGCTCGGATCGGACCGGTTTCATATGCGCCCTGTATCGCATTCTTATAGAGAAATGGTGCATAGATGATGCGATTAATGAAATGGTGAATGGGGGTTATGGATTTCATCGCGACTTTTTTATTAACATCATAAATTCCATTGAAGATGAAAAAAATATTAAAGAACTGCGCAAGACCTTGGGGATTGAAAAACAGTGTCCTTCACAGTAACTCTGGCCAAAGAAAGGAAGCACCTGAAAGGAATATCGGGTACCATTTAGGGGCGAATAAGAGGAGATCAGAGTTATTTTTTTTGATGTAGTTTTTTAACTTAACTCATGGATGTTTGAGGATTTGGGCAAAGGGCCCTAAAAGGGCCGACCTATAACCTTGATAAGAGGCACCTCAGAAATACTTATCCGGATCTTGCCTCTTCTCCTGCCTAACTTTTCCCTTGAATCAATGCATCCACCATCCGTCCTACCTGAACGGCCAAGCCTTGTTCTTTTTCAAAAGGGGCCTTGCCTTCCAGATCAGCCTCGATGATCTGGTTGTCGTAAGGGAGAAAGCCGAGAAAGGTAAATCCGGGCAGCTGCTTTTGGAGAAAGGTCTTGTCCTGATCTCCTCTGATCTTGTTGCCGACCAGGGCGATATTTTTGAGACCTATATCCTGGGCCAGCGCTTGGATATGATGGGCGGTTTCAATGCTTCGTTGACCGGGCTCGACGACCACGATCAGTTTATCTACGGCCGAGGCCGTGCCTCGACCCAGGTGTTCGATGCCGGCTTCCATATCCAGAATGACCACTTCGTCCCTGGCCAGGATCAGATGGGTGATCATGCTTTCAACAGCACACTTTCCGGGCAGATGCAACCGCTGCCGCCTTTTTTTACACCCCCCATAACCATGAGGCGAATGTTGTCTTTTTGAAGGGAAAGTTTTTCCGGCAGGTCGCTGACCTGAGGATTTAATTTGAAAAAAGTGCCGAACGATCCCGGCTGGGATTCGGTGCGCTCTCCGATCAGGTCCTTCATTTCCGAAATGGGCGTAATGTTTTCCGGATGTTCAAAACCTAAAGCGCCGGCCAGATTGGCATCCGGATCGGCATCAATGGCCAGGACTTTTTGCCCCTTGTCGCTGAAGGCCTTAATCATAAAGGCCGCGAGTGTGGTTTTGCCCACTCCTCCTTTTCCGCTGACGGCGATTTTCATCCATCCTCTTTTTTGATCGAGATTAGCCTAACGTGGTCGATTTTTTCTCCAGCCTTTTTCCTCGTACATTCTTTTGTCTGCTTCGGCAATTAAGTCTTCGATCGAGGCCGGATGGTCCGGATCATAACGCACTACTCCCATAGAGAGGATGAGGGAATAACGCCGTCTTTCCCGAGCATTAAAGATTCCCAGATTGTGGTTTAAACGGATTCTCAGATTCTCGGCACTGGATTCAGAGGCCCCTTCAATGGCCAGGACGACAAACTCATCCCCCCCGATTCGGGCAATGATATCCGGATCGCGATAAGTCTCTTTGATGACGTTGCCCACAGCGATTAAAGCCCGGTCACCTTCCTGGTGGCCGTAAGTATCATTAATGTCCTTCAGGTCGTCCAGATCAGCGAAAAGCAGAAACATACCCCGCTTCAACCTGTTGGCTAACTTCAATTCCTGTTCGGCCAAGGTCAGGAATCCACGGCGGTTATAGATGCCGGTCAGATCGTCCACCAGGCTCAACGTCCGCAGTCGTTCCTCTCCTTGTTTTCGTTGGGTTACATCCCGAAAATTCCAAACCCGCCCGATACTTTTTCCATCAACCCATTGGGGTTTTGAATAACGTTCAATAATTCTTCCGTCCTTAAACTCTAATGTGTCAAAACTTTCATCATCCGGGTGGGCATACAACTCATTAACTTTTGCTATGAATCCGTCAGGATCTTTGAGTTGGGAAAGGACATAGGATATGGCCTGGTTATCATCTCTGGTTTTTAATATCGAGTCGGGTATTCCCCATAGTTCGACGAATTTTTGATTATATCGGGTGATCTTTCCCTGTCCATCAACAACCAGGATCCCGTCGTTTGTCGATTCAATCGTGGCTTCAAGAAGAGAAACCGTATTTTTGAGTTCCTCTTCCGTTCGATTCCGCTCGGTCATATCGCGGGTTATACCTCTGAATCCTATGGGTTGTCCGTTTTCATCTCTGATCAGAGAAATGGAGGAGTCTATCTCTCTTTGGGAGCCGTCTCTTCTAAAAATTATTCTACGCATGGATTTAGTCGGCATTCCCGTCCGAAAAACCGTATTGAAGATTTGATATGTTTTTTTGGAATCCCGAACAACCCCTTTATAACTTCTTTCTATTAACTCTTCTTTGGGCAGCCCATGTAGGTTAGCATAGGATTCATTACAAAAGAGATAGTTCCCCGCCAAATCCACCTCATAATAGCCGTCCTCGATATTCTCCATGATGGCCCGGGACTTTTCCTCTAACCCTCTTAGTGACGCCTCTGCCTGTTTGCGGCGGTCTTCCAGGGCTTCCAATTCAGCCACCCGCCGCCGAAGTGCTTCTAATTCCTGGAGTAAATCCTCTTTGGATTTTTGATCGGTTGCCATAGAACCATCCCCGTTTTTTTAAGAAAAATCTCCATAAAATGTCCTAAATTTAGCAGAATCAAACAGAATGTCCAATCATTTTTTAGATTAAATTTAAGCAGGAATGTATTTTTTTCTTGACAAATCCTTCGTAACTCTATACTTACCGGTAGGTATCTTCGATGAAGGTAAGATTGGTTGGCTCGAGAAAGGGGAAAGAGCATGTCTGAGAACAAAAACCAAGCGGAATTCATAACCGATCGGACAGTGCGTCAGCGCCTTTTGGCCAGTGCCACCGAATTGTTCGCCCGCAAAGGATATGCCGCCACCACGGTCCGGGAAATTGTTCAAGCCGCCGGTGTGACCAAACCGGCCCTCTATTATTATTTTCAGAACAAAGAGGGGATTTATCTGGATTTGATGAGGGAGGCCAAAGAACGTTTTGAGGCCCTTCTCGACAGTGGCCGAAAAGAAATCGGGGCGGTCAGAGAAAAAGTTTTCTATATTTCAGAGCAAATTTTTCACCTTTTTTTGGACCAGATCGAAATAGCCCGGATAGGATTATCCATTCATTATGGCCCAGCCCAGGAGGCCCCTTTTATTGATTTTAATGCCTTTCATCTCAAGTTGCAGGAATTGATCGAAAGATTGATCAGGGAAGGGATACGGAAAGGGGAGTTTCGAAAAGGCAATGTGATGGATATGACCTGGGCCGTTCTCGGAGCGATCAATGTGGCCATAGAATCCCAGCTCTGGCATCCTGAAAAGTCGTTAGGCCGTAAGGGATTGGTCAGGGTTCTGAAGGTGATTTTTGAAGGGATTTCCAACCAAGGGAGTAAAGAGAAAGGGGAATTAGCATGAAACGGGGACTACTCATCGGGGCCGTTTTGACCGCCCTATTGATCGGATTTTTGGGGTGTTCAAAAGGTAAGGAAGATGCTAAGGCCATCGAAAAAGCCGGGGCGCGCCCTTCGGTGGCCGTAGAGGCGGCTCAGGTTCAGGCCAGAGACCTCATTGAAGGAATTGAGGTGGTGGGATCTTTAACTCCCAGATTCGAAGCCAAGCTCAAATCCGAATATTCCGGGATCGTTACCGATGTCTATGTGACCGAATGGGTACGGGTGAAAAAAGGGACCCCCTTGGCCAAGCTGGATACTCGTGAGATAGAGGCCTTCGTACAAAAGGCCCAGGCCGCCGTTGAAGTCGGAAAGGCCAATTTCCTGCAGGCCGAAGTCGGCGGTAATCGGGCCGAGAGGGAGTTGACCCGGGCCCAAAGCCTTAAAGAAGCCGGATTGATCACTCAGCAGAATCTGGATGATGTCCGGACGGAAAAAGCGGCCTCTGCGGCCCGTATTGCCGCCGCCCAGGCCCAGGCCCTGGCAGCAGAAAAGGATCTTCGCCAGGCCCAGACCCGGCTGGCCAAGGCGGTCATTCATTCCCCTTTGGACGGGGTGGTGGCCTCAAAGAATATCAATCTCGGAGATTTGGTGGGAGAACCCGGATCAACACGCATTCTATTTCAGATTAACGACAATCGTCTGCTGGACCTGACCGTTACCGTCCCCTCCATAGATATGGGCCGGCTGAAAATAGGTCAGCCCCTGACCTTTACAGCCGATGCCTTTCCGGGGAAACCCTTTTCCGGAAAGATCAAGTTTATCAACCCCGTTGTCAATGAGGCCGATCGGTCGGTCAAGGTCATTGCCGAGATCCCGAACAGCCCGGAAATCCTGAAGGCAGGACTTTTTGTCAAAGGCCGGATCATCACCGGACAGCGCCAGGGAGTACTTCAAATCCCCCGATCAGCACTGCTCTCCTGGGATGTCGGGGCCAAGAAAGGGGAAGTTTTTGTTGTCCAAAAGGACCTGGCCCTGCGCAAAACCATCCAGACCGGAAGTGTTTCCGAGGACTGGGTGGAGGTGGTCTCCGGATTACAGACAGGGGAACCGGTCATAACCCGGGGAGGATTCAATGTCAAGAACGGCGATCCGGTCAAGATCACCCAGTTAAACGGAGAGAAGTAAGCCATGTTCATTTCCAATTTATCCATCAAGCGGCCTATATTCGCCACGATGATGATGCTGGCCCTGATCATCCTGGGGATTTTTTCCTACCGAAAACTGGCTATCGACCTGATGCCGGATATAGAAATCCCGGTCCTTTCCATTGTCACCATTTTCCCCGGGGCCTCTCCGGAGACGGTGGAACGGGAAGTCACCAAACGGATTGAAGAGGAGGTCAACCGCATCCCGGGGGCCAAACACGTCACCTCCATCTCCCGGGAAAGCGTCTCCCAAGTGGTGGTCGAGTTTCAACTGGAGGTCAAGATCAATGAGGCTTCTCAGGATGCCCGGGCCAAGATCAACACCATCCGCAAGGACCTTCCCCAGGACATAGAAGAACCGATTATCCAAAAAATTGATATCGCCTCCATGCCGGTGATCTCCCTGGCCGTGCGGTCCGAAAAATTTTCTCCCCGAGAGCTGACCACCCTGGTGGAAAAAAAGATCAAGCACCGTTTCGAAAACATCTCCGGCGTCGGAAAGGTGGATTTGGTCGGCACCTCCAAACGGGAGGTCAACATCTGGATCGACCCCATCCGCCTCCAGGCCCTGAACATGGGGGTTGACGAGGTCATAGGCGGCCTGCAATCGGAAAATGTCAATATCCCCTTGGGCAGACTGAACCGCGAAAGTTCCGAATTCACCTTACGGTTATCCGGAAAACCGGGGGCTGTGGAACAATTCAAATCCATGGTTGTCGGCCAGAGGAACGGCCGCCCGATTCTATTAAGCGAGGTGGCCGATGTCCGGGACGGCATGGAAGAACAACGCTCCCTGGCCATGATCAACGGCATACCGGCCGTGTCTCTCGACATTCTCAAACAAACCAAGACCAATACGGTCGAGGTGGCGGACAAGATTATAAAAACCATCGGTCAATTACAAAAGGAGCTCCCCGCCGGTGTGGCCATTGATATTGTTCAAGACTCCTCGATCTATATCCGGGATTCGGTCCATGATGTGTTTCAAACCATGCTTTTGGGCGGTATTTTGACCATCCTGATCGTTTTCTGTTTCCTCAATTCCTGGCGTTCCACGGTCATCACCGGTCTGACCCTTCCGATCTCGGTTATTTCGTCCTTCATCATCATGAACTTTTTGGGCATGACCATCAATGTCATGACCATGATGGCCCTGTCTTTGGCCATCGGTTTATTGATCGACGATGCCATAGTGGTCCGGGAAAATATCGTCCGGCATCTGGAACGGGGTGAGGATCATATCACCGCCGCCCAAGAAGGGACGAGCGAGATCGGGCTGGCTGTTTTAGCCACCTCGTTATCCATCATCGCTGTTTTTGTCCCGGTGGCCTTTATGAAGGGGATCGCCGGGCGTTTCTTTTTCCAATTCGGGATGACCGTGGCCTTTGCGGTCATGGTTTCCCTGTTTGTCTCTTTCACCCTCGACCCGATGCTGTCCTCCCGCTGGACCGACCCGGATATCCACCGACTGGGGAAACGTAATTTTCTGTATCGCCTGCTGGATCATTTCAACCACGGGTTTGAAAGGGTAGCCGATCAATACCGGCTGATCATCGCCTGGGCCTTGGATCGACGCAAGCTGATGATGGTGATTACCATTCTGGCCTTTATCGGAGGGCTGGCCCTGTTTTTAAGCCTCAAGGGTGAATTTTTTCCTTCGGCCGACACCGGTGAATTCCGATTGGACTTCAAGACCGCACCGGAGGCCTCCATCGAAGAAAGCCAGGGAAGGGTTGCCGTTGTCCTATCGGCCTTGAAACAATTTTCCGAGATCAAGCATACCTACACGACCATCGGGGCCGGAGATACCGGAACGGTTCGGGATGTGCGTATCTTCATCAAATTGAAAGACCGCAGCCAGCGGTCCAGGAGCCAGACTGAAATTCAGGAAGCAGTCCGTCGACGGTGTATGGATATCCCGGGAATTTTACCGTCGATTATGGAAACCCAGGGGATGGGCGACCGCAAACCCTTGATCGTCAATATCCGCGGAGACAATATCGACCTGCTGAAAAAATATGCCGCCCAATTAAAGGAGAAGATCCGTTCCATAAAAGGGATCGTGGATATTGATGTCACCCTGGAGCAAGACATCCCCGAATACCGACTGACCGTTGATCGGGAGAGGGCTGTGGACAGCGGTCTGATGACCGCCAATATCGTGCGCACCGTCGGCGCCCTGGTGGGAGGCAAGGCCGTGTCCACTTATGAAGATGAGGATGGGGATGCCGTCAACCTGCGGGTGCGGCTTCCGCAGGACCTTCGACAGGACCCGGAACAGATTAATCAGATACGTCTGACCGTTCCGAAGCTTGGTCAGCCTCCGGCCCTGGTCCCCCTGGACAATCTGGTTTCCTTTCAAAGGAGTGCGTCCCCTTCAGAGATTACCCGGCAGGACCTCAGCCGGGTAGTGACCATCTCGGCCAATTTGGATAATCTGCCTATAGGTACGGCCATGAATAAGATCAAAGTGGCCATGAAAGATATTAAAATGGCCCCCGGCTATCAGGTGGTTTTCTCCGGTCAGGGGGAAACTATGGTGGAAACCTTCGGCTATATGGCCGAGGCCTTGATCCTGGCTATCCTGATGGTCTATCTCATTCTGGCCTCCCAGTTCGAGTCTTTTATTGATCCCTTGGCCATTATGCTCTCCCTGCCCCTTTCCCTGGTGGGCATGGCCGGGATGCTTTTTCTGACCGGTGATACGATCAACATGATTTCTCTTATAGGCTTAATCATGCTGATGGGTCTGGTGACCAAGAATGCCATCCTTCTCGTGGATTATACCAAGGTCCTTCGTTCCCGGGGCTTGGAACGAAAAGAAGCCATTATCCTTGCCGGCCGGACCAGACTCAGGCCCATTATGATGACCACCCTGGCCATGATCTTCGGTATGCTGCCTCTGGCCCTGGCCCTGGGGGCCGGGGCGGAGAGTCGGGCCCCCATGGCCCGGGCCGTAATCGGAGGACTCATTACTTCAACCTTTCTGACCCTGCTGGTGGTACCGGTGGTCTATTCCCTGCTTGACGATTTCAGCGGGTGGGTCAGGCGAAAAAGAGAAAAGAAAAAGGAGACCCTTTCATGAATAGGAGTATTTTGAAGATCAATATTTTTCTCTTAACTGTTGTTATCATGGCCCTGGGGTCCAATGCCCTGGCCCAGTCTTCCGAGGTAAAAAAAGAGGTCATGGTTTTATCCTTAGACCAGGCCTTACAGATAGCCATGGAAAAAAACAAGGACATTCAGAAGGCCAGGGAATATCGAAATCAGGTGGAAGGGCGTTATGTGGAAGAACGGTCCGCGGCCCTGCCCCAATTTTTAATCCAGGCCAGTATGTCCCACGCCCGGGATGAAAGCCTAAAAGCCTTTGGCGGTCTATATCCGTTAGAACAGCAAGTCCTCTCGGCAGGCATAGGTCTTTCTCAAGTCCTCTATTCCTTTGGTCAGGTAAGTGCCGCCATTCGGGCAGCCAAAGTCGGCCTTAAAACCGCCGATGATCAATTGCTGCTCTATCAACAGGCGGCCTTAAAGGATGTCTCCTCAGCCTTTTACGACGCCCTGCTTTCCAAGGAGTTAAATGCCCTGTCCCGTCAGAACCTGGAACAAAGGATTCGCCATCAGGAAGAGGCCCGCAAAAAATTTGCCGCCGGTACGTCTACCGATTATGATGTCTTAGCGGCTGGCGTGGCTGTGGAAAATGCCCGGCCGGATGTAATTCGAACCGAAAATCTTATTTATATCACCAGGGATAGATTGCGTTTTCTTTTGGGATTGGAAAATCAGGAGGTCGATGTCAATGGCACCCTTTTGCCGACCATCAGCACCTATCCCTCTTATGAGGATAGTATTGCCCTGGCCTGGAAAAACCGGCCGGAATTGTCCGGTTATAAACATCGGATCGGGATGGCCGAAGAGCTGGTGACCATTTACAAGGCCGGAAACAAACCGCGTCTGGATTTAAAAGCCGGGTATGCTTGGAATAGTATGGATTTCCCAGGTTGGACAGCCGGTCAAACTATGGGTTTACCGGCTGGCCCGTTCAGTGGCCCGGCTTGGACAGCCGGACTTTATATCACCTTTCCAATTTTTAACGGTCTGCGTACCCAAGGAAAAGTGGCCCAGGCCAAGAGCGATCTGGCCACCTTAAAAATAGAAGAGGCCAAGCTGATTGATGCCATTGTTTTACAGATTCACGAAGCAGTCAATGCGGTCCGGGAATCGGGAGAAATCGTCAAAGGCCTAGCCGGCACGGTGTCCCAGGCCCAACGGCTTCTTTCCATGGCTGAAAAGGGATATGAGTTCGGGGTCAAGACCAGGCTGGATGTGGACGACGCCCAGTTGAACCTCATGCTGGCCCAAAGCAACCTGGCCAAGGCCCGAAGGGATCATCTGGCGGCCCAGACGAATTTGCAGTGGGCTATGGGTATAATCCAGGCCCCGGTGATCTCAACGCCTGCTTTATCCAAGATGCCTTAAGTCAAAGGCGAGAGAAACCAATGGTCATAAGTCCTGAAAAGCAACGGGCCTTAAAAGAAACCCTCCTTAAATTGAACATCCGGGAAGAAGATGTGATCGAGCGGTTTATACGATCCCAGGGGGCGGGCGGACAAAAGGTCAATAAAACTTCCAGCGCCGTTTATCTGAAGCATCTGCCTACCGGTCTCGAGGTCAAGATGCAAAAGGACCGATCCCAGGCCTTAAACCGCTTCTTGGCCTGGCGTCTTTTGGCCGAAAAAGTGGAAGAACGTCAAGGCGGCAAATCCCTTCAGCAGCAAAAGGCCGAAAAGGAAGGTCGGATAAAAAACCATTGAAGTTCCCCGCCCAAAGGTGCAGTCCCCTATCCCCACTTTTATTCTTGACACGGAAACGTTTAATTGATTATAGCTTTAGACTGCCCCTTTAGGGGAAATCCGATGAGCGAGCAGTAAGTTAACTATTAATAAATAGAAAGGAAAAGCTTCATGAAATTGAGAAATGCAGTTATCGTTGATGGTGTGCGGTCCCCGTTTTCCTGGGGTGGCCGGGGTATGTTTGAAGCCACCCGCCTGGATGAAGTGGCGGCCAGGGTCGTCCGCACCTTAATGGAAAGAAATCCCAAAGTGAAACCGACCATGATTGAGGACTTCGGTATCGGTAACGCCGGAGGGACTCAGGATCTGGTCATTTTGGGCGGTATTTCCCGGCTGGCCGGATTGCCGGCGGAAACGACCAATTTTCACACCAACCGGCAGTGCGGTTCTTCCATGGAGACCATGCAGCGTATTGCCATGGCCATCATGGTCGGGGCCACGGATTGCGGCATCTCCATGGGTGTGGAACGAATGGGACGCACCCTGATGGGGGGCAGGGGTGAAGGGCCGCCTCCCACCCGTGTGACTGGAATGAACCCAAAAATTTTCGAAAAAACCAAACTTCAGCGAGATATGGCCGAAGATCATTCTAAATACTTCTCCGTGCCGATCCCGAATGAAATTCTCGATGCCCCACCTTTACAACCCATGACCCAGACCGCCCAGAATGTGGTGGATATGTATAATATGACCCGGGAAGAGCTTGACGCCTACACGGTGCGAAGCCATAAAAAACTGACGGCAGCTTATGCGGCGGGGAATTATAAAGACGAGGTGATCCCCATGGAGGTGGAGAAACCGGTTTTCAACGAAAAAAAAGAGTGGGTCCCGGAGGAAAAGGGTAAAATGGTCCTCTTTGATCAGGACGAGTGTCTCAGGCCGGGTTGTAATATGGAAGACCTGGGAAAGATGAATCCGGTGAAAGGGATTATCAGTTTCTGTAACAAGCCGGTTCACATTACTGCCGGCAATTCCTGCCCGACCAACAGCGGCGCCTCGGCCGTTCTGATCATGGCTGAAGACATGGCTATCAAACTGGGTATTACCCCTCTGGCCCGCATCGTGGGTATCGGTGTGGGAGGCGTGAAAGGCCAGCTCATGGGAATAGGCCCGATTCCGGCCACGCATCGGGCCATGAAACATGCCGGGATCACGGCCGACCAGATCGACCGGGTGGAATTTAACGAAGCCTTTGCCTGTCAGGTTATTGTCTCGATCAAAGAGCTCGGCATTCCGGAGGAAAAGGTCAACGTGAACGGCGGGGCCCTGGGGATCGGTCATCCCTTGGGGGCAACCGGCGCGCGGCTGGTCATGACCGTGGCCAAGGAACTGCGCCGCAGCGGCAAACGCTATGGCCTGGCCACCCAGTGTATCGGGGCCGGCGAGGGCATCAGCACCATTTTAGAAGCTATGAATTAAACCGTCATGGCCCCGCCGAGGGCGTATGCCTGCACAAGGCAGGCCTTGACACCTCTTAATCTCATTGCTATCTGCAGGGAGGATGGCCATCACCCTCCCTGCAGCCGAAGAGGTTCAAGTTCTTTTGTTTTCGCTGAACGACACTGCCGCTCGCAGGCACTGAACGTCGAACGTTTTTTCCCGCCTTTGGTTCTCTCTTCGAACTCTGAACTCCCAACTCCGAATGTACTTTTGGAAAATTCTTCCCTTTGAGCTTTTAGCTATGGTCCTTTTTTATTCGCCGAACTCTGAACTCTGAACTCTGAACTCTGAACTCTGAACT
>JBEKPQ010000065.1:0-21644 GCA_049520575.1 Thermodesulfobacteriota bacterium | reverse complement strand
GATGAGCCTCTTATATTTTATCTAAAAATGACTTAACGAAAAAAGAAGAAAATGCCTAATATGTAAATCAGAATTTCCAAATAGGAATCCATCCCCAGCCGAAAGTGGCGTTTTTTTAATTTAAACAAAAATGAAAAAGTATACACTGACATCATTACTATTCCCAGAATTCCCAAAGAAATATCCAGCTGCCCGGCTGAAGAAAGAACGGGTTTTCCCGCAACGATATCGCCCAGCAGGAAAAGAACAATCATAAAAGCATTTCCTCCCATAATATCGCTTATGGCCAGATGATTGTCGCCAATGAAAATGGACTCCAGCCCGGTGCTTATTTCAGGAAGAGCCGTAACGAGAGCGATAAAAGTTGCTGCGAAAATACCGCTTCCTATACCCAACTTGTCGGCAATGGCCGTGCCGGATTCTTCCAGAACAAAACCGGCAATGAGAGTTAAAACGCTGGCGAAGATGAAAACCAAAATAATATGGAGAGTTGTTTTCCCGGTATAAAAAGACTGAGTTCCTGCTTTCCGACGTTCCTTGTGTTTTCGCCCGGGAAGCCCGTCTTCAGCGGTTTGCAAAAAACGGGGTTTATTTCTAATTTTGTCGATGACCAACAACCCTAAAATCCAGGCGATGAAGATTACCATGGAAAGAGGATGAATGTTAAAAATGCCGCGGGTGGAAGGAATGAAAGCGGCCAGCACCGCCAGAGCCGTGATGACCATGGCAAAAATGGTTTCGAAGGAAAGTTCCAATGATCCAACCAAATAAGAAAGCGGCTTTTTGCCTTTCACGGCCAAATCAAAAATGACAATGATCAAAGTTTGGATAGCAATGCCGCCCAAGAGAGTTCCGATGATCACGGGAATATGACCGTGAGTGGCGGCGCTCCAAACCACAGCGATTTCCGGAAGACTTCCACTGATGCCCAATAAAATCAGCCCGCCCAAAGCGTCCCCCAATCCAAATCGATGATCTATGCTGTCGGTTGTTTTGGCCAAGGTAATCCCGGCCAGCAAGGTCACTGCGGCTGAAATTAAAAAGAAAATGATGAGTTGGAATAGAGGGAAATTCTCCATAATTAACTTATACATCAGAGCGGCTTAAAATGGAAGAAGACAAATAAGGCCGATTTTTATTAAAGAAGGCATTTAAGTGATAATTTTGTCATCAGTGGGGTCGGGCAATGGTAATAAAGTTTTTTTCAGGTTCATTTTCTTGATTTCTCCCCTTTTTAAATAGTACAATTGTCCCGATTTTTCCAAGAAAGGGCGTAACATGTCGAAAATAAAAATCAGTGCTGAATTGTCCCATCTCTGCCCGTTGATGGAGATCGTCCAGCAGGCCAGGGTGCTTGAAAATAAAGGGTTTTACCGGGTCTGGGTACCGGATACGATGGTATCGCCTTGGGAGGCCTGGCTCGCGGCTTCCCTGATCATCCAAAATACCTCCAGGATTAGAATCGGTCTGGGTGTTACCAATCCCTACACACGGCATCCGGTGGTTATGGCCCAGATGGCCTGCACTCTTCAGGCCTTGAGTCAAGGGCGTTTGACCCTCTCTATCGGCAAGGGTATTGCCCGATTCCTCACCAAAGTTGGTATTGAACAACATGAAAAGGCGGTTGAGGAATGCGTGACCATCCTCCGTGCATTGACCAACGGCGAACGATTCAGCTTCGAGGGACAGGTTTTTCAACTGGAGGCCGTTCGGTTGAGGATGGATATGTCGGAAAAGAAAATTCCCATTTATATGGCGGTTGTCGGCCCTTCCGGTTGGAAAAAGGCCGCCCGCCTTGCCGATGGCGTTTCTACTTTCTGGGGAGAAAACATCCAAGAATCGCATCATCGATACCTGAACGAGAAGCCTCTCCCGGTGGCCGTGCTGGTCCCCTTTTCCCTAACCCGACCCGATTTTTTTCTGAATACGGTTCAATCCGCTGAAGTACTGGCAGAAAAGGTGAACGAACTGGAAGAGGCGGGCTTTGATGAAATCATCATAGCCTATGGTGATATGAAAGATTTGGAATTCGTCACGAGTAAGTTTGTGGTATAACTATTTCAGCGGAGACATTTGAACTCAACAGTTAGCGGGGGACATTCTAATTTGGGTAGCACATTCCCATTTTTTCCTCTTGACCCTCCCCCCGACATATTTTATATTCTTTCCATCCTAAACAGCCATGCCCCGTCAGGGGCGGGCACCACGAATCATGAAAATAGAGCTGGTCATTGGATTGGACCTCGAACCTATTTTCGAACTAAAGGAATACCTGACTAAAAAGCTTCGTTGCCTTTCTTCCAGGATATTCAACCGCCCCGATCGCAATTACCCATTTAATAATTGCCCGGAATAAAGAGGTAGAGAATGAGTTATCCTAACGATATACCCAACCAAACGATCGTCAGCCAGAAGGAAGATCCTTATAAAGTTATCTCTGAGCCGGTTGGTACCGGTGATGCCGAACTGACCTGTTTCTTTTTTCATCAAGGGGCCAATTTCTATGTATTCAGCTACAAAAACGCGGGGATTAGAAGGCACACCTTTATTGATACCGGAGACCCCAGATATCAGGATCGAATGCTTTCCATATTAACCAAACATAAAATCAATCCTGAGCATATTGAGAGAATTATCATCACCCACCGTCATTACGATCATTGCGGTCTGGCTGATCTTCTGTCCGGAAAATCCGGAGCAATGGTTATGGTCCATGCTAACTTTCGGGATTTTATAGAAGGCCCGGTAAGCGAAGCTGACCGGATCTGGTTAGGAGGGTTTGAGCCTTCCCGACTCCGGAAATGCCGGATTGAATATCTCTCCCCGTCGGAGGAGAACGGCCCTGAGCTTATTGACGGCTTGGATTTTCTCCGCCTGACCGATTGGATTCCAATAGGCGATTCGGGCGGTCTGGAGATCTTGGCCTGCCCAGAAAGCACAACCATGCACAGCCCTGATCAAATCATCGTCCATTACAGGCCTAACCATTTTCAGGGACAAGATCGACCGGCGAGTCATTTCCTCTTCTCAGGGGATCTATGGTTGATGCACGGCCCCCTTTTCTCCAAAGGCTTCAGAGAGTTTTCCCTTCGTCTCAGAATGGCCTCCATGCAGGCCAAGGGAATTTTGAGTGGCAGAAAGCTACCCAGAAGGGATCCCCGCCTCCAGGATATTCAGGCCAAGGAAGCCCTTAAACACGGATTCTGTCTGATCCGGGTCATGCCGGGTCATGGGGAAGATTTTATAGGAACCCGCATGATCCCCTTATGTTTCCTGTGCGACCGTGATCTCCTGGTTGAATTGGGCTATACTATGGATGATAAAAAAGCCGTCCTAAAATCCGACAACCTTGTGGAAAAAATCAAAACGATAAGGGAAAACGCCTATGCCGGCTTTTTGAAAGAATTACTCATGTGGCAAGAGGTTGGTTACTGTACGATGGAGATGTCTGATTTGCTGACACGGATTTATCAAGAGCAAAAAGGCGGGGGACCTCTTGTCCAAGAAGACAGGCGGGAAAGACGGCTAAGGATAAAGGAAACCCTGGACAGGTTAAGGGATGAAGGAACCAATGCTGACGGGTTCAGGGAGCTAGCTGAATCAACTTTGTTAAAACTTGAGAATATATAAAGAACCCTCTTAAGATTTCAATCCCACTTCGCTTTACTTCCACGATTTAGCTTTCAGCCTATTTCTCTGGACTCCGAACACCGAACTCAAAACGATATTTTAAACCCCTTTACCCCCATCCTTTTTTGTTTGACTTCCTTAAATTAAAAGTATATACTTTATTGTATAGACACAAAAGGAGGTCCTTATGAATACCGCCAAATTATTTAAGAACGGAAGCAGCCAAGCGGTTCGCCTCCCGAAGGAATTCAAATTCCGGGGGGATGAAGTATATTTAAAAAAAATCGGCAACCTGGTGGTCTTGATCCCCAAAAGTGATCCCTGGGACTCTCTCATCCGCAGTCTCAATCATTTTTCCGATGATTTCATGAACGAAAGAAGACAACCTGAGTTGGAAAAGCGGGAGTCCTTATCATGAAGTTCCTCCTTGATACCAACATCTGTATTTACATTATTAAAAAGAAACCCCCTCAGGTCTTAAGAAAGTTCAAGACTTTTAAGATCAATGACCTCGGTATTTCATGCATTACCTTGGCGGAAATGGAATTCGGGGTACACTTCAGTACTTATCCGGAAAAAAACCAGGAAGCCTTAAATGAATTCTTAAGTCCTCTGGAAATTATCCCTTTTGATGACCGGGCGGCTATCAGTTACGGAGAGATCCGGGCCTACCTGCAGCGAAAAGGATTGAAAATAGGAGCCATGGATATGCTGATCGCCGCCCAGGCCAAAAGCCTTTCCATACCTTTAGTGACCAATAACTTAAAAGAATTCAAAAGAATCCCGGGCCTTCTTGCTGAAAATTGGGTATAATGGGTATCCTTTGAAATTAAAATGGAGAAAGGGTCAGAAGCAGACTTGACCCCCCCCTCCCCCAGTTTGGAGATGTTCAACCCTAAAAAGTGCTTCAAGTTTTGCCCATCATGAGTGAGGGATAGCATGCCCGAAGGTTTACCCTATTTCTGTATATTCTGAAAAATGATATGATATACAGAAGTAGTAAAATTGACTAATAAAAAATCTACCCCAAAATAATAGTTTATTTTTGGTGAGTTAAGTTGGATATGGTATAGTAGGGATCAACAGGCAATAAAAATCCCCATTGCCTATAGTCCTTAAGAACCCCTTAGGTTGGGGAGATAAACAGAAAAACTTTAGAATAACTTGTTCGACGTAGAAACCGCGATATTGCCGTCGCGTTTCGGAGGTGGGAGGAGGCCGTGAGAGCGTTAAAGCTACTGATAGTCGCGCTTCTATTAATGGCGGCAGGCGCACCAGCTTGCTTTGCTTTTGCAGTGACGGTAACCGCGGTCGCGCAAGGCGATCCAACGAAACCTACGGTTGTAGGAACAACCAATTTACCGGCCGGTACCGAATTAATCATTTCGGTTATTCGTCGAGAGCGGGGTTACAACGCCCAAGCTCAGTCAGTCGTTCAAACAAACGGAACTTTCTCAGGGGGGCCATTTAGCGAAAAAGGGGCACGACTTGCGCCGGGAGTATACCAGATTAAAGTGCTAATGCCGGTGAGCGCAGGACAGCCAGCATCGGTGACTTCCATCATCGGCGATAGAGGTCGCAACATAAGTGGACCTCTCGTAAGGAGCGGCCCGGCTGGACTCGGCAAGATTGTTGAATTCAAAACCTCATTAACGGTTAGTGGAAAGGCAAGGGGCCTAGACGACGATAAAGCGAAAAAGCAGCAGAAAGCTGACGAGCAAGCATACTTTGAACGAAGCTGCTACGAATCGGTTGATGCCGCAAATAGACTTGTGGATGAAGGCAAGCTAAGAGGGCCGAAGCTTGAGGGTGCCCAACGGCAAAAAAAGATTGAAGAGTGCCTGAGAGAAATGCGCAAATGACGTTACCAACAAGGCAATCCTGGGGGGTTTACAGAGCCGCCATGATTCTTGTGTTGGACGCCATGGAGGTCAGCTTTGATGCACGTCTATTTGGACGATAGTGAAAGCTTCAACAGCGAAGGGTTGGTGTGCATAGCTGGCTACGCTGCATATGACAACAGTTGGCAGTCCTTTTCTATCGAGTGGGTGAAGCTGCTTAAACAGCACAATCTTCCCCCGGGCTCACCGGCCAAGTATCTACATGTAACTGACTTCCTTGCAGGAGAACGCGAATACAAGACCCTGAAGAGCCTCGGCAGACAACGAGTCGAGATTGTCAACGAATTTATTACCGTCATCCGTGAGCACATTGAGTTCGGCGTCACCGCCGCAGTCAGCAGCGCGGCGTATCAGAGCGCAACTAATGGCATCAAGAATCGGTATAAGCCAAAGGAGTTTTGCTTTGAGCGTGTTCTGCGCCTCCTAATGGAAAGCTCGGCAACCCCCAGCGATGAAGCCATTTCCGTCATTTGCGATGACAGTTCTTCGGCTGGCCATATGCTTGGAGCATTCACCAAGCTACGAAAGAAGTCTCAAAACCTTCGTGACCGACTTGGAAGCATCACTTTCGCGGATGATCGGTTCTTCCAACCGATGCAAGCCGCGGACCTACTCGCATGCATCACTCTACGGGAGCAGCATCGCACACACGATGCATGGAGCAATGAATTTGGTTCGTTCGGAAGCCTTCTCCGAGCGCCAAACAACTTTCATGGAATCGTCTATCTCAGCGAACTGTGGGGCGAGGAGGAAATTGTGAAGCGATCTGAAGATATCAGGCGCGCTGCGCAGCCGTCTTAACCTGGCTGGTCCCTTGCGCAGGGGAAAGGGCAAGCGTTGACGGCAATAGAAGAACAGCACAAGCCACCGCCGAAACAGGCGTTCGAGGCGACCTCGTACCTCGGCAGCTCAACTCGTCGTTCTGTGCAAAATAAAATAGCGACAACGGCAAATAGAGACACGACATCCGAAAAAAAATATTATCAAAGGGAGAAATCATGAGAATTCTACTAGCATTCATAGTGGCACTTATCATATGCAATACATCATATGCGGCAGAATTCGATCCTGGGTGGCAACAATTCCCGAAATCTTACATGGGTGATAGTATTCAAAAGCTAGCTAAAGCCCTAGACACGAAAAAAGAAGAATTTGAGTCAACGCAGCAATATCAAGAAAGATTATCAAAGATTGCTCCTCCTGGAAAGATATACCTTTTCTTTTGCACGGAACTCCCCCTGAAGATAGAGTACAACGCGAATTCACAGGAATTCATTTTCTCACGAAATTCATATGAAGCGTACATCCGGGTTGCAAAATTTGATAAAAATGGGAAACCATATCTCGGAACAAATGCATTTGGTGTAACCAAGAAAATTCGCATGCTTGAAGTGCGGGAGTACTCAATCAATGACCAAGACTGGAGCAATGAAGCCGGCGTTGCGTTCAAATATCCATACCCTGCTAGTCAGGCAGCCTCGATAAAAAATGATTTAGCAATTGCATTACTGATTGAACTCACACCACACCGTCATTTTGGTCAATCTTACAACACTATGACTTCACCATATTATTATACAAGCACATACTTTTCAGACCCCACCCTTACCAGCCCGCTGGAATACACTAGCTATACGTTCGCCATTACAGCAAATATAATGAATGTTATTCTGTATCGAAAGTCAGATCGCTCAATCCTGCTAATCGCCAAGCCGTCAAAGCAGAAATGAGTACAGGCATAATCAAGAGAGTATATCACAGCAATAAAGCAAAATGGAGACAGCGACAAAATGGCAGCCACAGAACAATGCGCTTCACGGGATCGGCGTGAAACTTAGGTGTGTTTTCAGGTTTAGGCACGTTTTCAGTATTCACACTTTATGCTCCGGTGCATGGCCTCCCCGTGAGCTTGGGCGTTCGCTGAGGAAAGAATATGACTGAGAAATGCGCAATTTGCTGGAAAAGGGGTCGAATCTTTAATCTTTACAATTGAACCCCTTTTCAAACTTTGAAAAGAATTTTCTGGGTGAATAAATAGAAAAAGGCCCTAAAGGAATGGCCCTTCTAATGGCAAAGCAATTCATTGTTAAGAGGAGCCTTCATGAATAAAGCCATAAAGATTATCATCGGACAGACAACATTGCAGGGGGAGCTTTTCGATTCCCCTTGTGCCCAGGCCGTTTACTCCTGCCTTCCTATCGAAACCCGACCCAATACTTGGGGTGATGAATTTTATTTTGAAATCCCCGTTAAGATGCCCCTCGACCAATCGGCGACAAAAAAAGTCAAAGCAGGAGATATCGGTTATTGGCCGCCGGGTCAGGCCCTGGCTATATTCTTCGGCCCTACTCCCATGAGCACCTGTTCCGATCCTGTTCCCGCCAGCGAGGTCAATCTCGTAGGCAGAATCCTTGATGACCCGGTTCTTTTGAAGAAGGAAAAGGCCACTCGTAAGATAAAAATCGAATAATAAAAGAAAAGAGAGGAAAGGAGGCTACTTTTTTTCCTTCAAGGCCCGCCAGATGCGTTCGGAGGTGACGGGCAGTTCGGATAGGCGCACGCCGGTGGCGTCGTAAATGGCGTTCAGGATGGCCGGGATGGTGGGCATGATGGCCCCTTCGCCGACCTCCTTGGCCCCGTATGGGCCGTTGGGCTCGTTGCTTTCAATAATAATTGATTCGACCGGCGGCACATCTAAAGCCGTGGGGACCTTGTATTCTCCCAGAGAGGCATTGATGATCTGTCCTTGATCATTGAATTTCACTTCTTCAAACAGGGCCTCGCCCAGGCCCATGGAAACCGAACCTTCCATCTGCCCTTCCACAGAAGTCCGATTAATGGCCAAGCCGCAGTCATGGGCATCGGTTACTTTATCCACGGTCACCTGGCCGGTTTCCAGGTCAACGCTGACCTCGGCAATCTGGGCCGAACAGCCATAGGCCGGGGAGGTCCCAACCGTCGCCCCTTTAAATGAACCGCCTAACTTGGGTGGTTTATATTTGCCCGTGCCAACAATCGTGCCTCGATCTAAATAAGCCAGACGGGCCGCTTCTTTAAAAGTCAAGTGATCTCCCTGAGGCGGATCAGTCCAGCCCCGATGCTCTTTAATATAGCTGATGCGTAACGGTTCGAAATCCGGGGTGACGCCTTCAAAAAAGATCAAGCCGTTGCGGACCGAAATCTTTTCCACTGGAACGTTCAAGCTGTCAGACAATACCTCTAAGACCTGACGTTTGGCATCTTCGGCCGCCTCCTTGGTCGCATATCCGGTCATCAGGGTTTGACGGCTGGAATAGGCCCCCAGGTCAACGGACAGATCCGTATCCCCGGAAGCGACCCGCACATCCTCATAACGAACCCCCAGGGCCTCGGCGGCGATCATGGCCAAAGCCGTGTCCGAACCCTGACCGATTTCCGCACTGCCTGTCTGGACCTGGATGGTCCCGCCGTCCTCGGAAATTTTCACCACCACGGTGGCATGATAGGTATCGGAACGATAAATGGGATAACCGGCGCCGGAGACAAAGAAGCCGCAGGCCATGCCGATGCCTTTGCCTTTGGGCAGGCGGCCTTTTTTCTGTTTCCAATCCGAATGATACCGGATGGCCTCGATGCATTCTTTCATCCCCAGGCTGCTCATATTCAGTTCGTTGCAGGTTGTGTCTCCGGTTTCCATGATATTTTTCAGGCGCATTTCCACCGGGTCGATGCCCAGTTTCTCGGCGATGATATCCAACTGCTGTTCGAATCCGGCCCGAGCGGCCACGCCGCCGTGTCCCCTTTGGGCACCGCAGGCCGGACGATTGGTGTAGACCCGGAATCCGTCGTATTTCATATTGGGAAGTTTATAGGGGCCGCCCAAAAGCGAACCGGCATAATAGACCGTGGCGATCCCGAAGCTGGAATAGGCTCCGCCTTCCAGGATGCAGGTATTGTGAAGGGCCATCAGGGTCCCGTCTTTCTTGACCCCGGTTTTGAAGGTGTGGAGAAACTGGTGCCGTCCCCGGCTGTGCAGAAAGACCTGTTCACGGTTAAAATGCATCTTAACCGGACGATGAGTTTTAATAGAAAGCAGGCAGCCGACCAATTCCAGGGTGGAAGCCGAGGCTTTGGGCCCGAATCCGCCGCCCACATAGGGTTTGATGACTCTCACCTTGCCAACGGGCATTTGTAAGACCATGGCCACGGTCCGCTGGACATAATGGGGGACCTGGGTGGAACTGTAAAGGGTCAAAAAACCGTGTTGATCAAAAACGGCCACCACGTTGTTGGGTTCCAAGAAGGCGGCATCCTGACGTTTGTTGACAAACCGATGTTCATGGATCAGGTCGCATCGGGCAAAGGCCGATTCCACATCGCCGAATTCCTGATGAACTTCGGCGCAGATATTGCGGGCGAAGGTCTCATGGATCTGAGGGGCCCCTTCGGTCATGGCCTCAAAGGGATCAAAAACGGCCGGGAGCTCTTCATAATCTACCCGGATCAACCCAATGGCTTCCTGAGCTGTTTCCCAATCCACGGCAGCCACGGTGGCCACTTCATCTCCGACATAACGCACCTTATCCACGGCCAGTATGGTTTCATCGTAACGGGCCGGGGAAACACCATAAGGGATGACCTTCACATCCCGGGCGGTTACCACGGATTTTACTCCTGGAAGTTTCTTGGCCTGTGAAGTATCGATGTTTAAAATGCGGGCATGGGCCAAAGGACTTTGCAATATGGCCCCGTATAGCATATTCGGAAAATGTAGATCATCGGTAAACCTGGCCTGTCCGGTGGCCTTGTCCGGTGCATCCAGCCTTGGGGCTCGACTATTGATGACGCTGTAGGAGTTCATAAGTTTTGTCCTTCCTTAACAGGTTGCTGAAAAAGGCCCATCTACTGCGTTGCCATCACCCCTCGTCATTGCAGCGTACTTCTTTGTACGCCTCATTCCTCGGAATTTCTGGCGTCTTGTATCTAAACCTTTTTGAGCAACCTGTAATAAAGAGTGCTTCCGCATCCTGTTAAGTAAAAAAGTTGTATTTAAAGGTTCCAGCGTTTAAAAAAGTTGACGGTATAAGGTGCACGGTGTAAGGCATATGGTTTTTCCTTGAACCTCCTGCCTCCCCGCAGGCCTTATACCTTATTGGCCACAGCTTGAATGGCATCCACTATTTTCTGATATCCCGTGCAGCGGCAAAGGTTGCCGCTGATGGCTTCCCGAATTTCCGATTTGGCAGGAGTTGGGTTTTTATCCAACAAGGCCTTGGCCGACAGGATCATACCGGGACTGCAAAAGCCGCATTGGATGCTGCCGTGCTCCACAAAGGCCTGTTGAATGGGATGGAGTTTTCCTTCCTCGGAGAGGCCTTCAATGGTCAGTATCTCATGTCCTTCGGCTTCCACAGCCAGGACCAGACAGGAATTGACCGGTTGTCCATCCATCAGGACGGTACACGAGCCGCAGTCCCCCAGACTGCATCCCTGCTTGGTTCCTGTCAGCCTTAAATTTTCTCTAAGCACTTGAGTCAAGGTTCGGTTTACTTGGATGACCAGATCATACTCCAGGTCATTGACCTTAAGGGTAATCATTTTTTTCATAGAAAATCTCCTAAGTATTTTTCATGAGTTGCCGATAAGCGTCTTTCAGGGTGCGTAAGGTCAAAATCTTCACCATGTCTTGACGATAACCCGCTGATCCGCGATGGTTGGTAATGGGTTTGGAATCCTGAGCCGAAGCCTGGGCTGCTTCTTGAAAAACCGGGTCGTCTTCATCTTTAGGTTTGGCTCCCTTCAGGATTTTGGCCGCGGATGTCGCCAGCAGCGGGATAGGGGCCACCGCACCCAGGGCCACTCGGGCCTGCTGGATCGAACCGTCGGGTGCCAGTTCGAGGAAAGAGGCGGCATTGACCAGAGCAATTTCCAAAGCCTTCCGGCTTCCCAATTTGATATAGGCTCCTGCCCCTTGGGTCTTGGGGATAAGGATTTGAGTCAGAATCTCATCGACCTGAATGGCGGTTTGGCCAGGTCCCTGAAAAAACTTTTCCAGGAGTATGGTGCGTTCCTCTTTGGGTCCTTTTAAAACCACCTCGGCCGATAAGACCAACAAGGGTGGGGCCAGATCCGAAGCCGGACGGGCTGTGATCAGGTTCCCTCCCAAGGTGGCCCGGTTGCGAACCAAAGGCGATCCCAGTCTTCCGGCACCCTGGGCCAATACAGAAATTCTTTCTTGAATCAGTTTGGAGTTGCAAAGATTGGCTGCTGTTCCTAAAGGACCGAGAACAAGCCATGATCCTTTATGATAGGAGACCTCGTTCAGGCCTTCAATTCTGTTGAGGCTGATAATCTGTTCCGGTGACAGAAGTTTCTTTTTCATGTTGACCAGAAGATCAGTCCCACCGGCCAGAATCTTGGCTTTTGCCCCAAAGTGAGCCAGCATCGAACAGGCCTCATCGACAGTTGTCGGAGCATGATAATCAAATTTCGGTAAAAACATTTATTCCTCCTAAAAAAGGTCGAGTGACTGCTGACCAGTGACGAGAAATAGTCTCAAACTCCAGACAGCTAAAAGGGTGGCTCAAATTGGTCTGGACCCCGGTTTCCGTCGGGGTGATCATTTTGGCAAAGTTATATTGTAATTACATTATAATTATATCGAAGTATAAAGAGTCAAGAAGGTTGGTGTCAAGCGGAAAAATAAATGATGGATTCAACGGGATTATGAGAATGTCCAGTATGGATTTCAGTGACCCAACCCTTGTTTCTTATCAGGTTATTGAGGTATTAAATTCCACCCCGATATGCATCCCGGCTGCCCAGACCTTTAAGCGCCGGGCGTTGTCTCCGGCTTGTTTCATTCGGGCCTTTTGGATTTCGTCTTCATTATTCTCGGCTGGCCGGGTATATCTCAAACAACAGAAATAATGCCAATCTTTATAACCTCCGAAAGGGGTTCCATCCAGGGGGCGATTGGCGGCCTTTATCCCCCGGGCGATCTGACGGTCCACCGGAACCACCACATGATACCGGCTGCCATCGGGAGAAATTCCAATATACCCTTCGTTGCCGCAGTCTTCATCCAGGGTCGCCCGGATCATATCGTTAAAGTCGATCTGTAAAATCATCATTACTGGATTCTCGATCCTGGATTCTCGATCCTGGATTAAAGGTTTTGCGAAATCATGAGATTTCATCCAACATCCAGTATCTAAAAACCAGTATCCGATTTTTTCACCCACCAAAGGCCGGATGAATAAATTCCAAGACGTCCCCTTCCGTTAAATAAGTTGATTCATAATCTTTCTGATGAATAAAATGATGGTTTAATTCCACGATCATATGGATATCAAATTCCCGGCTGGAATGGATCACATCGCTTACAGAGGTCTTTTCCGGAAGGGATTCTTTAAAACCATTAATGACGGCCCACATGGTAAAAAATTTTTCAGCCCTTTTATTTTTTTAAATGTCTTTTCACCGTTTCCTTAAGCTCCGTCAGATCGGAAGATTTGACCACGTAATCCTCCGAGGCCCAGACTGAAAAATCCTGCTTGAATTCACTATAGGCCGAGCAAAGGATGACCGGCATTCGGGGATATTTTTCCTTGATGATTCTCAGGGTTTCAATGCCGTTCATTTCCGGCATGCGGATATCCATGACGATGATATCCGGCAGGTGATCCGAATCCTTCAAATAGGAAAGCACCTCTTTGCCGTTTCCGGCTATGATGACCTCATAGCCTTCTTCTTCAAATTCTTCCTGGTAAAGCCTTTGGAGGGACTCTTCATCATCAGCGATTAATATCCGTTTCATGGTTTTCCTCCCTAAAAAATTTGTTTTTTCGGAAATGTTGTTGGGCTTCTTTGGCTGTGGGGAACTTGATGAGAAAAGAGATTCCTTCTCCCGGCCGGTTATCGATAGCCACTTCCCCATTATGGCGGGTGACGATTTTATGAACTAAGGGCAGACCTAAGCCCGAGCCGTGATCTTTGGTGGTAAAAAAAGGATTAAAGATGTTATGCAGGACTTCGGGCGGAATTCCTCCTCCGGTGTCCTTGACCTCACAAGTGACCCAGGATCGATCCGGCCCTTTGTCTAAATAGGTCCGCACCGTCAACAGCCCTCCCTGGGGCATGGCCTGACAGGAATTCAAAAACAGATTGTAAAAAACATGGCCTAACTCGCGGTTGTCTCCAAAAACTTTGGGGATTTTCCTCCATTCTTTTTGAACCCGGATATTTTTCTCATCCAATTCCCTTTGAATAAGGCCCAGAGCTTCTTCCACGATTTGATTAAGTTCCCATTCTTTGTATTTCCCCCGCGGGTCTTGGGAAAACTCCATGATTTCATTCAAAATTTTTTCCAGCCGCTCCACCTCGTTGATGATCACCTGAAAATAGGATTGGGCCTGATCATCATCAGGAAATTTTTTATGAAGGCGGCGAACAAAACCTCCGATGGAAACCAGCGGATTTCTGATCTCATGGGCCAATCCTGAGGCCATTTCGCCGATGGCCATCATTTTTTCCGATTCAATCAACCGTTCTCGGGTCACTTTAAGTTCTTCGTTGGTTTTTTCGATAAAAGCATAGAGACGGGCATTCTCCAAAGCCAGCCCGGCCTGATGAGCCAACATGGACAATAGATAGAGGTCTTGTTCGGTGATCGGACGTTTGTCCAAAAAATTATCCACCTCGATCACTCCGATAACTTTATCCTTGGCATAGATAGGGATGGAGGCAAAGGAGTCCAATTGCAATCGTTTGGCCAGGTCTTTGTTGATGCGCGGGTCTTCAGAGATATGATTCACTAAAAAAGTTCGACCCTCCAAAAAGGTGCGGGCCAAAATCCCCGATTCTTTGGTTAAGGGAACCTTGATATCCTGGATCACTTGATCCGTCTGTTGCCGGGTATTTCTGATTTGAGCGGCTTGTTTGAGAAAGTAACCGCTTAAGGCATTCCCGGTCAGACTTATTTGTTTTTGGGGGGGAAGGCCCTGACCGGATTCCCTTTGTATGGACCAGGCCATAGGGGTCAGCATTTTTTTGCCTTCATCAGCCAGCAACAGGATGGCCCGATTAAACCCCAACCCTTCCTTCAAGGTAACGGCCTCCAAAATAATCTGAGGAAGATCTTTTAAGGAAGTCGAGGTCATCATGGCGCTGTCGATCTGGTACAACGTGGATAAATTTCTGACCATCCATTCATTTTTTTTGGCCAGGGTCTCGATCTTTTGAAAGGTCAGGGCATTTTCCAGAGAACTGGCAATGATATTCCCGATGGTGGAAAGAACCGACAGGTCATCCTCAGTAAAATGGGAGGCGTTATCGTCGTCTAAGGGAATCTTCTCATAGACACACAGCCGACCGCGATAAGGGCCTTTAAAATTTAACGTGATGCACATAAAAGAAGCAACAGGCTGCTTTTCCGCCGAGTCTTGATGATTTTCATCTTCAAGGGGGATGGCGATCGGGCCTCCGGCAGAACCGGTCCTTCGATTATAAATTTGATCGCCTTTCCGGTTGATAATATCCTGGAGGATTTTCTTTTTTACCTGAGAGGGCACCAGCCCGAATTCCTTTTCGACGATAACGGTTTCGGATTCTTTTTCCAGTATCATCAAAGCCGAACCTGTGGCATTGATCACTTGGGCAGTAATGGCCACGGTACGCTCTATCAGATCATCCAGTTCCAAGGTTGAGCCGATCACCTTGCCCACCTGGTACAAGACGCTGAGTTCGGCAATTCTTTTTTTGGATTCGGTGTAAACCCAGGAGTTTCGAATAATGCCGGCCAGCTCACGGGCAATCAGGTCCAGCAGTTCCCACTGCTCCTGGTCAGGTTTTAAGGACTGTCGGGAAAGTAAACATAAAACCCCGTACAATAAATTGTCGTCTTGAACGGGAAATACGATCAGGGAATTAAACCCTTTAAACAGCGAATTCCTGATCAAGGCCTTGTGCTCTTTCCGATTCAAACGGGGGATGAAGATGGGCGTTCGATTTCGAAGGGTGTCTCCAATGGGAGTCCTGGCCAAATTAAAGGATTGGCCGTCCCAGGAAACCTCTCGAGGGCTTATCTTTTTCAATTCAAGGATTTCGTATCCCGGTGTTACGGAAAGAAGGACCGCCCTTTCCACGCCTTCTTTACGCACCAGTAAATCCAAGATACCCTGAAGGCGGTCTTCAAACCCAATGCTGGAATTGGCCACCTGGATCACTTTTTTTAACAGTTCAAGACCTCGTTCCATTAGGTTAAATCGTTACTCCTTGACTTTTTTCTTCAGGGCTTTTTGATAAAGCGATTCATACTGAGAGGCCGATTTCCCCCAGGAAAAATCCTGATTCATCGCCCTTTGAATCAATCGTTTCCAGCGAGGCTTGTCCCGATAGACCGATAAGGCCCGCTGGATGGTCTGAAATAGTTTTTCCTCTTCATACTCTTTGAATTTAAACCCGGTCCCCTGATCGGTTTGAGGGTTGTAATCTTCAACCGTATCTTCCAAACCCCCAACGGCTCTGACGATGGGGACAGTCCCGTATTTCAGGGCGTATAATTGATCGAGTCCGCAGGGTTCATAACGGGAGGGCATGAGCAGAATATCGGCCCCGGCCTGAATCTGGTGGGCCAGGGGCCCGTTGTACCCCATTTCCAGACCGATGAGACCCGGATATTTCCCGGCCATCTCCAAGGCCCAGGCTTGATATTGTTCCAAACCTTGCCCCATTAAGATGACCTCTATTTCCAATTCCATCAACCGGGGGAATATCCGGCTGACCAGGTCCATACCTTTTCGATCCAGAAAACGGGAAATAATGGCTATTAACGGGAGTTCTCCCTTTTTCTTCAGGTGAAATAAACCCTGGAGATTGGCTTTACACACCTTTTTGTTCTCAAGGTTGGATGGTGTATAAGTTGCAGACAACAAAGGATCCCTGGAGGGATCCCAAACCTGGTAATCTACCCCATTCAAAACGGCATACAGGTCGGCTTCCCTGTTTTTGAGCACCCCCTCCAAGCCAAACCCATTGGCCGGGGTTAGAATCTCTTTCCGATAGTTGGGGCTGACCGTATTCAGGATATCGGCGAAAACGATCCCGCCTTTCATCAGGTTCAACTTGCCGAAGAACTCTAAAGCTTTGGGAGTAAAAAGTTCCCATCCCAGTCCGGTCAAATGAAGGTCGTAGTGCCAGAAAAGGCCTTGATATCCCAGGTTGTGGATGGTGAAAAGACTGGCCGTTGATTGGAGAGAGGGGGCGTGGGCATATAGAGTTTTCAAATAAACCGGTATCAATCCGGTTTGCCAGTCATTGCTATGGATGATATCGGGGCGAAGATCCAGAGCCAGACATAATTCCAAAACAGCACGGGAGAAAAAGATAAAACGCTCGGCGTTGTCCTGGTAGTCCCCGTACTCATTTCCATACAGCCCTTCCCGGTCATAAAGGTCATCCCGACCGATAAAATAAACCGACACCTTTTCGGCAAGACTGGATTGATAAATTTGAGCTGTTTTTTTCATCCAGGAGATAGGGACCTCCAGATGGGTATTCAGGAGTTTCAGCGGGGGTTTGACATTCCGGGTTTGACGGTACTTGGGAGTGGCTACACATACTTCATGCCCCAATCGAGCCAAGGCCAAGGGCAGGTCAGCCGAAACGTCGGCCAACCCCCCGGCCCTGGAAAAAGGACTGATTTCGGAAGTGGCAAAAAGGATCTTCATTTTTCCTCCTCAAGACGGACTTCCCTTAGATATTTGGCGGCTTCCTCGGGAGGAGAAGGGTTGATATAAAACCCGGAGCCCCATTCAAACCCGGCGATTCGGGTCAATTTAGGGACGATTTCAAAATGCCAATGATAATAATCCTTATGGGATTCCTTGACTGGAGAGGTGTGAAGCATGAAGTTATAAGGTCGATTGTTCAAGGCTTTGTCCAATCGTTTCAGGGTCTCGGAAAAAATTTGGGCCAGGGAAGCGAATTTGCTCTCTTCCAGTTCGGTATAAACGGCGTTATGGGCTTTGGGGATAAGCCAGACTTCAAAAGGAGAACGTGGGGCAAAAGGACAGCAGACCAGGAAGTCCTGGTTTTCAATAACCACACGAATTTTGGCTTCCTGCTCCTGTCGGACGATGTCACAATAGACACAGCGGTCTTTGTAAGAGAAATATTTTTGGGAACCATTTAACTCTTCATGAGCGACTTCAGGGATGACCGGCAGGGCGATCAATTGAGAGTGGCTGTGTTCCAAAGAAGCCCCGGCTGACCGGCCTTGGTTTTTGAAGACTAGGATATATTGAAACCGGGGGTCTTTGGATAAGTCGACGATACGGTCCCGATAGGCCCGAAGGACGTCGGCAAAACGGTCGAGCGGCATGGTGGAAAGGGTTTCTTCGTGATCAGGGGTTTCAATGATGACTTCATGGGCACCTATTCCGTTCATCTTGTCATATAGGCCCTCCCCAATTTTATTCAAACTGCCTTCAATAATGAGGGCCGGAAATTTATTGGCTACAACACGCAAGGTCCAGCCGGGCGTATTGGGCTGAGATCCCGGGGTTCGATAGGCGGTGATCTCCGGCGGGGTGGTTTTTTCATTCCCCGAATCAAAGGGGCAAAACCCCCCTTTGGGGGTCTCGTCCTCAGGGGCGAAGTCAAAAGGGCGCTTGGCCCTTTCGGTAGAAATGATCACCCATCGTCCGACAATGGGATCCTTTCGCAATTCCGGCATCGAACCCTCCTCTTTTTCACAGTTCCGAATGCAAGGCAATAAGAACAGTTTTTATTTTATCATTTTATTCCTTTAATGTATATGCCAAAACGGGAGCAAAAAAATTTCAATTTTTTTGGAAACCTTTTGATTCTTGGAAGAGATAGAAGATTAGATTTATGGACTTTAATCTTCTATCCCTCATAACTTTTTAAAAAAAATTGTTGGCTATCGCGAGAAAAAAGTACATCAGTATTACTTGGGTCATTGAATCGGGGAGGGGCTTAATACTATTACCTACCCTTGCATTTAACAGTCCCAAGGATAAGACCGATTAAGGTCAAGAAAGTTTCAGAAAAGGCCATAAAGAATGATTTCTCCGGTCAGGAAACCGAAAAGTCATATTCCATTAATAATTTCCCATCCAAAAAAAGCCGGGCCTTCCAGGGACCAATAAAATTTCTCTCAAAGGGAGAGATATTCAAAAGTCCTTTGGTAAAAGCCAAATAGGCCCAGGTGGTATAGTTCGGGGTTTTAGATGAAATTTTTTCATTGATTCGAACGGTTTCCTGAACCTTTTTATCTGGCCGGATCCACAGGACCTTTATTTCGTGGGCCCCTTGAAGACCTGTCCAGACGGTATATAAATAGATCCGATCGTTTCTTGAAAAAGAAGCAATTGGAATCAGTCGGTTCAGGTCTTTGGTCAGGATAGAATGAAAGGTTGGGTCTTTGGTTTGAGCCAGGGCAGCGGTCAAACAAAAAATACCGACCAGCAGGAATCCCACGCCGATCCATGGTTGGTTATGGAGTCTCTTTATTGTCTTGTCCAAAGATCTCTTTGATGTAATAAATCGGTTTCCCTTGAGATTCGTGATAGGTTCGAACCTGAAGTTCGCCCAAAAGGCCCATGCTGATAAACTGAATGCCGATAAAGATCAAAAGGACGGCTAAAAGCAGAATGGGTCGGTTGGCCAGAGGAATGGCGAAAAATAATCGTTGAATGGTTAAAAAGCAGGCCAAGCCGAAACCGGCCAACCCTGCAAGGATCCCCCAAAGACCAAAGACATGGATGGGTCTGGTAGAATAGGTCAATAAAAACTTAACGGTTATCAGATCCAACAGAACTCTTATGGTCCTGGAAATTCCATATTTAGACCGACCAAATTTACGGGATCGATGGTTAACCGGTATCTCGGCAATGGTCACTCCCATCCAACTGGCGGTAGCCGGGATAAAACGATGCATCTCGCCGTATAATCGGATGTGTTTGGCGACCTCCTTTTTAAAGGCCTTCAAGGTGCAACCGTAATCATGGAGTTTCACTCCTGTGACCCAGGAGATCATCTTGTTGGCTATTCGGGAAGGGAGACGTCTGGAGAAAAAAGGATCCTTCCGTTTTTTCCGCCATCCGCTCACGATGTCGTATCCTTCTCTTATCTTGGCAACCAGCGCAGGAATATCCTTGGGGTCGTTTTGAAGATCGCCGTCCATAGTTATGACGATATCACCCTCGGCCGAATCAAAACCGGCTGAAAGGGCCGCCGTCTGCCCAAAATTTTTTCTCAGGCGCAGCACTTTGATATGATTTCGCCGTATAGCTTCCTCCTTCAAGAGAGAAAAGGTTTCATCAATACTCCCGTCATCGATGGCTAAAATTTCCCACGTCAGTTCCGTTTCTTGGAGTGTTTGGCACAGTTCATCGAAAAAAACCGAAATATTTCGCGCTTCGTTGTAAAAAGGGATGATTACTGACAGATCCAAATGGCCTTCCTATTTCTCTAATAGTATTGTTAGGTTAGTTGATAATTCTGCAAAGTAGAAGGTTTGACCTGAAAAGTCAAGGTTTATTTGGGGAGACGAATTAGGGAGGGGATCACTAAAGTTTTGTATGGTTACTCCTTTATTTTTCGCAACATGAGATCAAGTGTTTCCTGGACGATGGAATAAGGGTCTCTCTCTCCTCTTTCTATTTGCCGCACGGCTTTTTCGAGGCTTCCATCTTTTTCCCAATGATGGATGATCAGACCCAGCATTTGTTTTTCCAGCAAACCGATGAGCTCTTCTCTGATCCGCACATTCTGCCAAACCCGTCGATGACCGGAAGACGTCAAGAGGTTCAGGACAACGTTTACCAATTCGGGTAGGCCTTCATTCTGATTGGCCACGGTTCGAAGGACCGGGGGTCTGGATTTATCCTGGGTCGGATCCAAATCCAGCATGGCTTGAATATCCAAAAAGACCTCTTCTGCGCCTTCTCGGTCGGCCTTGTTGACGACAAATATATCGGCTATCTCCATAATCCCGGCCTTAAGGGCCTGTACCCCGTCCCCCTGCCCCGGAACGCAGACGAGCAGGACCAAATCGGCCGCCCGGACCACTTCCACCTCATCCTGACCTACCCCGACCGTTTCGATGAGCACAAAATCCTTGCCGAAGGCATCCAGAATTTTGGCTACATCCCGGGCCGATTGATTCAGGCCGCCCAAAGCCCCTCTGGTGGCCATGGAACGAATAAAAACCTGGTCAAGATTCCACAGGTCCTTCATCCGGACCCGGTCACCCAGAAGGGAACCTCCGGAGAAAGGGCTCGAGGGATCCACGGCAATGATACCCACTTTGAAGCCCCTGGAAACCAACTCCCGGGCGATTCCGTTGGTTAATGTGCTCTTACCCGCACCCGGTGAACCGGTGACTCCGATGAGCCGGGCCTGACCGGATAGAGGGTAAATCTGCTGCATGGCCTTCATCCAGCCGGGGTCACGATTTTCAACACGGCTCACTAAACGGGATAAGGCCCGAACCGATCCCTGGCGCATTTTATCAATCAGGTCCGACCAATCGTTGTTCATGACTTTTTTATATAACCTTCTCCTGTTTTAAGGTCTCTATTTTTTCTTTCGAGTAGCCCAAAAGCTGAGATAGAACCTCTTCCGTATGTTCCCCCACAACAGGAGGATATGTATATTTGGTCCTCAATTCCAACGGTGTCCCTGACATTTTAATGGGGTTCGCGGTTTGTCTGATCCGCCCGCCCGAACCGTCTTCAATAGAGGCCACCATATCCGTCGCCGCCACCTGTGGATCGGCCAAGGCCTTGTCCAGGGTATTCACCGGCCCGCAGGGTACATCAGCCTCTATGAGCAGCCTCATCCACTCATCGGTCCCCTTGGTGAGGAAAACTTCCTGAATGACTGCATTCCGCTGCTTTTTATTTTCAAGAGTGGACGGACCCTTAAAGAGGGGTTCCTTGAGCAGGTCTTCCCGACCCATGGCCTTAAACAAACGGGGGTATTTATCCCCCACGGCGGCGACGGTAATATAACCATCCTGGGTCTGAAAGGCCCGGTAAACCGGGAGGACGCGGTGACCCGAACCTACCGGTCCCGGCACCTCACCGGTAACAAAATAAATGCTCG
>JBEKPQ010000064.1:0-21748 GCA_049520575.1 Thermodesulfobacteriota bacterium | reverse complement strand
TCCCTTTTTCAGGATGATGGCTGCGTTGATGCCGCCGAAACCTGAATTGGTGGCCAAAAGATAATCTCCTTTTATGGGAACAGAATCAGCGCTGACCAATCCTTCCGCACCCCGCTCCGGGTTAACAAAGCCCGCGGTTGGCGGGAGGGTTTGTTCGGTCAGAATCCTGGTCCCCAGGGCGATCTCGATCCCTCCCGCTGCCCCGAAGGTATGTCCGATACATCCCTTCACCGAATAAATCGGGGGACAATATTTTTCAAAAACCGCCTGGAAGGCGGTTAATTCCATGAGGTCATTGTGAATCGTACCTGTTCCATGAGCACTGATCCCGGCTATCTCCGACCTTTCCACCCCGGCGGTCTTCAGGGCTCCCGTGACAGCCCTAATCAGGCCGGCGCCGTTTCGGTCAGGGGCCGTGATGTGCCGAGCATCGTTGGATAGACCTACACCGGCGATAATTCCCCTTTGGGGACAGCCAAAACGTTTGGCCTGTTCGGCACTCATGAGGGTGATAAATGCCGCTCCCTCGCCCACGGAAAGACCTGCCCGGTCCCGGTCAAAGGGTCGGCAAGGAAAGGGCGACAGGACTTGAAGAGCGGAGAAACCTGAAAAAACAAATTCAGTGATCAGATCCAGACAACAGATAACGGCTGATTCTGCCGCCCCGGAGGAAATGAGCTTCGCTCCCTGAGCCACAGCCGCAGTGGAAGAGGCACAGGCCGCATTGATGCTTATCGAATCGCCCCTTAAGCCAAGTTTTTCCGCCACCCAATCCGACATCGAAGCCGGCAAAATATCCAGGGGATCAGCAGCAATCCCCTGTTTGATTTTTTCCAGGTTATCAATGCCGGCCTTGGTCGAGGCGGTTATCAGCAGGGAATCGGCAGGAACGTAATCAATCTGACATAAGAGAAGTTCCATGATATTATGTATCAATGATGCCGCCTCGGACGGTTCTATTCCCGAAACGGATGCGCCGAGTTCCGATCGGTAGGCTTTTACCGGAAATCGGTCTATTTTCCGTATAGCGGTCCGGCCGGTCATTATGGTCTGCCATGTGGCTTCAAGGCTGTCTCCTGCCGCGGTCACCATCCCGGCATCTGTAATCCAGACTTCTCTCATTGGAATTCTCCTGCCCGCCATTTTTCACGGAAGTCCCGGTAAAATGGAGGGGGAACCAGAAGGAGCTGTTCGTCCTTGTCCAGCAAAACCTGCACCGTATACCCGGTGGTCGACAGGCGGCCATTTGAGTTCCATATCAGGTACTCGATATTGATCCGCGCCGCTTCGGTCCAATGAAGAACCCCTTCGACAACAAAGGTTTCGTCAAATTTTAAGGGAAGAAGGAATTCCGCGTGCAGGATCCGTATGGGTGCGCTGACTCTATTCCTTTTAAAGTCTGGATAACCGAAGCCGTACTTCTCTCCTGCAACGCTTCGCGCATCCTCGAAAAAGCTGGCATATCGACCGTGCCAGACGATACCGAGCTGGTCCACCTCCTCAAATCTCACCCTTCTCTCTACCCGAATCCTAAGGGGTGGAGGATTGCCTTTAACGGAAGGGAAATAGGGTTTATGCATGTCTCTACCTCGTTGTCATTCTTCGTCGGCAAAAGTGAGCAGGAAAGAAGCCGCCGGACTTTCACCGATCATAAGGGTTGCCTCAAGTCCCGTCTTTCCTTTGATGATCCCTTCCCTGAATCGCACTTCAATCTCTTTGCCTGGTAAAACTTCCATTTGAAATTTGGCCTTTTCCAGGGTCAGGATCTTGAGACGGCGGCCTTTCACTTCTTCGGCCATGTCCAGCACTATGAGCACCTGAACAAAAGCGGGGAGGATGGGATATCCGGGAAAATGGCCGGAAAATCCGATAAACTCAGGGGCAAAACAATAGGACCGGATAAAAGTGCCGGGCTCTGTTTCCTTGACAGGCCCAGAAGCTGATGATTGTATGGCGAATCTCAGGTTATCCATTTTTTCTGTCCTTTTTTTGAATTAAAAAAGGCGGGGATGACTAACAGAGCCGAGGGGATAGCCCCGCACATACCCAAGAGAACCGTTATGCCGATGGAATAAAGGGCCGGATGATGGGCCAGGGTCAGGGCTCCCATTCCGACCAGGCTGGTCAGGCCCCCGAGAAGAACGGCTTGACCGGTGTTGGTCTCCTTGCCTTCGGAAATCCGGCTGACCATGAAGATGCCCAGATCGACACTCAAACCGATGACCAGGATGGTGGCGATAATATTGAACAGATTAAATTCTATCCCTTTCCAACCCATGACGCCGAACATAAACAAAAGGCCTGTAATCACCGGAATCATGGCGCATAGTACTTTTCCGGCCTGGCGAAAAAGCAGCACCAGAAACACCAGGATGACCAGAGAGGCGGTAATGATATATTGAATAAAATTCTTGACCATGGCCCGGCTGATGGTCTGGTTGAAACCGCTTTGGGATACAAAACGGGCGGCAAAAGGAAGTTTAATGTTCTTATTGAAAAGCGCCGCCACTTGAGGGGTGTCCGGAACCAGGGTGAGGACACGGGTTGAATCACCCCCGAAGATGACTAAAGAGTTGATCAATTCGCCGAACCCTGCCTTTTTGAGGTCATCCAGAGAAACCCGGTTGGCCTTTATCGACCACCTTTCAAAAAAAGGGGCAAAGGCCTGGGGCTGAAAACCGGCCTTATCGCCTTCCCTGATAAAGAGGGCCCGGACCCTGTCCTGCGTATCTTTGTCCCATAGGGTTTCCCATCGCCGGATATTTTCCTCCTGTGTTGCCTTGGAAGGAAAAAGCGGGGCGAGGCTGATGATTCCTTCTGCGGGGATTCTCCTCTTAAGATAGGAGAACAAACGATCATTTTGGATCAAGGCCGACTCGAGGTCTCTCCCTTCGCTGAAAACCATGGCGGTATCCCGAAAATCCCCCCAGGTATCCTTAAAATTCTTTTCTGTTTCCATTAAGGTCTTGGAAACCCAATTGACGGACCGCATATCCCCATTAAAAATCACCCGGCTCCCCTGCCATAAACCAAGCGCCAGCAGCAAAAGCCAACCTCCGATAATAAAGACCCGATAGGTCCTGCCCCTGGCCCTGGCCGGGACCCCGGTCTTGATGGAAAATCTGGCCGGCCGCAGACCCCGGATGAAATGCGGCAATACCAGAAGCGAAAAGGCCAGAGAAGCGATAATGCCCACTATAGAGAAAAATGCGATTTGACGCTGGCCGGAAAGATCGGAAAAAAAAAGGGCGCTGAAGGTGGCCATGGTGGTCACACCGCTGAAGAGCACCGGACGTGATATGTCCGCCACCGTTTCCCCGGAATAACCCTCCTGATTCCTGAGTGAAAAATAGGTAAATATGGGATAGTCGTCAGCGATGCCCATCAGAACGGAGCCGAAGGCGATGGTGATGGCCGAGATGGTCTGGTAGACCGCCAATACCCCGGCGGTGGCGATCAAGACCACGGAAGTGGGGACCAGGAAAACAAAGACGGCCCGCCAATTCTGCATAAACAAAAAAAGAAGTACCAGGATCGTCAAGGAAGCACAGGAGAGGATGATATAAAGATCGGCTTTAACCGTCTCCGCATTACCATAGGTATAGGCATGACCGCTCAGAAAAGAAACCTTGATGCCCGGTGGGTTCAAACGGTCGATGATTCCCTGGGTATAAAGGACCAAGTCTTTTGACCCCTGGGAATCGGTGACCTTCAGCGGGGTATCGGCCACCAGCAAGGCATTCCGGCCGTCGGCACTGATAAAATGCCCGCCCTTGAGGACCATCCCCTTGAACATATTCAGGAAGCGAAACTTGTCCAGTGCAATCCGGTGGAAGTCCAGGGGATCGGACTGCAAAAGGCCTTTGATAACCCATCCCTCCGGTGAATTCAGCCTGCTCCGAATGTTTTCAAGCTTGGCCAGGATGCCTTGGGAATTAAGTCCGGCCTTGAATTCCTGCTGATCCTTTTCGGTCATAAGCGCCGGGGCGGCCGCCAGAAGCCAGGGGAAGAATGACTCCGGCGACGCCATCTGAGGTCCGCTGATCACCCGATCGTAATAGGGTTTTTTCAAGGCCTTGGCCAGTTGGTCCGCTGCCTCGGTCAAGGAATTCTGATTAACCTGCGGTTCGGCCTTGAGATTAATCACGACCTTTTGCATAAAGGGGGCTTGCTGGAGCAAAGAGATATCCAGAGCAGCATCAGATTTGCCGGTCGGCATCATAGATTGGAGGTCTTCACTAAGTTTGATACTTTTTAATATGATACCACTCAAGACGGCAATGGTCAGGATGGCGGCATAGAGGACTATTCTGTGCCGTGAAAAAAAACCAAAACTTTTTGAAAACAAAGAATAGAAAGAAGTCATTATTTTCTAAAAAAGTCTTTCGGCAGGGATGGATTTATAAGGGTATTAAGAAACCGGATCCGTGTAAAATCGCCGCCTTTCTCGTGTAGTTCCACTGAACGGACATGGGTCCAGTCTTCGGAAAAGGCAATGGTAATATAGGCGAGGAACTTCTTTTCCTGGAAAGAAAGGGGAATAAGCTTTAGAGAATAAGGGGTCTCCTCCAGCACGGTGATTCGATACCTTTTTTCAAGCCAGGGGAAATCGGCCCTGGTCCAGGCAGAAACCTGATCGACAATGGCCCTAATCATGGGCTCCTGATCGATCTCCAAGGTTTCGGTGACCCGTGGGTCGCTGCCCCATCGCTTGGCCTGGCCTCCCTGGACCACAAATCCCAAAGGCGAAGGTTTTAAGATTTCCCAGTAAAGCCGATCCGGTTTTTCATAGGCAAACTTTCCGATGGAGATCAAGGGCTCTTTCAGCATGGATAGGTGTCTCTCCTGAGAAAAATCGCTGGAGAGGGTTTGCACGGTCGCTGCGCCTGCAGCAATGAGGGTAAAGATTTGGGATTTTATTTCCCTGGTCTTCTGCTCGGGTTTTATCTCTGCCGCCGGATCCGGGGGCAGGCAACAAAGCCAGAAAAAAAGGACGAAGGAAAGATAGAAGCATTTTTTGATTAACATCAAATCTCCCTGGGAATCCAAACCATGACGTTTCCAGAGGCCAGCACCTCTTCCCCGCGCATCACCCGGCCCTCAGCCAAGGCGAATTCGTCCGTTTCCCCGGTTCTGGAAACGAAAACCAACAACTGATCTCCACTATTGGCCGTCTCATGAAAAACAAAACCTTTGACCCCCACCAGAAATCCCTTGCTGACCGGTTTTCCCTCATGAAGGTCTGCATATCCTTTGACCGCAGCAAAAGATTGGGCGATAAGCTCCACCAGGGCTGCCTGCTCTATCGATCCATCGTCCTTGACATATAGGCTCTCGAACGGTATGACGGATTCCACCACCCCCTGAAGACCGTCGTATGATAACAGCCGGTCAACAATGCGTATGGGCGGCCGGTGAGGAATTAACTGCTCCGCCGGTATGGGAAAACTAAAAGACTGGCTCATTTACCCCTCATGTCTGAAATCTTTTCAGCCATTATAGCACGGACCTTAGTTTTGAAACCTTGGTTGTTAAAATGCAGGCCATCGAATCAAACCCCATTCGGGAGGCGCAGCTTTTGGATGACGAATTTATGGATGTCCCCCAGGGTTCGAATTTCCCTGAAGTTTTTCTTTAAGGTCTCTTGTATCAGCCAACTATAGATATTAGTATTAATTTAAAATTTAACAAAAATAATCAAAAAGTGCAAGCCCTGATGACAATCTTCATTCAAGGACCTTATAGGTCGAATTGGGCGCCGTATCGAGACAGCTAATAAAACGACGATAAGCGGTCGTCAGCGGTGCAAGTTGGAATGCCCTGGCCAGTTGTGTAATGTAGTCCCGGTATTTTCCAAAGTGGATTCCATAAAGCGCCGCCCGGAAGGAACCATATTTCCAGGTCTGTCTGTCGGCCCCCCAGGGACTGAATTCATAGGGATGACAGTAGTAATTAAAAGGGATCCCCTTTTGGTTTATCCGCCGGAAGTAAGCTATTTGTCGGCTTATCGGCACATAAGCGCAAAACAGCCCGCCGTTAAAAGGGAAAACCTGTCCCAGTAATCGGCAAGAGGTCACCGGAATAACCGTTAAGGCCTCCTTGTAGGTAAAGGGGGTCATATCGTCCGAACGCCGCCCAAGGGATTTCAATAAAGACGGCTGGGCCGTATGATCCACCCGATAGCCCAAGGAGATCAATTCATCATAAGCCCAAAGGGTATCGGCCGAGATACTCCAATCCGGGGCTTTAAAAATAAACACCTCTTTGGACAGTATATCCTCCAGTATCTTTTTGCTGAGGGAGGCATCTTCATGAAACCCATCTCGATGAAGACGTTGCGTAACAATATGGTTGAAGCCGTGAGAGCCGATCTCATGCCCGGACCGGGCGATCTCCTTCACCAGGTCGGGAAAACGAAGGGCCACATATCCCGGGATGAACATGGTCGCTTGAAGGTCAAGCCTTTCCAGAGATTCCAACAAAGCGTACGCTTCCTGCTTCACAAGATATTGATTGGGCAGATGGGTCCCCTTAACTACATTAAGACCGTAGGCCAGGTCATCAACATCAAAACACAAGGCGTTTATTATTCCAGGATTAGGGGTTGCCATGGAGTTTATAATAGGTGACGGTATGGTTCAGGGCCGCGGCGGTGTGAGTTGTTTGAACCTGAAATAGCTGATAGCCAGGCAGGATTCATTTCACCGGAAGGTGCCCCCATTAACGGAAATCACCTGTCCGGTAATGTATGAGGCCTTGTCCGAGCAGAGGAAGGCGACAACGCCCGCCACTTCTAAGGGTGTTCCTAAGCGGCCTAAGGGGATCATCGGCAGGATTTTATCCATTGGAAGGTCCTTGACCATTTCGGTTTCTATAAAACCTGGGGAAACGGCGTTGACGAGTATATTCCTTTTGGCCACCTCCACCGCTAAGGCCTTGGTGGCCCCGATCAGACCGGCCTTGGCAGCCGAGTAATTGGTCTGGCCGGCCATTCCGCTCTGTCCCGAAGTGGAAGCGATATTGACGATACGGCCTTCCTTTTTTCTCAACATATTGTTGATCACCGGTTTTGATACCAAAAAAAATCCGCCCAGGGTGACCGAAAGGACATCCTCCCATTCCTCCTGGGTCATCCAGGCCAGGATCACATCCCGGGTAAACCCGGCGTTATTGATCAAGGCATAGGGCGTTTCATTTTCCAGCAAGGGCTGTAACTGATTCTGGACATCTTCGGGGTTGGAAACATCAAAAGGAAGCAGGAGGCACTTTCTCCCGGTCTTTTCAATCATAGTAGAAACCCTGGCCGCCGCCTCATGATCGCTTCGGTAGTTCAGCCAGATATCAAAACCATCTTCAGCCAAGGTCAGGGCGATTGCCGCCCCGATACCTTTGCTGCCGCCGGAGATCAATGCAATTTTATCTTTAGCCATAGGGCCTTTCAATACAACAATAGTTAGCTATTGTCAATGGTTATAGCTAAGCGGAAAATTGCCCTTTGGACATCCCCGAAAAGAAAGCCCCTAAATGCCCGGAATCTGGAAAATCAGCCCGGATTTAAAGCCCAATTATCAATAAACCACTTCTAACCAATAGAATTTTCGACTGTTCTTGACATACCCGTCAATGTCTGTTATGTTTCATTTATGTTGGATATCTTTCTTGACCGTTTCCTGCATTTTTTGTTGGTCGAAAAAGGCCTTTCTCAAAATACTCTGGAGGCTTACAGCCGTGATTTGATCCAATACTTTCGATTTTTAGATGAACAGGGCATTACAGATCTTTTACAAACTCAAGCCAATACTCTTTATGAATATCTGGGAACCTTACGGACCCGAAAACTCTCCGGCCGTACTCAGGCCAGAATACTGTCCGCCTTAAGGTCCTTTTACCGATTCCTTCAGGAAGAATCCCTGCGGAAAGACAACCCGACCCTCCCCTTGCAAGGCCCTAAGCCCAAACGGACCTTGCCCCATACCCTCTCGGAACTGGAAGTGGAAACCCTGATCCATCAGCCAAAAACCGAATCACCCCGGGGTGTAAGGGATGCCGCCATGTTGGAAGTCCTCTATGCTACTGGTCTGCGGGTCTCCGAATTGATCTCTCTGACCCTGGATCAATTGGAATTGGAGGCCCATCTTATTCGCACCATAGGTAAGGGTTCTAAAGAACGATTAGTCCCTATCGGAAAAGCGGCTACCCGGTGTTTGATGGACTATCTTGAAAAAGGACGCCCTCCCCTGCTCAAACACCCCATGGCCCCCTGGGTCTTTCTCAACAATCGAGGAGACCGGCTGTCCCGTCAGGGATTTTGGAAGATACTGGGTCAATACGGCCGACAGGCAGGCATTTTGAAAAAAATTTCTCCCCATACCCTGAGGCATACCTTTGCCACTCATCTGCTGGAAGGCGGGGCGGATCTTCGTTCCATTCAAACCATGCTGGGCCATGCAGATATTTCCACGACCCAGATCTACACCCTGGTCACCCATGAACACCTCCGAGAAGCCTACCGGAGATATCATCCTCGAGCCTAATTTTTAATGGAATCCATCCCGGCAGCCACCCATTCCGATACTCAGAAAACAGCGGGTATTGAGGTCATCACCACTCACCTCAATACCGATTTTGACGGTCTGGCCTCCATGATGGCCGCCAAGAAGCTCTATCCGGAAGCCTGGCTGGTCTTTCCCGGGTCTCAAGAGCAGAACCTGCGCAACTTTTTTCTGCAATCCACGGTCTATCTGTATAATTTTACCAAAATAAAACAAGTGCCCTTGGAACGGATCTATCGCCTTATTTTAGTGGATACCCGTCAAGCGGATCGCATCGGCCGATTTGCAGAAATATTGAATCGTCCCGGATTGGAGATCCACATTTATGACCATCATCCTTCAGCCAAAAACGATGTAAGGGGGAGCCTGGAAATCATTCAACCGGTTGGCGCCACCATGACCTTGATGACCCGGTTATTGAAGGATAAAAATATTGCCTTGACCCCGGACGAAGCGACCCTGATGGCCTTGGGGATTTACGAAGATACCGGGTCTTTTTCCTTTGGTTCAACGACCCCCGAGGATCATCAGGCCGCCGCCTATCTTCTGGAGCAAGGGGCCAATTTGAACCTGATTGCGGATATGCTGACCCGGGAGTTGACCGCCGAACAGGTATCCTTATTGAATCAGTTGTTGGAATCAGCCACCCGGCATCGGATCAATAACCTGGAGATCGTAGTAACCAAGGCCTCCATAGATACCTATGTTGGAGACTTCGCCGTCCTGGCCCATAAAATGATGGACATGGAAAATCTCGATTGTCTTTTTGCCCTGGCCCGGATGGAAGACCGAGTTTATATAGTCGCCCGGAGCCGTATACGGGAAATCAATGTCGGAGAAATCCTTTTGGCCTTCGGCGGAGGGGGACACCCATCTGCGGCCTCAGCCACGGTCAAGGACAAAACCCTGGTCCAGGTAGAAGAAACCTTGATCTTGCAGCTTAAGAGCCGGATCAATCCCCAGCGTAAGGCCAGGGACATGATGTCCTTTCCGATAAAATCGATTCAGCCCCAGGAGACCCTCGAACATGCCAACGAACTGCTGACTCGTTATAACATCAATGTCCTTTTGGTGATGGAAGGAGAAAAGCTGTTGGGCCTGATCACCAGGCAGGTGATCGAAAAGGCCATTTTCCACGGCCTTAAGGAACTGCCGGTCCAGGAATACATGACCACCGAATTTTCGACCATTGAACCCGAGGCCTCCTTGTTTCAAATCCAGGAATTCATCATCGAAAACAAACAAAGGATCTTACCGGTGGTCAAACAAGGAAAACTTTTGGGGGTCATCACCCGTACTGATCTGCTCAATATTCTGATCAGCGGCCCTTCCATGACCGAATATCTTTATGATTCCCGTAAGGTGCCCCAATTGGTCCGCAAAAAGAATGTCGGCTATTTGATGGAAGAAAGGCTGCCCAAGCGGATCATCGAAATGCTTAAATCCCTGGGCGAGGTGGCCGACAGCCTCGGATACAACGCCTATGCCGTCGGCGGATTTATACGGGACCTATTTCTGAAATTCGACAATTTGGATATCGATGTGGTCATCGAAGGGGACGGGATTAACTTCGCGCAGGAATATGCCAAGAGGTTTCCGGCTCATATTCGCTATCATATCAAATTTAAAACCGCAGTTCTTATCTTCCCTGACGGCTTTAAAGTAGATGTCGCAACGGCCCGATCGGAGTATTATGAATCTCCAGGCGCCCTCCCGGTGGTGGAGCGAAGTTCGATTAAAATGGACCTCTACCGGCGTGACTTTACCATCAATACCTTGGCCGTTAAACTGAATCCTGCTCATTTCGGCATCCTGATCGACTTTTTCGGGGCTCAAAAAGATCTGAAAGAACGGTCAATACGGGTCCTCCACAATCTAAGCCTTGTTGAGGATCCTACCCGGGCCTTTCGAGCCGTTCGATTTGAACAACGATTCGGGTTCAAGATAGGGAAATTGACCTCCAACCTGATCGAAAACACTATTCGCATTGGGGGCATAGAAAAACTGGCCCCAAAAAGAATTTTTACCGAACTCCAGTTGATCCTAAGCGAAGAAAATCCCCTACCGGTTATCAAGAGGCTGATCGATTTAAAATTGCTCCAGGCCATTCATCCGGAATGGACCTTGACTCCCAAAGAGTCGCTTCTTTTTGGTGAAATAAGAACCGTCCTGGCCTGGTTTGATCTCCTCTATCTCAATGAGCCCTATGAAAAATGGCTGATCTATTTCCTGGCCTTGACCCAGCCCGTTGCCCGGTTCAGTGAATTGCGCCTGCGACTGGGATTGCCTAAAAGGGTTTTTGAAATCATAACCTTAGGCCGGAATGAGGGGGAAAAGGTCTTGATGACCCTACAGAAGAATCCCCCATTATCCCGAAATGAAATTTATAAGGTATTGTCGTCCTTTCCCAACGAGGTCCTGCTTTTCTTGATGGCCAAGACCGGTCAGGAAACGGGCCGGAAGGCCATTTCGCTTTATTTTACCCAATTGAAATCCATCCGGATAGCGATCGGAGGGGAAGATCTGAAAACCCTTGGACTGGTCCCAGGTCCCATTTATAAAGTAATCCTGGGAGACCTTTTAGAGGCTCGAATTAATGGAAAAGTATTGACCCGCGAGGATGAAATAGCCTATGTTAAAAAACACTTTGTGCCTTTGGATAAAAATCAAACTAATAATAGTTAAATTCTGGAATCCAGAATTCAGGAGACAAAATTCAGAAGGGGGAAGAATCTTAAAACAGAAATGAGGTTTTTATTCTAGATTCTGACTTCTGACTTCTGGATTCTAACCTGTGTATAAAAGCTCAATAGGGAAAAAGTTGGAGCAAAATTCACAAACTCAGTTATGGAAAAAGTAAATCATGAGTTCCTTTATTCAACAAATCAGTATCATGGCCATCCCTCTCCTTTTGGGGGTTATTTTACATGAGGTGGCTCACGGCTGGGTGGCCGGCAAGTTTGGAGACCCCACAGCCCGTCTGTCCGGTCGTTTGACCCTCAATCCCATAGCCCATATCGATCCCTTCGGATCTATCCTGATCCCTGGGATTCTTATTTTATCCCATGCCCCTTTTCTTTTCGGTTATGCCAAACCGGTTCCAGTGAACTTCAATAATCTTAGAAATCCCAAAAAAGATATGGTCTGGGTGGCCCTGGCTGGTCCGGCTACCAATCTGCTTCTGGCTTTGGGGTGTTCTGCTCTTCTTCGTATTTTAATGATCGCCTCACCCTTCCTGGAATCGCCTTTTTTAAGTCTTGTGCTTCAGCCTCTGGCCAAAATGATTTACTTAGGAGTCATAATCAATGTGGCCCTGGCCGTTTTCAATCTCATCCCCATCCCCCCTTTGGACGGAGGAAGGATTATGGTCGGTATTCTGCCCCTACAGGCCGCTATTAACTACAGTAAAGTGGAGCCCTATGGCTTTTTTATTCTCATCGGGCTTTTATTGACCCATATTCTGGATTGGTTTATTTCGCCGATCATGGTTTTTTTTATACAACTTTTTCTGGGAGCCTCGATGTCTATATAACACGGGAATACCGTTCGGCGTTCATCGTTCGTCGAATTATCATAATAATGGAATTTAGGAGCTAATTATTAAAATGGAACGGAAACGGATCTTAAGCGGGATGCGACCCACGGGAAAATTACACCTGGGCAATCTGCATGGGGCCTTACTGAACTGGAAAGAATTGCAGAAAGACTACCAATGTTTTTTTTTCATTGCCGACTGGCATGCCTTGACCACCGAATATAAAGAACCCAAGGCCATTCACGAAAATATCTTGGACATGGTCATCGATTGGATGAGTGTCGGGCTGGATCCGAAGATCAGCACTTTTTTTCTGCAATCGGCAGTCAAAGAACATGCCGAACTCCATTTAATCCTGTCCATGATTACCCCTTTAAGCTGGCTGGAACGAAATCCGACCTATAAGGAACAACAACAGGAACTGGAAAGTAAAGACATCGGGACCTATGGTTTCATCGGTTATCCGGTCTTGCAGGCCGCCGATATTCTGATGTATAAGGCCCATGCCGTGCCGGTCGGTATCGATCAGGCCCCTCACGTGGAATTGACCAGGGAAATAGCCCGCAGATTTAACTTCCTGTATGAGGAGGTTTTTCCTGTACCGGATACGCTGTTAACCGAAACTCCTAAACTAACGGGACTGGATGGAAGGAAGATGAGCAAAAGTTATGAAAACGCCGTGTTTCTCTCCGACTCCAAGGAGGAAATCCGTCACAAACTGTCCCAGATGGTCACCGATCCCCAACGGGCCCGTCGTAAAGACCCCGGCAATCCGGAAGTCTGTATCCTCTTTCCCTTTCACAAAATTTATTCACCTCAGGAACGGATCGACGAGATTGAGCGGGAATGCAAGCGGGCCGGGATCGGCTGTGTGGATTGTAAAAAATGGCTGATCGACCAGGTCCTGGAAGCCCTCAGCCCGATTAAAGAGAAAAGGGATTATTGGACCCAAAACCTCCATGAAGTCCAATCCATTCTTATGGCCGGCACCGAGCGGGCCAGGGCCTTTTCCCAGGAAACCATGAAAGAAGTCAGGCAGGCTATAGGATTTTAGATTGCGGAATGAATTTGCAGATTACGGATTGCGGGTTACGAGTTTAAAGATGGATAATTTTCTCATTATCCACGTCCCTCGTCCCTCATTCTTCATCACACGTGGTTTATATGGATTACAACGTTAAACTCGACATCTTTGAAGGACCTATGGATCTCCTGGTCCATTTAATCCGAAAAAACGAGATGGATATCTATGATATCCCCATCGCCGTTATCACCGCTCAGTATCTGGAATACCTGGACCTAATGAAAGAGTTGAATATTAATATTGCCGGAAATTTTCTGGTCATGGCCGCCACCTTGATCCACATCAAATCCAGGATGCTGCTGCCCAGACCCCCGGAAGATGAAGAGGAGGAAGATCCCCGTCTGGAATTGACCCGGCCGTTGCTTGAATATCTGCAGCTCAAAGAGGCGGCGGAACAACTGGGACAGCGTCCGCTTTTGTATCGGGATGTCTTTACCCGGGACTTCCTGGCCAAGGAAATGGAAGGGAAAGAAGAAGGACTTATCCGGGTGGGCATTTTCGAGTTGATTGACGCCGTCCGGAAGATGCTTCTGGAAAAGAAAGAGGAAGAATCGGTCCCTCTTCCCAGCCCCCTGGTTCCCATTGAAAACAAAATGGAAGAAATATTGGCCAAACTCAAAAAAATGGGACGTATCCTCTTGGAAGAATTATTACCCGGCCATTTCACCCGGGCTGAACTCATCGTGGCCTTTCTGGCCTTACTGGAACTGGTCCGTCTTCAAAAAATTGTCGTCTATCAGGAAATCCAAGGGGGGAACATCCTGATTTATGATTTTCTCCCCCCGGCAACGATTTCTTAAAAGGAAAAATGAACAAGTCATTTAGCACAGGGTGATCAAAAATGTCCAGATGCAAGACGCCCGAAATTCCTCGGAATGAGGTGTACATAAAAGTACGTCGCATAGACTGCCCCGCCGGAAGGCGGGGAGGGATGAGGGCAACACCGCAGATGGACGTTATTCATCAGCCTGCTAAAAGGTTTACTTATGAATGAAATAAAATCCCTACTCGAAGCTTTGATTTTTGTTTCTCCCGCACCCATAGGGATCAAAAAGATCCTGGAAGTCGTTGGAGACAGTTTTCCCAAGAAAGACGTTGAAGCGGCTTTGTCCCAATTACTGATGGAATATGAAACGCCGGAACGGGGTCTCTATCTTCAAGAGGTGGCTGATGGATTTCAGTTTCGCACCAAACCCCGGTTCAGCGAATGGATTAAAAGGCTGAAAAAGATCAGTCCCGCCCGCCTCAGTAAAGCCTCCCTGGAAACCCTGGCCATTATTGCCTATAAACAACCGGCCACCCGAGGGGAAGTGGAACGGCTGCGCGGGGTCGAAGTGGATGGGATTATCCGGACCCTTTTGGAAAAAAATTTGATTCATATCGTAGGCCGCAAAGAGGTCCCCGGCCGACCTATTCTCTATGGGACCACCCAACGTTTTCTGGAATTATTTGAACTGAAAAACCTATCCTCCCTGCCCACTCTGGAAGAGATCAAGGCCCTGAATGCCGATTTAATGGGAAACGAAACAGACGAAACAGATTGAATCTGAAGGTCAAGGTATTTCTTAACATCAACAGGATCTATGCCCCGTAAGCAACAAATTGCTGAAAATCTCCCCTATCGATTACAGCGCATCTTGGCCCAATCGGGTCTGGCCTCCCGCCGCAAAGCCGAAGATTTAATCCGGGAAGGTCGGGTTACTGTTGACGGCAAGGTGTTCACGGAGTTGGGACTAAAAATCGTCCCTTCCGAACATCGAATCGAAGTGGACGGGAAGAGTATTGCTTCCCCTGAATCCAAGGCCTATTATCTTTTTAACAAACCCCCAGGAGTCCTTTCGACCCTTAAGGACCCTAAAGGCCGCCCTACCATAAAAGACTTCTTGTTCCAGGCCCGGATCAAAGAACGCGTCTTTCCTGTAGGCCGTTTGGACTGGAATGCTGAAGGATTAATGCTTTTGACCAACGATGGAGAATTGGCTCAACAACTTCAACATCCCCGATTTCAAGTCCCGAAGACTTATCGTGTTAAAATTCAAGGAATCCCATCGGAAACGTCCTTGAGGCAACTCGAAAAAGGGATTAAGTTACCCGGCGGGAAGATGCACCGGGCAGACTCTGAAACGGTCAAGACCGGCGAGGATCGCTCCTGGCTGTTGATCACCATTCGAGAGGGAGAAAAACATCAGATTAAAAATATGTTGGCCGCCATAGGGCATCCGGTCATCACCATCAAGAGAATTGCCCTAGGTCCCTTATCCATCGGCCGGTTGGCCCCTGGCCGTTTGCGCCCCTTGACTCCAAACGAAATCCAGATACTGATAAATGGTTTTCTACAGGGAAAAAGGCAGACTATAAAGGAAAAAACCTCTAACCCTGTATTCCCTCAAAAAAGTTAATTGGAGTTCATAGACCAAGAAGGAGATGGAGTGAAAATTTTCGTTATCATTGGTATGCCAGCTGCAGGTAAAAATATCGCCCGCAATTATGCGGAAGCCAAAGATTTGCCCTATTTCGCCACCGGCGATATCGTCCGGACGGAAGTCAAAAAACGCGGACTAATGGAAGACGCCGCAAATACGGCCAAGGTATCCGACGAACTTCGGGGTGCAGACGGAATGGGCGTTACCAGATTAGCCTTAGAAGAAGTCTTGAGTTCCAGAATGTCCGTGGTTTTTTTAGAAGGGATGCGATCCTGGCCGGAAATAGAATTAATCCGTCAGAAGGTGGATTGTGTGGTGGTGGCCTTTCTTGCCCCGAAATCCTTGCGAAGGAGTCGAATGGTAGCCAGGGGAAGGGCCGATGACTCTCTCCAGGCCTTTGAGGAGAGGGACCGGAGGGAAATTGCCTATGGGACATCCGTGCCTATTGCCCTGGCGGATGAGTATATCCTGAACACGAAAACCATGGAAGACGCCATCCGGGAGTTGGACCAAATCATCAAAAAAAATTCTGCACTTTTTATTCCTTGACCACCTCCTTTTATATCTTTTATAATCTTGGCCAAGAAACAATTCTTGGGTCAACTATCGGAGAAAAAATTGAATACCAACTACAATAATCTGCCAAGCGGTCGATTCACCGTCCAGGCCCAAGAATCCATTATCTTTGGCCAACCAGCGGAAAAGGCCGTCGTTGCCGAGGCCGATCATTATGGCGCCAAACATGTTTTTATCTTCTCCACACGATCATTAAGTCAATTAGAAAACGGCCCTCTGCAGCGCATTATGGAGGCCCTGGGTTCTCGCCTTTCTGGTAAATTCACAGCTATCCGCGCCCATAGCCCGCGCCAAGATGTTATTGCCGCAGCAACCGCCGCCCGTAGTGCCAAGGCCGATCTGTTGATTGCTGTGGGTGGCGGCTCAGTGATCGACGCCACTAAAGCCATACAGATGTGCCTGTGGCTCGGGCTCGAAAGCCCGGCATCCATGGAACCTTATCGCGACAATGCAGCTTTAGACATCAGACGCAAGATCATACCGCCGGTAAATCCCATTCGTATGATCACTGTCTCGACCACTCTTTCCGCCTCGGAGTTCACCTCAACTGCCGGCGTGACCGACACCAAAGCCAATGCCAAGCAGTCCTTCACCCATCGTCTGCTCGTACCGCGCTCGGTCGTCCTTGATCCTGCGGCCACGCTCGATACGCCGGACTGGCTCCTGTTTTCCACCGGCATCCGTTCGGTGGATCATGCGGTCGAGTCCTATTGCTCACCCTTGGCCAATCCGGCCACGGAGGCGCTCTCCCTGCAAGGGCTTCGTTTACTGGCACGCGCCCTTCCCAAGATCAAGGCCGAACCGCACGACCTCAATGCCCGACTCGAGGCGCAATTCGGCATGTGGCAAGCCATTGCCGCCTCGGCGGCAGGTGCCGGCTCAGGCGCGAGCCATGGTATCGGCTACGTGCTCGGGGCAACCTTCGGAGTAGCCCACGGCCATACGTCCTGCGTCATGCTGCCTGCCGTACTGCGCTGGAACGCGCAGGTCAACGGCGAACGCCAGCGGGCATTAGCTGAAGCGATGGGCGCACCGCAGCAGAAGGCTTCGGATCTCGTGGCATCCTTGGTTGCCTCCTTGCACCAGCCCAGCTCATTACGTGCGGTGAACATCAAGCGTGATAATTTTGAAGAGATCGCTAAACGGGCCATGACCTATGCACAGGTACGAATGAACCCGAGGCCGATCAAGAGTTCGGCCGACGTACAGGAGATACTCGAACTTGCTTGGTAGATGAGGATCATAAAATCACATCCAAATAACAAAGGAGAAAAGTTATGCCCTATTTTCTTAGCCCAAAGGTAATATTCGGCAAAGGTGCCATCAAAAGACTCTCTATTGAGATGGAGAGTAAGGGTGATCGGGCCGCCATCATTATGGATCGGATCCTGAGAGATAAATGCAACGAGTTGGTTGAAGGGTTAAAGGCCGTGGGATATGAGGTGAAGATATGGGATCGGGTGGAGGCCGACCCCACCTTGGATATTGCCCTTACGGCCAGCCGATTTCTTCTTGATTTCAATCCCCAGTGGGTGATCGGGTTCGGCGGAGGATCGGCCATAGACACGGCCAAGGCCGCCTGGGTGCTCTATGAGCGGCCGGACCTGGCCTCAGGAGACCTGACCAAATCCATCTTACCCAAGGCCAAGTTAAATCTGCGCCAAAAGGCGCGGTTTGTGGCCATCCCAACGACCAGCGGCACAGGGGCCGATGTGACCTGGGTGGCCGTGCTTACCGACCGGGCCATGAATCGGAAAATCGTCTTCGCCCATAACGACATCGTCCCTGACCTATCTGTCCTGGAAACGAATCTGACCCTGGCCTTGCCGAAAGGTTTGACAGCCAGTACCGGCCTGGACGTTATCGCCCATGCCGTGGACGGATACACCTCAAGACAACAAACTGATTTCAGCGACGGCCCTTGCCTGCAGGCCGTTCGCATGGCCATGGAATGGCTTCCCGTGGTCTGTCGTGACGGCTCGAACTTCCAGGCCAGGGAGAAAATGCAGAATGCCGCCACCATTGCCGGGCTGGGTTTCGGCAACAGCAATACCGGACTATCCCATGCCCTGGGCCATTCGGCCGGCGCGGTCTTCCATCTTTCACATGGTCGGGCCATCGGTATTGCCCTGCCCTATTCCCTCACCTACATCGCCACCCATCCGCCGATCGAAGGCACTCCGGACCCGGTAGAACGCCTGGCCGTCCTGGCCGGGTTTGTGGGTATCAACGCCCCCACCCCTAAGGGTGCAGTGGAAGCCTTTATCGCCCGCATCAAATCGATCCAGAAGGAAATCGGAGAGCCGTTGAGTCTGAGGGATGCCGGGATTACGGAAGACCGGATGAAGGCGGAGATTGAAACACTGGTCCAAATTGCCGAAAAGGATCCCAATATGTACACCACACCCTGTGAGTGCAAAGGGGCGGCCCTCCGCGAACTCTTTGAGGTCATGTGGCGGGGATAGAAGGCCGTTTGCCTCTGAGGGGATGGAAACAGGACACCGCTGGATAGAACATCGCTCAGCGCAAAAATTTCAGTGGCTGTGGGGATTCATGACCAAGGCCAGTCGCCGCCGTAACTTCTCCCGGTTGGCCGCATCATAATATTCCACTGGGTTAAAATCATCCGTCAACACACGGCCGTGATTCGGGTCTGACTGCATCACGCCCTTAAATGCCGCCGCCACCTGCCCGGCCACATGAGAATGAACGTTTGTCTGATCCGGTTCGCGCAGAAACGTCAATTCCTTCCGGTCCGAAGCCGCAAAGAAAATGTTTCCGTCCGGGCTCTCGGCATGGACTTTCACACTTTTAAAGACCGCCCGCAGTGTCTTCTCCAAAGAGGCCGTGGAAAAATCCTTTCCTTGTTCCAGGTTGCCGAAGGTGTTGATCACCAGGGTGCCGCCCGGCTTGAGCACCGCCCGCATGGCCGTAAAGGCCTCTTGCGTCATCAAATGCGACGGGGAGGAGTCTCCCAAAAAGGCATCGAGGATGACCGTGTCATAACGCCGCTGGCAGTCATTCAGGAAATGCCGGCCGTCGTCAAAAAACAGTCTCACCCGTCCCGGATCGAACTCGAAGTATCGCCTGGCCAGCGGCACAACGGCTGGATTGATTTCCACTACGTCCACCTTCACCCCTTCGCGTGACAGTTGCATGGGCACGATCCCCACCCCCATACCGATGCACAGGGCATTCTCGATCTTCTCCGTATAAGCACGCGCCAAACCGTACAGCAGGTAGGTGAAGGTATGGAGGCTCTGCTTGGTCTGCGGATCGATGCCGTTCTGGCAGAGATAGTCGTTGTAATAAACCCGGGACGGCGGATTCGCGGCTTCTATGACCTGCATCAGGCCGAAATTGGAATTGCATCTCTCCAGTTCGATAACATCCGGCACCTGGAGGCGGGCGTCCACGCCCACACCCCACCACCCAATCCCCAATCCGGCCAGGAAAACCATTACTGCTGTCACAACCACACCTTGCCCTTTGCCCCACAGGATGAAATAAATGACCACCAGAGTCAACAGTATTGCCGCTGTGCAGAGCATGGTTACCGAATTCGGGAAAAACGGAATCAAGGAATAGCCGATCAGTATCGTTCCGGCCACACTTCCCGCCGTGCTGATAGCCGTCAATCGGCCTACCTGGCTGCCGACGACGTTCATGGAGGCGGTCATCACCCGGACCAGAAAGGGACCAACCGTGGCCAGCAAGGCCAGCGGAATAAAAAACAAAAACATGGAGGTCAGCAGGGATCCCAAAGCGAGCCTGAGTTCGAGACAACGTTCGGCCACTGGACGACACAGAGGCACGGTCAGGCAGAGATACACGGCTGCAATTAAAATGCAGACATAGAGCCGTTTCAGCCGTGTTGACCGGTCCACCAGCCAACCGCCGAACCAGTAGCCGATGGCCAGCGATACCAACGTCACGGCAATTTGTGCTGTCCAAACAAAGTGCGAGGTTCCAAAATACGGTGAGAGCATCTTGGCCCCGAGGATTTCAACGATGAGCACCGCCGCACCGCATACCGCCGCAGTGATATACAGGTAGTTCCTCAACCCGGGCGACAAAACCCTTTCGGGTTTCGACCGGGACGGGGTAGTTTTCTTCCTGCGGTCCTTGCTCATATCCCCGGATAATCCTTTTTCATCTTCTCGTCATTCAGCTAATTTCGGCTTCATCCTGCCAGAACAATTCTTCCGGTTTCCATGACATAACCGCTTTGGGTTATCATTAAGGCTATATTGGCATTCTGTTCGGACAAAAAACCATAGTCCCCATTTCATTATTGGGCCGGTTCCCCGATCATTCTTTCTCTCTTTCCTTAATGATTTGGAAAAGGGGAAAAACCAAAAACCAATTACCTGCCGAATGGGTGAAAATGCGAAAAATTTGCGATCGGGTTAATATAAAAGAACTCTTATTGTTGTCAAGAATAATAAGGGCTTAAAAAAAAACAGTTCAGGCCTTAAAAAATTTTCTCTTGAAAAAATTCTTGATTTTGGATACAAAGATATAAACTCGTTTCGGGCGGTTAACTCAGCGGTAGAGTGCCATCCTCACACGGTGGAAGTCACTGGTTCGAATCCAGTACCGCCTACCATGAAAAATTAAGGGGTTAGCTAAAAAAGTTAACTCCTTTTTTTATCTCGTTTCGGCTTGGCTACTATTTTGCTACCATTGTTTTCAAAAATGGTGCTTTCCAGCCTGAGAACGGCCTCCTGATTGGTAGGTTTCATCAGGTGGGCGTATACGTTTAATGTAACCGTAGGACTTGAATGTCCTAACTGTGTTTGAACATACTTAATGTTCTCTCCCTGCTCAATTAAAAGGCTTGCATAGGTATTTGAATATTCTCACCACCTTAGGCTTAACCGGTTTCACATCCAAGCTCACCATACGGCCGATCTCCTTTAAGGATTTCTGGAATAAGACCCCTTTCAGCTTTTGATAAAAGGCGAAGACATCACCACCGGCCTGGCATCCAAAGCAATGATAAAGACCGGATCCCAGGTTGACTGAAAAACTCGGGGACGTATCAGGATGAAAAGGGCAGAGCCCCACGGCCTCGCCTTGCTGGTTTTCCTTTAAGGCCTGGACATGGTATCCATAAAATTGAAAATATTTAAGCGCTGCTGCATTAGACTTCTCTTCATTTCGCGCAGCCTCGCCGATATTGTCAACGACACCGATTTAAGGATATGCTCAGAGCTGTCACATGCAATTATTTCACCGGACGTCACTGATTAATAATGCGATTTTATCTATCTAACAGCCCAGATATCCCCCATCTACCGGAATTATAGCCCCATTTACATAATTGGAGGCCTCAGAGGCAAGAAAGATAATCAGACCTTTCATGTCCGCTGGTGTCCCCCATCGCCCAGCAGGGATTCGAGAAAATATTTTACTATTTCTCTCTTGATCTGCCATAATTGCTGTATTCATAAGGGTATCCATATACCCTGGAGCTATTGCGTTGACATTTATCCCAAGAGACGCCCATTCATTCGAAAATGCTTTTGTTAGCTGCGCCACACCACCCTTGCTCGCGGCATAAGCGGGAACGGTG
>JBEKPQ010000063.1:0-21815 GCA_049520575.1 Thermodesulfobacteriota bacterium | reverse complement strand
GCAGGCCGCCCTGCCCGTCGATCATGGGGAAATAGCGCTGATGCTCCTTCATGGAGGTAATCAGGACTTCGGGAGGTAATTTTAGAAAATCAGGATCGAATCGACCGCAAACCGGTTCGGGAAATTCAACCAGAAAATTGACTTCCTGGACTAATTCGGGATCGGCTAAAACCCGGCCCTTGAATTGGCCGGCCAAGGTTTCAACGGATTTCTGCAACAGATCTTCCCGTTCTTTAGGGTCCACAATGACCTGAGCTTGTCGGAGTTGCGATATATAGTCTCCAGCCCCCTTAAGGGATATGGCCTCAGGAGCCATAAAACGATGCCCATAAGTCTGGTGGCCGGAGGAAATCCCTTCCAGAGAAAAAGGGATCACCCGGTCCCCCAAAAGGGCAACGATCCAATGAATAGGGCGGGCAAAACGAAAAGATGAATTTCCCCAACGCATAAATTTAGGAAAAGGCAAATCTAAAATCAATTGAGGCAGAAGTTCAGACAAGACCACAGCCGTGGGAAGTCCTTTGATGATCTTTGTTAGGCCCAGATAAACCCCTTTGGGGGTCTCCATGAATTCCAATTCCTCAACATTCACCCCCTTGGCCTTGGCGAAACCAAGGGCGACTTTGGTGGGACGGCCGTCCACTGAAAAAGCCGCCTGTTTCGGAGGACCCATAATATTTTCCGTCTTGTCCAATTGAAAAGGGGAAAGGCCGAAAATTAAAAGAGCCAGCCTTCGAGGCGTGCCCGCGGTCTTAATTTCCCGGTGTTGGAGACGGGATTGCTGGAATCGCTCCTGGGCTAATCCTTTCATGGCCTCCAACGCCCCGGGAATAAAACGGGCGGGAATTTCTTCGGTCCCGATTTCAAGCAATAAATCTTGTTCCATAAGCCTCTTTCTTTATTGAAATGATACACGATACTAGATCTAGGATGCAGGATAAATGCAAAAATTAGGTATCATTTATTCTTTATCACGGATCCGTTATCACGCATCCTTTATCTTGTATCGTGCATCATGGATCGGGTATCCGGCATCATGCATCCTGATTAAGTAACGGAAACCCCAAGGCCTCTCTCTGGGAAAGATATTCCTGAGCCACTGCCCGGGCCATTTCCCGAATCCTGCCTATATATCCGGTCCTCTCCGTAACGCTGATGGCCCCCCGGGCGTCCAGGATATTAAAAACATGAGAGCACTTAAGACAGAAATCATAAGACGGACGGGGCAAGTTCATGGCCGTTAATCTTTTGCTTTCCTGCTCATAAGAAATAAAAAGAGTTCTTAACTGTTCTATATCAGCCTGGTCAAAATTATAGGTTGAAAATTCAAATTCGTCCTGATGATGGATTTCACCGTAAGAGATCCGGTCATTCCATTTCAGATCAAAGACGTTGTCCTTCTCCTGAATATACATGGCAATCCGTTCCAAGCCGTAAGTCAGTTCAACCGAAATGGGCGACAGGTCAATCCCACCGCACTGTTGAAAATAGGTAAATTGGGTGATTTCCATTCCATCCAGCCAGACCTCCCAACCCAGGCCCCAGGCCCCGAGGGTCGGGGATTCCCAGTCGTCTTCCACAAATCTAAGGTCGTGTTCCAGGGGATGTATGCCAAAACTTTCCAAACTTTTTATATAAAGGTCCTGCACCTCCAGGGGAGAAGGTTTCAGGATAACTTGATATTGATAATAATGTTGTAACCGATTTGGGTTTTCGCCATAACGACCGTCGGTCGGGCGTCTGGCAGGCTCCACATAAGCAGCTTTCCAAGGTTCTGGACCCAAGACCCTTAGAAAAGTGGCCGGGTGAAAAGTCCCAGCCCCGACTTCCAGATCATAGGGTTGTAAAAGCAGACATCCCTGTTTGGCCCAATAGGCGTTCAGAGCTTCAATTAGTTCTTGAAAGGTTAGCACATAACCTCCTATTTTCAATCATATTTCATGGATCAAAATGAAGTATGTTGCTTTCAGCTTTGAGCTTGCATCTATGGTCATCCATATACTTCCTGTAATTGTTTAAGATATCGGGCCGATCCCAATTCCTTTCCCATAATTTGGCAATTAAAGGACTTCAAGAGGTATTCAATTTCCCCCCTGATTGCTTGGGTAAAGCGAACCCGAAAGACATTGGGCAACTGCATGTTCATAGACTGGCGAATACTTTGAACCGCACCGGGTGACAATCGAATCCCATTTTCTCCCTTAAGACAGTTTGGGCAGAATACCCCTCCCCTGGACAAAGAAAAGAAGGGATCATGAATTGCCTCGATTTTTTTGCCGCAATTAAGGCAGGAATTTAGGTAGAGGGCGTACCCAGCTAATTGAAGCAAACGGATCTGAAAAATATAAAAGATGTCCTGCTCCTCCTTTTCCTGTTCCAGAACACGTAAGGATTCCCGAACCAACTTAAATACCGATGGATTTGGATCCCCGATGGCAAACAGCTCTTTGGTCATTTCACAGAAATAAGCAGCCTGCCCCCATTTTCTAAAATCCTTATGAATTCCCTGGAAGGGTTCGATCAATTCTCCCTGATCGATGCGAACCAGGGAAAAATTTTGTTTTTCAAAGAGGTTCAAACGAACCCAGTTTAACGGCTCTAAACAATGAACAAAACGTTTTTTGCTCTTTTTGGCCCCTTTGGCAATCCCCATCATCCTTCCCCATTGGGAAGAAAAAAATTCAACAATCAGGTCAGCTTCCCCATAGAGTTTGACCTGAAGGATAATGGCTTCGACAACCTTGCTGGGCATATCTAAAGAAGGTCCAATCTGCAGATTGGTTAGGGGTAAAGTCGGTATAAGGTCCTGGGAAAGGGTATAGTTTCGCGCACGTGTTTTAATCCGCAAATCCAAGCCACGGTTCGCTCCAAACCCAGTCCAAATCCTCCATGAGGGACAGTACCAAAACGCCGAAGATCGAGATACCATTCAAGATCTTTTTCAGAAAGGTTCTGTTCTTTGATCCTCTCCAAAAGACTTTCCAAGTCATCCTCCCTCTCTGACCCTCCAATAATTTCACCATATCCTTCCGGAGCCAGAATATCCATATTCATGACCAATCTTTGATCTTGAGGATCCCTCTTCATATAAAAAGCCTTGCAAACGGATGGATAGCGGTGGATGATAACCGGCTTTTCAAATTCAGAAGCGATCAGGGTCTCTTCGTCGCCTCCAAGATCATCCCCAAATGAAATGGATAAACCTTTTTTCCCAAGGAGTTCCAATGCCTGGTTATAGGTCAAACGCGGGAAGGGAGGTTTAATTCTTTCCAAAAAGGCGATATTCCTTTCCAGGACTTTAAGTTCTTCAAGCCGTTTCTCTAATACTCGGGCGATCACAAAAGAGATCAATTGTTCGGACCAGTAAATCAATTCTTCTAGGTCGGCAAAAGCAATCTCCGGCTCAACCATCCAGAATTCAGTCAGATGTCGACGGGTCTTGGATTTCTCGGCCCTAAAGGACGGGCCGAAACAATAAACCCGGCTGAAGGCCATGGCTCCGGCCTCCATATATAACTGGCCGCTTTGTGAAAGATAGGCGTTTCCATGCTCAAAATAAGAGGTGCTGAAAAGCGTGCTCGTTCCTTCGCAGGCTGCCGGGGTCAATATGGGTGCATCCAGGTGAATAAAATGGTGAGAATCCAGGAAGTCATAAATCGCCTTCGACAACTCATGTCTGATCCAAAGGATGGCCTGCTGGCGGGCTGAGCGGATCCAGAGATGGCGGTGTTCCATTAAAAAGGCAGTACCATGTTCTTTAGGTGAAATCGGATAGTCCTGGGTGATCTGAAAGACAGAAAGACTTTTGATCTCTAATTCCACTCCTTGCGGTGCACGAGAATCGTCATGTAAAATCCCGGTTACAAGCAGGGAGGTTTCCAGACTTAACTGATCAAAGGCTTGAAAAATCTCGGTGGGTATCTTGTTCTTTAACAGGATGGCCTGTAGGATTCCAGTGCCATCCCTGAGGATTAAAAAACGCACCTGCCCACTGGAACGTTTATGGACCAGCCAGCCACGGATGGTCACTTCTTCTCCAAGGTATTGGCGGCACTGATAAATAAGGACGTTCATAGCCTTTTGAAGTCTGATCAAAGAAGAACTTTGATATAAGAACGATCCTTTATTTTTTGAAGCCACTGGGCAAAGCGCTGGTCCACTTCTTCTTGGAAAAGCTGTTCTTGTATCCGTCCCCTGACTTCATCAAAGCTGACTTCTTTAGCCCCCTTAATGTCAATCAACTTTATGATCTGCCACCCGTTCGGGGACTGGATGACCGAACTGAACTCCCCTGGCTTCAAAACGGATATCACTTTTTGAAGAGCTGGCTCAATCTCTTCTAAAACAAACATCCCCAGATCCCCTCCTTGAGTTGCAGAGGGATCCTGGGAAAACTTTCGCGCCAATTCTGCGAAGTCCTCTCCTTTTTTAAGGCGTCCCAGGAGTTCTTCGCCCTTCTTTTTTTGTCTCTCAATCTCATCAGGAGAGCTTTTTTCAGAGATGGTCAACAAGATATGGGCCAGGTGAACCCCTTCAGTCTTTTGGAGTTTGTATTTATTCTTTTGATAATATTCCTGTATCCGGACTTCAGGGATGACAATTTTGCTCCCGATTTCCCGGCTGATGAGTCTAAATCTTAGGATTTGTTCCTTGATTTTATTTCGGAATTCAGCCTCAGATAATCCTTCCTTAAGTAACGCCGCCGAAAAATCTTCCGGGTTGTTTACCCCTTGTTCTTGTTTGATCCTGGCAACCGCTTTATCCACCTCATCGGAAGGAATTTGAACGCCTAATCGTTTTATTTGCATATCCACCAACTTCTGGTCTATTAAATGAAATAAAACCTGTTTTTGAAATTCCTCCTGCTCCACTTTTTCCATGACCGAGGGCCTATAATTTCTTAGGGCCTTTTCCAATTCGTGAAAGGTAATGATTTCATTGTTCACTATGGCCACAATCCGGTTGACCTCCTGGGCGTGGGCTAACCCGCCGCCTATCCCTAGGACCAATATAACCAAAAAAGAATTTATTTTCTTTTTCATCTCTCGCCTTTAAAAAAGAATGCCCTGGATATCAGGGCATTCTGGAATATTTTCAACAAGGAAAGGCCAAGATTATTCTTCAATTTCATAGCCGGCTTTTTTAAGTTCGGCCGTCACCTTGGCTTTGTTGTCCGGTTTGATTCGAACATAAATTCGCTTCAGGTCAGAGGTTCTTTTATCTGAGGAAAATAGACTGACGATGGTCACTCCCAGTTTCTCAACAACGGACACGATCTTCCCGATAGTTCCGAGCTGAAGGTCCACGTTCTCCAGGTGAATAATTTCTTCCTTGGCATTCATTCCGAACAACTGCAACATGGATTGGGAAATTTCGGTTTCAGTTACAATTCCCACCAAATTCCCATGATCGTCCACTACCGGGAATCCGCCGATATCGTGTTTCATTCCCAAGGCAATAGCATCGGCAACAAAATATTCCGGAGAAACGGTGATGACATTTTTTTTCATCAGGTCTTTGACCTTCATTTTCATAATCAAGTAATTTAATTCATAGATACTCAAGGAGGTGGCGGAAGAAGGAGCGGCTTCGATAAGGTTGCGAAAGGTGACTATGCCCACCAGTTTCCCTTTTTCGATCACCGGCAGACGTCTAATCTTGTTTTCTTGCATAATTTTCTGGGCATCGATCGCTAACGTATCAGGAGTAACCGTAATCGGATCCTTCGTCATGTAATATTTGATTTTCATGTCAACCTTCCTTGTTCCTCAGGCCTCAAGGCCAGGATTATCAGACTACCGAATAAACCTGCCTTGATCTTATGTAAGTAATTATCAGATTTATTTCCACCGGTCAATAACAAAAAGGGATTCTTCGCCGTCAGAAATAAAGTCATACGGTAAAAAACTTCCTGGCCGGTAATTCGACGCAGGTGAGTTTATTTCCATAGGTCGCTCCGGTATCAATACCAATTTTTTGTTTATAAATAAAAGGTTGTTGGAATGGGGTGTGCCCAAAAATGATCGTTTTTCCAAATTCGAATTTGGAAAAATAAAAATCTTCCCGAATCCAAAGGAGATCCAAAAGCTCCTGACGCTCTATCGGGACCCCATCCCTGAGGCCGGCATGAACAAAGATATAATCTTCCAGTTCATAATAGGGGGACAGGGAATAAAAAAATTCCAGATGTTCACGAGGAAAATCTACCTTCAGATCTGCTTCGGAAAAGAGCCAATTCTCGCCGAAATAGCTGTTCAAAGTTTTTTTCCCTCCATTAACTAGAAAGGGATTGATATTTCCCCCATTGAGGTAGTCCAATAACATCTGTTCATGATTCCCTAAAAGAAAGACAGTCGATGTCAGTTGTTTTTTAAGGTCAATCAGGTAATCCACCACTTCTTTGGATTGATCTCCTCGATCTATATAATCACCTAAAAAAACCAAGACATCTTTTTCGGGATTAATTTTGAGTTGCTTCATGAGTCTGATGAGTTTGTTGTAACAACCGTGGATATCGCCGAAAGCCAAAATTCTTTCCATCATTCACTGCCCCCTATTCTTCGTCTTTTACGCTGATCTATTCGATAAAGACCGGCTTCAACGGCCCTTCCCAAGGCCTGCGCGATCTCCTTGGCAAGAACCCAGCGGTTGATTTTGCGAATCCCCAAGGCCTCATCGGCTTTTTGTTTTAAAGAACCGGATTTAAATTCTTTTAAATAAGAAGGTCCCATCCTGGTCTTCTTTAAAATGAACTAATATTAATATTGTATCACAAATTGGGATCGGAGAAAAGTGAAAAGGACATTTTCTATTTCTTTTTAAACACTTATTTGTTGACTTTTATTTGATTTTGGTTGATTTTTTAGAGGCTTTATTATAACATTATATAGATGAGTTCCTTCCTGATGTTTAAACTCTTTCCAAATTTCAAGAGGGAATGGAGGCTATTAGATGTCCAAAAAGAACATTAGGGTAGCTATCTGCGGGGCAGGAAATTGTGCCAGTGCCTTAATACAAGGGATCGAATATTACCGTCATAATCCATCCGCCCTAGAAGGATTGATGCATAAAAATCTTGGGGGTTATTTGCCCGATGACATTCAAATTGTGGCCGCTTTTGATATCGACCGCCGTAAAGTAGGTCGTCCAATAGAAGAAGCCCTATTGGCCCCTCCTAACTGTGTTTATCCGATTTGGTCTTCCTTGCCCCATTATGGGGTTGACGTCCAAATGGGACCTGTTTTGGATGGGGTTGCCCTTCACATGAAAGATTTTCCCCCTGATCGTACTTTTTTACCGTCTGATAAAAAACCCGTTGACGTTGAAAGGGTCTTGAAGGAATCCAAGGCCGAAATATTAATCAACTACCTGCCGGTTGGCTCAGCCAAAGCGGTTCGTTATTATGCCCAATGCTGTCTTAACAGCGGGGCAAGTTTTGTTAATTGCATGCCGGAATTTATCGCTTCCGATCCCCAATGGGCCAAAAAATTTGAACAACGTGGGATTCCTCTCATTGGAGATGATATCAAATCCCAAATTGGAGCCACCATCATTCACCGGGTTTTGGTTCATCTTTTTGAGGAACGTGGGGTTAATATCAAGCGGACTTATCAACTGAATACCGGAGGGAACACCGATTTTTTGAATATGCTGGAAAGAAACCGATTAAAAAACAAAAAGATATCCAAGACAGAAGCGGTGCAATCCCAGCTTAGCAAACCTCTGGCGGAAGAAAATATCCATATTGGTCCTTCGGATTACGTCCCCTGGCAAAAGGATAACAAAGTCTGTTTTTTACGTATTGAAGCTACTAATTTTTGCGGTGTTCCGTTGGAGCTGGACGCCCGGTTATCGGTTCAGGATTCCCCCAACAGCGCCGGAGTGGTCATTGATGCCATACGATATTGCCGGGTAGCCCGCGATCGAGGTCATGCCGGTGTATTGCTCCCTGCCTCAGCCTATCTCATGAAACACCCTCCGGTGCAAATGGAGGATGGAGAGGCCAAGCGGCAAATGGAAGCTTATCTATCTAAAAAGCCATCAAAGCTGAAAGGTTGAAGTTGAAAGTATAAAACAAATCCTTTCCTTTGAGCTTACCGCTTTGAGCTATGACCGCAAAAAGGATAATCCCTTTGCTCCGTGAAACCAATCTCGGAAAGCGTTATTTGAAGTGGATTGAAGACATTGCCGTCCCCTTTTGTTCTCGTCTGGCATTAAAACCCAATACCCTGACTTTCATCGGCCTTTTTTTTAGTCTACTAACGATTCCCGCCTACATGTATTCCCTCTGGCTGGGTGGAATAGGGGTCCTTGTTTCCGGGACTCTGGATACCCTGGATGGCGGACTGGCCAAAAAAACCAATCAACAAACACGATCCGGCGCCTTCCTTGATGCTGTTTTGGATCGTTACAGCGACTTTTTTGCCGTCGTTGGTATCTGGCTCTATTTTTTTATAAATCCCCTCGAACATCCAAATTTAATGACGGCCCTTCTTTTTCTTTTTTTGACCGGTTCTTTTCTGGTCAGTTATTCCCGTGCCCGGGGAGAAGGACTTGGCCTGTCTATTTCGATTGGGTATTTGAGTCGGGCCGAACGGGTGATAGCCCTGGGAGTTGGATCCATTTTGAATGATCTATTAATCATTATCTTCCCTTATCAAGCCTGGCTTACCAATGGTCTTCTTTTTATTGCCCTTCTTTTTTTGCTCGCCTTGGGAACACACCTTACTGCCCTGCAACGGATATTATATTTGTATAACAACCTTGATTCTTCTCCAAAGTAATGGTGACACCCTGAAACTTAAATTGTATTGACGTCTTTAAAATCCTTAGTTAGCATAGCCGTCGCATGATCCCATTTTTCAAAAATTGGCCTTATTTTAAACAATTATTTGCTCTTCTGATGGGCCTGTTTTGTTTTCGATTGATCTATGCCTTGTTTTTACCCCTTTCCCCCCAGGAAACCTATTATTGGGTTTATTCACTCCATCCGGCATTTGGTTATTTTGATCATCCTCCTTTGGCCGCTTATACCATTATTTTGTTCAGTAAGCTCTTTGGTCCCACGGTTTTGGCCGTTCGTCTGGGTCCCCTGCTCTATTCTTTTGGATTTAGTTGGATTGTTTTTTTGATAGGAAAAAAGATGTTTGATGAGCGGATAGGCTTTTGGGCCGTTTTGCTCATGAATTTTCTACCCACCATCGCCATAACCTCTTTGATAATGACCCCGGATTGCCCCTTGGTTTTTTTCTGGTGCCTTTGCTGGCTCTTAATACTCAAGGCCGTTCAGGAAGATCGCTATGTCTGGTATCTTTGGGCAGGACTTGCCCTGGGATTGGCCCTGACATCCAAATATACAGCCGTTTTCATTCCTCTCTCCATGTTTATTTTCCTAATCACCTCACCTGATCATCGTCATCATTTGAAAAGGATAGAGCCTTATGTCGGTCTGCTCTTTGCCCTCCTGGTCTTCAGCCCGGTATTAATCTGGAACTTTCAATATCACTGGACCTCTTTTGCCTTTCAATCCACACAAAGGGCCGGGGAGATGCGGGTTTTTGAATGGAAGGAACTGGGGGCTTTCCTGACTTCACAAGCTGGGATCCTCACTCCGCTCGTTTTTGCCGGTTTTTGCTGGACCATCGGATTGGCCATCAAACGATTTTGGAAGGTCCAATCGTGGAAGGAAACCTTTCTGCTCAGTCTGGCCTTGCCCATGGTGGGTTTATTTACCTTGGTAGCTACCCGGGATTGGGTCAAGATAAACTGGCTAATCCCGGCCTATCCTCCTTTGCTGCTGTTAATGGTCGCCTTTTATCAAAACAAGGCCTTCGCCTGGAAATGGATCTATCATGGCTATGCCCGATGGACCTGGATCAGTGTGTTTCTGTTTTTTATTATTTTTCACCTCTGGCCTTTGGTTCCCCAGATCCCAGTTGCCGGTTCTGCAGATACCATGACCGGGTGGCCGGAGTTGGCCGACCATATAGGGAAAATTCAAAAGGAAACGAAAAGTGGACCCCTTCCGTTCATTTTTTCTTGGGGACATAAGACTGCATCTGAATTGCAGTTTTATCTTAAAGACCAGCCGGAAACTTTCGCCCAGACCGTTTTAGGGAAAAAGGCCCTGGCCTATGATTACTGGTTTGATCCCACACTCTTGAAAGGAAAAGATGCCTTTTTTGTCTGCTCCGATTTTGAAAGGTTTCCTAATGAAAAATCAGGGCTTCTGGAGAAAAATTTCGACCGGATTGAAAGCCTGGAACCTTTCACCGTTTTTCGCGGAAGCCGTCCTCTAAGGACCTTTCGGATTTATCGTTGTTACGGCTATAAAGGCTATACCTCTATTCAGCCTTGATAAAAGGGAAGCATCTAAGGCAGGTGAATCAATCTTTCTTTTAAATAACTATACCGCAATTGGGGTTTATTATTTTTGATACCAATGGCCAGGGCCTTTTTAGTTCCTACCAGGACGACAACCCTTTTGGCCCGGGTTACGGCCGTGTAGATCAGGTTTCTTTGCAATAAGATAAAGTGTTGGATCATGACCGGCATAATCACAGCCGGGTATTCATTGCCCTGGGACTTATGCACGGAAATCGCATAGGCCAGAACCAGCTCTTCCAACTCACTATAATCATAGACGACAAATCGGCCGTCAAAATTGACCCAGATTTCCTGATTCTCCTGATCAATTTTAGTCAGGCGGCCGATATCCCCGTTAAAAACCTCCTTATCGTAGTTGTTCCGTATTTGCATGACCTTGTCCCCTACCTTGTAAACCCGGGGGCCTCGTTGAACAGACCTTTGCTCTTTGTTTATTTGTTGCTGAAGAAAATGATTCAGATTATCGGCCCCGACCACACCTTTATACATCGGGGTCAAAACCTGGATGTCCTGTAAAGGATCAATCCCATATCGTTTGGGCAGCCTTTCCTGGACCAGTTCCAATATCCAACGGGCGGCCTTTTCTGGATCTTCCTGATCCAGAAAATAGAATTCCTGATTTTTATTTCCCTCTTCTTTGACCAGGATGGGCATATCCCCCTGATGAATCCGATGGGCATTGACGACGATCAAACTCCCTTCCTTCTGTCTGAAAATCCGATTCAATTGAACTACGGGCATCCTTTGGGATTGAATGAAATCGGAAAGGACGTTGCCCGGGCCGACCGAAGGCAGCTGAAAAACATCACCGACCAGAATCAGGACCGCCCGGTCGGGTATAGCCTTCAGAAGATGAAACATCAAATAGGTGTCGACCATGGAGACTTCATCGATGATCACCAGATCGGACGAGAGAGGATGGTCTTCATTTTTTTGAAATCCGCCCATCTTGGGATTGTATCCCAAACCCCGATGGATGGTGGCCGCCGGATAATGGGTCACCTCGGAAAGGCGTTTGGCGGCCCGGCCGGTGGGGGCCATCAAGGTGCATCGCCGCCCCAACAGTTTAAAGATCTCCAATATGGAACGAATAATGGTGGTCTTTCCGGTGCCTGGCCCCCCGGTAATAATCAGGATTTTTTCCGACAGGGCCTTTCGGACCGCCTCCTTTTGTTGACCGGACAAGGTGATACGCAGCGATCTTTCCACTTGAGCGATGATCGTTTCTGTCCGTGAGTCTTTCTTGGTTTTTTCTTTTAAAAGGATCCGGATCCTTTGGGCAATGCCTTCTTCAGCCATATCCAGATAAGGTAAAAAAATATAAGTTATTCCGTTTTCGGTCTGCTGGAGGCGAAGTTGGTTTTTTTGGATCAATCCTTTAAGGACAGGGCCGAGTTGATCGGAGTCCACCTCCAACTGAAGGGAAGCAGCCTGAATCAAATCTTCTTCAGGGAGGCACACCTGACCCTCTTCACTTTTCTGCTGAAGAATATAATGCAAACCGGCCTGGAGTCTCTCCTGGGCGTCCTTGGCCATACCCATTTTTTGGGCAATGCGATCAGCAGTAAGAAAGCCTACCCCAAAGATATCGGCGGCCAGACTGTAAGGATTCTCTTGAATTCGGGTTACAGCCTGCTGGCCATAGGTCTTAAATATCTTAGTGGCCAAGCCGGTACTGATCCCGTAGCCCTGTAAAAAAATCATGATCCGCCTAATCTCTTTTTGTTCTTTCCAGGCCTCCTTAATTTGAGCAATCCGTTTCGGTCCCACACCGTCCACTTTGGAGAGCTGCCGAATATCTCTCTCAATAATATCCAGGGTCTTTAAGCCAAATTGTTTGACGATCCTTTTGGCCATCTCCGGCCCGATCCCTTTGACCAACCCGGATCCCAAATACTTTTCTATTCCCCCCACAGTGGCCGGGATTAAGGATTCATAGTTTTCGATACGGATCTGAAGGCCGTATTTGGGATGCTGTTCGTAATAACCGGTGATTTTCAATACCTCTCCGGGCGTGACGGAAAATAAGTAGCCGATAACCGGAATCGTATCCCTTTGCCCCTTGACCTTCATTCTGGCAATAGTGAAATGATCTTCTTCATTATGAAAGGAAATACGTTCGATCGAGCCTTCCAGGGTTATCAGGGTCTTGGAGTTCAAAAGGTCTCCTTGTTGTTCTGCTAAGTTAGATTCATATGAATAATAATTTAAATCCGCTGACGGGTCAATACCAATCGGATATCCAAGCCCCTCCATGATCGGATTTTCCAAAAACTATTTCTTGACATCCCGCCTTAAGATAACTATCTAATCTACCATGGCCCCAAAAGCAAATTTACAACCTTTAGTTGTCGATCTCAATGCCCGGTTCAGACAATCCAATATTAAATGATATTAAATCCCTATGCCTAATCTTTTTTTGATCTTGGACATTTTAATAAGGTATCGGGTACGATCACCCCTTGGAGTCTTTTTCATACTCTTTGGGGTAGCCGCAACCTGCCCCGCTTTTGGAGCGACCTATCAACCCTCCTGGCCGATATTTTCAGAGGTCCAGGGTGGGGAAGCCATATATGCGGTTAAAAAAAACGACTCCCTATATTCCATTTCAGGCCGAGGTGGCTCTACCTGGCAATATCTAGCACAAAAAAATAATTTAATCGCCCCTTTCAAATTATCCATAGGTCAACGGCTGATGATCAACAACCGGCATATCATTCCCCAGACTCAAATTACCGATGGACTGTTGCTGAACATTCCGGGGCATATGTTGTATTTGTTTGAACTGGGAATCTTGACCCAACGATTACCTGTGGGGGTTGGACGACCTGACTGGCCGACCCCTGTTGGTTTTTTCAAGATCATGGGAAAACATAAAAATCCTACCTGGACGGTCCCGAAATCGATCCAGGAAGAACTGATAAGGGAAGGAAAAATCGTTAGGGAAAAGGTCCCACCTGGTCCGGACAATCCCCTTGGGAAATATTGGCTTCCCTTGTCGATTGCAGGTTATGGGATTCATGCCACGATTTGGCCGGAAAGTATCGGTCATTCGACCACCCACGGTTGTATTCGAATGACTACAGAAGATATTGGAAATCTTTTCAAACGTATAAAACCAGGAATCCCTATAACGATCGTCTATGAACCTTTGAAGATGGCTATCACCTCGGACAATAAAATATTTTTAGAGGCCCACTCCAACACTTATCAAAAACCGTTCTCTTATTGGGATCACGTCAAAAAATTATCCGATGAAAAAGGTCTGTCCGGTCAAATCGATTGGGACAAGGCAGCCCAAGTTCTTAATGAACGAAATGGAATTGCCGAAGATATAACCCTAAAGTAAAACTGAAGGTTGGAAAAGATAGGATGAACCCGTAAAAAGTCATCTAATGAGACGGCACAGTAAAATATCCAGATGCAAGGTATGGATCAAGAGGTTTTAATGGCGTGCCCAGTTACGCAACGAGGAGATATTCTGCCCACCTTTTGAGGAATGGAGGGCCTTAAAAATCGGCTTTTGATAAATTTCAATCAAATTAGCGGCAATTTTTTTGACTAAGGAGGCCGGTACACCAACGAATAATTCGTTTTTTCCCATAGCGGCCGAAATACGGTCCCCCACCCCATTCACGGTCATATTCACTTTTTTTTGTTGGTAAGGATAAACAATAACATCTCCACAAACCCCTTGAAACCCTGTTCCAACGCAAAAATCGTTTCGCTCACCTGACAGGTACTGGTTGGCTGTCAACAACCACATGGCCTGTTCCGAGTTGACTTTGAATAGGACAATATCGACTCCCATAACCGCCTTTTCCAAAGGACTCATGGCCAAGCCTTTGGTTTGGCCGGCCGGTAAGCAGATCCCCTTGGAAAAATAATTTTGGGAGGCCTCTTCGTTGCCAAATACACCGATGTGAACGCCTTGTTTGTGTTTTCTCGGTTTGGGAGATTCTTTTTTAAACCCCAGGGTAGTTAACCCCATGGCACATTGGACATCGGCCCGTCCTAAAAAAATGCTTTTCCCTTTAAAGGCCTCCATGACCCCAAAGCAAAAACTGGGGATCGGCTTCTCCGGTTTTTTTAATACCACCGGGATTTCTTCATGGGTTTTAATAATTCGGACGGCGACAGGGCCGGTTCTAAGTTGAAGAATTCGACGATAGGTCCGGGCCAATTCCTGCACATTTTCCATACGATACATCCCTTAAAAGGTTGTCTGAATTATTTAAATTCTTCGCCTTCGTTCTAACAGAGAAACAACTTTACCTTTTAGTTCGGTGGGCAGAGGCGCTGGTTCTTCCTGAGGAACCTCAACCTTTTCGATATGGACTTTTTTCCCACCCATCGTGAATTCCTCACCCTGCACATATTCCGGCAGGAGGATCCATTCACCCATTGAAACCGGGACCTGAAGTATTAAAAACTTCATTCGAACCCAGCCGGGTTTTATGTCCGGGATTATGTTTTCAATTCGGGCAAAAAAAACGGGTTGGTTTTCCAAATAAATCAAGACGAGATCTTTGAGATCTGTCATACATACCTTTTTCTTTCTTTTTGGAATCGGCCGGAAAATTTATTTGAAAAATATTAAGCGAGTGTTGACCCCAAGCCAAGTTGTCTGTCTAGACTGTGGCAACAAAAAAATGAAAACCCTCACAATTCATAATTAAAGGTTCTCAAAACTAAACTCCTCTACATAGTTGAGAACGGTTTTTTTATAATCGCCCGGATGGGAAAAGTCAACAAGAAATTTACCATTATTCATTTTTATATCAAGTCTATTTTTAAATTTATTTTTTTATAAAAAGCCTCGGTATTATTTTTCTTTGACTTCATTCCTGTTTAGTATTATTAACATTAAGTCAACCAATGAACAATTGTTCAGAGGAAAATTATGCGCCTGTAGCTCAGAGGATAGAGCAACGGACTTCTAATCCGTAGGTCGCCCGTTCGAATCGGGCCAGGCGTGCCAAGCATTTTAGTACTCCTCCATTAACCGTTATTCCCGGAGGTGAGCTATCAGCCGTCAGTTTTAAGCAGGATACTTTAACAATGCTGGGTTGCCTTTAGGGTGTCCGCTGTCTGATGAAGGCTTTATCTGGAAATCTTGGATTTCGGGGAAAACACTACTTAAAAAAAGGAGAACGCCATGATTGTAAGTTTTTTTAGAGTATTATCGATCATTGTCATTGTAATGGTTATGACCCCCCACGGCCTCCTGGCCCAAGACAAGGAAGTTTTGGCTAAAATTGGAAACAAAACCATAACCGTGGCCGACCTCAACAAAGTTATTAGTTTTTATGATCCGGAACAGCAGAAAGTCATCGGTCAAAATCCTCAGATCAAGGAAAACATCCTCTGGCAGATGGTCAGGAGCACGGTTATCGCCAACGTCGCCAAAAAAAAAGGTTTTGATAAAAAACCTGTCATTAGAAATCAACAAGAAATGATGGTTAATAATTTTCTGGCTGCGATGTATTTGCAAAAAGAAATCATTGATAAAATAACCATTAATGATGATAAGGCTCGCTCCTATTACAAGGATCATATCGAAGTCTTTAAAACCCCGGAGATGATCCGGGCCAGACATATTTTGATAAAAACCGAAGCTTCGGCCACAGATGAGGAAAAGAAAAAAGCCAAGGCAAAAGCCGAAGAGGTCCTTGCTAAAATAAAAAAGGGCGAAGATTTTTCTAAACTGGCTTCAGAGGTATCCAACGATCCGGGGACCAAAGACAAAGGGGGCGATCTGGATTTCTTCCCTAAAGGAACCATGGTCCCTGCTTTTGAAGAAGTGGCTTTTTCTCTTAAGCCGGGAGAGGTCAGTGGAATAGTGGAAACAGAATACGGTTATCACCTTATCAAAATGGAAGAAAAAAAGGATGCCCACCTCGAACCTTATGAGAACATCAAAGACAAAGTGAAAGATCAGGCCCTTCAAGAAATGAGGAAGGCCGCAGTCACTGAGTTTGTTGATAATGCAATGAAAAACGCTCGAGTAGAAGTCTATTCCGGGTTGACCGGCAAACCTAAACAGTAAAGAGTTTAGGGATGTTAAAATAATATTGGTCTAAGGTACGGGGTTTATGGTTTGCGGTTTTCCTTGAACCTTAATCCTTGTACCTTAGACTTTCGATCTTTTAGCCCCTGAAAGCCTTTTTCCACAATTCCAACACCCTTTGATCCAACATCTCTTTCAGAGTTGGATGATCAATTCCGGGGATAATGCCGAATACCTTTCCCCATACCGATGCATTTTCCATGCACAGATAGACCGTGATCCCCTCACCATAAGCTTTAATCCAATGGAGCAATTTACGATAAATCTCTACTCTTATGGATTGCGGATAACGCATTTTTTTATCCAGGGCGGGGATAAATTCCTGATGAATATACCGGGCCTTCGGATTACGCTCTTGAATAATGGATTTTAATGCCGGTAGGAATCGAAAACATCCCAGGCTGATCCAGGCGATCTTTTCGGGTCGTATTTTGGAAAAAAGGAGTCGAACCGTTTGTTGATAGGCCTCCTCCCACCCTGGAAAATAAAATATGGGATCGAAGTGAAACCCCAGGCAATATCCTTTTTCTTGACAAACGGCAGCTGCTTCCAAACGTTCATTCAACGATGCGGCCCATCGCTCTTCTTTCCCGATAATCTTTTGTGGATTGAGAGACCAGGAGACGATGATGTTTCTTAACGGAGCGGAATGAATGAGATTTTGAATGGCCGCCGTCTTGGTCTTTAATTCAACCCACACATTGGAGCAGGAGGATAATTCCTTGGACAGTAACTGGCTAAAACCGGTCAAATGATCCAAAGCCAGGCTGTCCGTAAATTCACCGGTACCCAGTCGGAGAATTTCCCTTTGATGTTTATGGGCGTAAGTTTTCAGCTTGAGAAAAATTTCATCGGTATTGACAAAAATACGGATATAAGGCTGGTTGAAATAGGCCTGAAGTATACAATAACTGCAGTCTATGGGGCAGTTTGATCCTATATGTAAAATTTGATACCCGCAGCAAAGATAATCCTTGGTCCCTGGACAAGGCTTGATTAATTCTCCCTTAAAGCAGGTTAGATAGAGGATCTTTTTTGATTCGGATAGGGTTTCCACCTGGGAAGGTAAAACAGAACCCTGATCTACCCAGGTCACCGGCAAACCGGGAAGGGCATCCAAAACTCTTTGGGTTAATGGAGCCGATTCGGCCTGTTTTTCGATGATAATTTTTTTGATATTATTAAGGCAGACCATCCAACTTCCCTTTTTCCAGGGCCTGACTGATTTTTTCTAGGGAATCCTTCAGCTCTTTGGTACTCGAAAACCGGACATCCAAACCATAGCGCCCCCCTTCAAAAAAAGGCGGCGGATAAATCCGGGTTCGTTGATCCAATTTTAAAGGGGTAATCATTTCTTCAAAGCGGTGCTCGGTCTCAGTCAGAGAAGGATACAGACAGGTCCGAAAATACTTTCTGAGGGCTTCACCTTTCTGCTGAGGCGTCCAGCTATTTCGCTGCAGGATGTCCGTGACCGATGCGGAGAAAAGAAATGCTTCGGGGTCAGGCCCTCCCCTGTTAAAGATCTCCAGTAGATCAACTAAAAACTCTCTTTGTTTTTGAAATCCCCAGTGAAGCGAAAGCAATAAGGCAAAAATAAAATCGGCTATGGGACGAAAATCCCGAATTACCGTTTCTACGGTTTCAGGAAACAATCGGCCCTGAACCAAGGCCGACAGATGAATTGGGCTGATTTCGGAAAGACTTTTGTAGCGTTCGAAAATTTCTTTTTTCGGCGGCAGACCCAGAAGAGGAAGATAGTCGCGGGTCAATGCCTTTTCTCCAATATAGGTCGACAACTTTTTTACGACCAAGGCCTGTTCGACCGTATTATAACCCCGGTCGATATTTTCATAGAAATTAAAAAGGAATAAATCCCTTCCCTGGGTTCCGATTGGAACGATGTTACAGGAAACCGGTTCTCGACCTATTTTCAGGAGAGATCGAAGCCGTCGGTATCCGGCGACAATGCAAAAAATACCTTGTTCTTTTTCCTGCAGAACAGGCCGGTGCTGCAAACCAATCGTCTCAATAGATCGGGTCAAAGACCCGATGGGTCTGTGGTAGGTAATTCGATAAGTGTTATCGGCCCAGTCAATCCGGGAGAAAAAAAGATCCTGGGTTTTAAAGGAAACATTAACCAACGGCACTGTCTGGATTGGCTTTCTTTTCCACCAGGAGACGACGAATCCGGCGGTTGTCGGCTTCCAGGATGGTCATTTCCAGGTTGTGGAAGTTGACCTTTTCTCCTGCAGCGGGGACTCTTTCCAGGAGATGAATAATCAGCCCCCCCACCGTTTCAAAATTTCTTTCCTCTATTTTCAGGTCAAAATAATGCTCGAATTCTTCAATCTCCAGACGGGCATCGACTTCGACACGACCATTTTCCAGGGGCTTTAGCCGCGGCTCCTGGCGGTCGTATTCATCCTCAATGTCTCCTATAATCTCCTCAATAATGTCTTCCATGGTTACCAACCCGGAAATCCCGCCATACTCATCAAGGACAATGGCCATATGGACTTTTTGAGACTTCAATTCACGGAAAAGATGAACGATCTTTTTGGTCTCTGGGACAAAAGTGGCTTGTCGAATAATCCTGGTCGGTATGGGTTGATCCGGCGGCAGATTCCAATAAGGCAGCAGATCTTTCACGTGGAGCATTCCGACAATATTATCCGGATTTTCCTGATAAATCGGCAGACGCGAATGGCCGTGTTCGAGGGTCAGATCAATAACGGTCTGAATACTGACATCCGAACTAATCGCCAACATCTCGGTTCTGGGGACCATCACTTCACTGACTACAGTATCTTTGAATTCAAAAATACTTTGAATCATGTCCCCTTGTTCCGGGGTGAGAAGTCCTTGTTCTTCCCCGTGATCAATCAATTCCTGAAAGTCTCTTTCTAAAACAGATTCCGGTGGAGTATCTGGTTTCTTTCTGAATAAAGAACGAACCTGATCGATCAATCTTGAAGTATGGTCTTCGGAGTTGGCACTCATAAGGTATAGAATTTTATAACAGATTTCTTTTCGTGTGTCAAATTATTTTCTGAATTGTAATTTCTTCCAATTCAGCTATATTACTGGTTAATGACTAGTTAATAATCAAAGTCCTGGGGAGATATCGGATCACCGGCTAAGGCAGTTCTCTTAGAACCCAAGTTGAAAAATAATCTATTAACGAAAGAAAATATTTATTGGAAACTATCAACAGCAATCTTCAAAGTCTATTTTTTCCTAAAGCAGTCGCCATAGTCGGGGCCTCCAACCAACTCGGCAAATGGGGATTTAATTTAGCGGCCACACTTCTGGTTTCCCCTTTCTCGGGCCCGGTTTATCTGATCAATCCCTATGAGCGGTTGATTCTGGGACAGCGCGCCTTCCCGGATCTAAAATCTTTTCCTGAAAAGGTTGATTTGGCCGTTTTGGCCGTCCCGGCCAGGCAGATTATCCCTCTTATTGAAGAATGCGGTCGTCTTGGTATCCTCAATGCCCTAGTTGTGGCCTCAAATTTCAAAGAGGCGGGAGAGGAAGGAGCCCGTTTGGAAGAAAAACTGGTCCAGACGGCCAAAACCGGAGGGGTTCGAATAGCCGGGCCCAACACCATGGGTATGGTCAGTAATCCGGCCGGGTTGGAGATTCTCTTCCTGCCCATCGAGATTAAAGCCGGGTCGGTGGATATCATTTCTCAATCAGGGAATATCGGCTCCCAGATCATGGAATTGTCAATAAAAGAAGGAGTGGGTATTTCCAGGTTTATCGGATCTGGCAACGAAGCCGTTTTAGGTGTGGAAGATTATTTGACCTATTTCGGAGAGGACGATCATTCCAAGTTGATTGTTCTCTACCTGGAGGGAATCAGAAACGGGGAACGGTTTCTTCAAGCAGCCCAAAAAATAACCCCCCACAAACCTATTCTGGCCTTAAAGGCCGGTAAAACCATCCGCGGATCTCAAGCGGCTCATTCGCATTCCGGGGCGGTAGCCCAATCCCCCAAGATGATTTCCGATTTATTCAAACAGGTGGGGATCATCGAAGCTCAATCCACTGAGGAATTGATTGATTTGATCAAAACCTTCAGTTTGCTGAATCCCCCGGCAGGGGATCGGTTAGGGGTCGTCTCATTGGGGGGAGGCTGGGGCGTGGCCACAACCGATGCCGTCTCACTCAAAGGTCTGAACCTTCCAGCCTTGTCCCCCCAATTGGTGGAACGATTAAATCCTTTACTTCCCCCATTTTGGAGTCGTCAAAATCCGCTGGACCTGGTGGGTTCAACCAATCGGCGTTCTCATCTCGAAGTCCTTAGAATCCTCTCAGCCAGCGAAGAAATTGACGCCATTATTGCCCTGGGTATGCTGGCCGGTGTTAAAAAATTTCTGGATCAGCTCTCCAAATGGAAAAAATTGATCTTGAAACAAAAAATCAAGGCCTTTTTCTCTTTCCCTTTTCAGCTTTTTAAAAAACACCCTTCAATTTCAGATAAAAAAAGGGCAAGAGAAAGCAGGGATAATCAAGGGCTGCAGAAAAAAGACCTAGGCATCTGGAGAGACGCTTCTTTTGTCAAAGAAATAAAACGTCTCATGGAACTCTACAAAAAACCGATCCTCTTGGTTACCTTCCTTCCCGGAACGGCCGTTGAAATGACCCGTCGCTATAGCTTACCTGTCTTCGGCAATCCGGAACGGGCTGTTGGTGTTATGGCCGGCCTGATAGAATATGGACGTTTTGTACGGGAAGCCCGACAAGGCCTTTTCGGAACTCTGTCGTCGAACGAATCGAAAAGAACGCTCCCCTTTATCCATAGCGAAGCCTTGGATGAACATCAAGGCAAAAAAATTCTGGCCGACTATCAAATCCCCGTCACCAGAGAAGGAGTAGCTAAAACAAAGGCTGAGGCTTTTTCTATGGCCGGGGAGATCGGGTATCCAGTAGCCCTCAAAATCCTTTCCTCCGAAATCCTTCACAAGGCCGATCAAGGAGGGGTGATCCTTTCCATCCGTGACAATAACGAACTGGAACAAGCGATTGATCAATTATTGAACCGTTTCCCGACATTAAACAATCCGAATCATATAGACCGTTTTTTGGTCCAGGAAATGATCGATAAGGGTATCGAGGTCCTCCTCGGTATGGTAAACGATCCTCACTTTGGACCGTTGTTGGTCCTCGGTTTAGGCGGAATCCTGGTCGAAGTTTTAAAGGTCGTGGCCTTTGCCAAGCCGCCGATAACGGCCTTTCAGGCCAATTGAATCATAATTAAATGTTACCAAGAGGATAGTAGGATAGGGAACGTTGACTCATAATTAATGTTACCGAGAAGCCTTAACCAAGTCATTCTGGAACTGGACCTGATAGATTT
>JBEKPQ010000062.1:0-22134 GCA_049520575.1 Thermodesulfobacteriota bacterium | reverse complement strand
ATCTATCAGGTCCAGTTCCAGAATGACTTGGTTAAGGCTTCTCGGTAACATTAATTATGAGTCAACGTTCCCTATCCTACTATCCTCTTGGTAACATTTAATTATGATTCAATTGGAGGGTGTAAAATTGAAGGGAAGCCTGATTTAGTAAAAAACCGTCCTGGTTTTTATGCAACGTATGGAGCAAATTTCAGATGAAAAAACCGATCCCATTTACTTTTTATTAAACCTTCATGCCCCAGGGGGGCACCATAAAAGATGAAAAAGGATTCAATGGAAAGGCGAGGAAGTAAAATCACTTGAACCCTGGAATCCTGGAACCTTATTTTCGTGTTAAAAGAGTATACCCAGACATTCCTGAAGGAACCCGATTCCGATCAATTCCATGGCCGGATTCTTAGGTGTTTGTTCAAGGTTGTTTTTCGGGAGCAGACAACGGGTAAAGCCCAATTTTTGGGCCTCTCTGACCCGTAACAGAGATTGGCTGACCGCCCGGATTTCCCCGGTTAATCCCACCTCACCAAACAGGACCGTTTGGGCTGATATGGCACGATCCAGGAAGCTGCCGGCCAGGGCGGCGGCAATACCCAGATCGACGGCCGGTTCATCAATCCGAACGCCTCCAGCCACATTCAGAAAAATATCCTGGTTTAAAAGATTAAGCCCGGCTTTTTTTTCCAAAACCGCTACCAAAAGGGAAACCCGGTTGGGATCCACCCCCATAGCTGTTCTCCGGGGGACCCCGAAATTGGTCTGACTGACCAGGGCCTGGAGTTCCACCAGGATAGGCCGGGACCCTTCCAGACTGGGCACAACCACCGAACCGGGGACATTCAAGGGCCGTTCGGCCAAGAAGAGCTGGGAAGGATCTTTGACCTCTGCCAATCCCGAATCCTTCATTTCAAAGACCCCGATTTCATTGGTCGAACCGAAACGATTCTTGACGGCCCGTAAGATTCGAAAAGCGTGCCCCCGTTCCCCTTCAAAATACAAAACCGTATCAACCATATGTTCCAAAACTCTGGGGCCGGCAATAATCCCTTCCTTGGTGACATGGCCGATTAGAAACAAGGAGGTATTCGATTTCTTGGCCCAGACCATTAATCTACCGGCCGCCTCCCGGACCTGGGAGACACTGCCTGGAGCGGAACTCATGTCTCCTGAATAAATGGTTTGAATGGAGTCTATGGCTACAAACCGGGGCTGGAATTCCTTCAAGATTTTAAAAACCGCATCCAATGAGGTCTCGGAAACAACCAGGACTTGACTTTGACCGGCTCCCAACCGCTCTCCACGCATCTTGATCTGTTGGATCGATTCCTCCCCGGAAATGTACATGGATTTTTGTCCCTGACCGGCCAGCCGATCCAAAACTTGAAGGATCAAAGTGGATTTGCCGATGCCCGGATCACCGCCGACCAGGACGGCCGAACCGGGAACTACTCCGCCTCCAAGGACCCGGTCCAACTCCTCAATTCCGATCAACTGCCGTTTTTCCCCTTGGCTGGAGACCTCTTGGAGAGGTTGGGGGACGGACTTCCGGCCAGGCCCTTCTTCCCAGGGATGATCTGTTATTGACCTGGAAAATGATTCTTCGAGCAGACTGTTCCAGGTGCCGCAATCCGGACAGCGTCCCAACCATTTGGGACTTTGAAATCCGCAAGATTGACAGGTATATACCGATTTATCGGTTTTCATGATTGCACTATTGTAATGCAAAAAAAAATAACTTCCAATTTTTATTTTTGAAATTCAACTTATTTTGACAACTCAATAAAAATATTCATAAATCAGCCATAACCCTAACGCTGAGATAAATAGTCTGTCAGGGACCTGATTTTAAAAAGAAATGCCGCAAATAAAATTAGATTGACATATTGTAGTGTTATCTTTTATTATATAAATTTTAAATTAGCGGGCATAGCTCAGCTGGTAGAGTACAAGCTTCCCAAGCTTGGTGTCGCGGGTTCGAATCCCGTTGCCCGCTCCAACTTGGCTGGAGCGGTAGTTCCCTTTTTGAGGTGGGTCTTCGCCTTTGAACGACAAAGGGGAGGCCATGACTTCGAATAGTGGATGAGTTGATATTTACCTGATTTTTTTTGCGAAGACGATATCAATTACTATTCTGCTTTACGAAGTGGGCCTCGGCCCATTTTTTTTTGGTTTATGAGTACGATATCTAAAGTCGACTTGGATCAGATAGAAAAAACGGTTGAGGCCCTCCTTAAAGCCGAGGGGCTGGAATTGATTGATCTCGAGTTTCGAAAAGAAGGACGGGGCTGGGTGCTTAGGATTTTTATGGATAAACCAGATGGGGTGACCCTGGATGATTGTTCGGAAATAAGCCGGGAATTAGGAGACCAGATCGAGGTCCATGAGTTGATCCCTCATTCCTATACGCTGGAAGTCTCTTCCCCGGGATTAGATCGACCGCTTAAGAAAGAAAAAGACTTTCTTCGCAGTATTGGAAAATTAATTCAACTTTCAACCAACGTCACTTTCGAGGGGCAGACCTTTTTTAAGGGAATTCTTTTGGATTACCAGACTTCCGATTGCCTGCGTCTGGCCGAAACTAAAAAAATCTGGGAGATCCCAGTCGGTTCTATTACCAAGGCCCGCTTGGTTTTTGAGGGCTGAATTGGTTTTTTACGTTAGGGTTTGAATTTTAGCGGCATTGGGATTCAAAGGAGAAAAGGGAAGTTTTGGGTTCGAAGTTGAGAGTTCATCTTTTGGGATTCGGTGTTTATACTCCGAACTAATAACTCCGAACTCCGAACTTGAGTGACGATATCGTCGAACCTTAATTCCGTTATTAAGTAAAGGAGTCAAAGGCGATGGGTTTGATACAGAAAAAAGAAAAAGAATTGATCGGTATTCCTCCTTTAGAACTGAAGAGGGTTATTGATCAGGTCAGCCGGGACAAAGGAATAAACAAAGAGATCCTGATTGCCACACTGGTGGAAGCCATTGTGTCGGCGGCCAAAAAAAAATTAGGCTTAAAAACAGAGATCGAGGTCAATTACAATGATGAGCTGGGAGAGATCGAGGTTTTTGAATTCAAGGAGGTCGCGGACAAAGTCAAGGACCCCAACACCCAGATTTCTATTGAGGAAGGGAAAAAACTCGATCCCGAATGTGAGATCGGAGACAGCCTTGGAATTAAGATGGAGACCAGTTCGTTCGGTCGGATTGCCGCTCAATCGGCCAAACAAGTGATCATCCAGCGGATGAAGGATGTGGAACGGGATATCGTCTTTGAAGATTTTAAAGATCGAAAAGGCGAGGTCATCAACGGCATCATCCAGCGGTTCGACAAAGGGGCGGCCATTATCAACCTGGGTCGGACCGAAGCGATCCTGCCGATCAACGAACAGATACCTACTGAGACCTACAAACAAGGGGATCGAATCCGGGCCTATGTGCTGGAAGTGAAAAAAATCAGCAAAGGCCCTCAGATAGTCCTATCCAGAACCCATCCCCAGTTTCTAGCTGCCCTTTTTGAAATGGAGGTTCCAGAAATTTCCCAAAAAATCGTCCGTATTATCAATGTGGTCCGGGACCCGGGGAGCCGTTCAAAAATTGCCGTGGTCAGTGAAGACAAAGATGTCGATCCGGTCGGGGCCTGCGTAGGAATGAAAGGGAATCGCGTTCAATATGTGGTTCAGGAGCTAAAAGGTGAAAAGATCGATATCATTTCCTGGAATCCGGATCCGGCCAAATTTACCTGTAACGCCCTGGCGCCGGCCGAGATCATTCGGGTGATCATTGATGAAGTCAACCGCTCCATGGAAGTGGTAGTGCCCGATGAACAATTGTCACTGGCCATTGGGAAAAGGGGACAGAATGTCCGCTTGGCCTCTCGCTTGACCGGCTGGAAGATTGATGTCAAGAGTGAATCGAAATATACCAAATCCATGCGAGACGGATATCAATCCTTGCTGCAAATTTCCGGGGTCGGAGAAGCCACTGCTGACTCCCTGTATAAGGGAGGGTTTGGATCGGCCCGAGAAGTGGCTGAATCCAATCTCGCCGAGCTGGGTCAGGTTTCCGGAATTACACCTAAAAAAGCTGAAAAATTAATAGAATCCGCCAAGGAATATCTAAAAATTACCCAACCTAAAGACCCTCAGGTTGACCATGAGGCAACCGAAGATAAGGGGTTGGGGACAGCCTCTGTAAAAGGAAATAAGGTCCCAATTGAATGACTCGTTTAATCGGGCAAAGGACTTGTCGGGTCTGCAGAAAAAAAAAGGACAAAAAGGAATTGTTGAGAATGGTCATTCTCAATACAAAAACCTTAGAGCTTGATCCCAAACAAATTATACCGGGACGAGGGTGGTATCTGTGCCGGAGGGAGACCTGTCTGTCTGGCTTGAAGGCCGCCAAGAACCGCCATAAGGCCTTTGGCCGTGACTTGGAGATCGGCCCCAGGTTGAATAACTTTTTAACGCTTCCGCCGGCAGGGGGGGTAAATGGCCAAAATTAGAGTCTATGAATTAGCCAAAGAACTACTCATGGAGAACAAGGCCCTGATGGACCTTATTCGTGAGCTAGGGATCGAAATCAAAAGTCATTCTTCGTCCCTAACTGACGAACAGATTTCCCTGATCAAAGGTCATCTGAAGGGGACTAAATCCTTGGTTGTTGAAGAACAGCGGATCAAATCCACGGTCATCCGTCGGCGAAGAAAGATCGTAGAGGTCGAACCGGTCATTGAACCACCGGTAGAAGAACCGATTCCGGAACCTCAGCCGGAATCGAAACGGCCGAAGGTAAAGGTTGTCGAAGAGGGATCCCCCATAGGACCGATTACCGAAGGGATTGTTAAAAAACAGTCAAAACCGGATAAAGAACAAAAAGAAATCGCCCAACCCATTGCTGTAACCAAACTTCATCCGGTTAAACCTCTCAAGCCGGCCAAAGAAACCCCGGCCAAAGTGATCCGCCGGGCGGAAACCCCGGCCAAAGTGATCCGGCCGGCGGAACCGGTCGTTAAATTGGTTCAAACCCCTCGCCCTCACAGTCCCAGTATTAAACCGGAAGAAAAAAGGGATGACAAGCCAGGTAAAGAGGTTTCAAAAGACAAAATATCCCCTAAAAGAAAGCAAAAAATCGGAAAAATTTCGGCCGAGGAAGAAACCGCAAAGGCCAAAATCTTTAAAAAGAAGAGAGAGATTTTTGAGCGGGCGGATCTGTATGATGATTCGGGAAAAGAGGCCAGGGCCTACCGGACCGGCAAAGGGGGAAAATTACCGGTCAAGAAATTTAAGAAAACGGAAATTACCACCCCCAAGGCCATCAAACGCCGTTTAAAGATATCTGAGGCCATCAATGTAGGGGAACTGGCCAAGAGAATGGGCATTAAATCAGGAGATCTCATTAAAAAAATGATCACCTTAGGACTTATGGTTACATTAAACCAATCCATTGATTTTGATACGGCCGCTATAGCGGCAGCCGAATTTGGTTTCGAAGCGGAAAAAGTTTATCTTGAGGAAGAACAAATATTAAAACTTCACGCCGATCTTCAGGAAGAACTCCAGACCCGGCCTCCGGTGGTCACCATTATGGGACATGTGGACCATGGAAAAACCTCTTTGTTGGATGTTATTCGAAAAACCAATGTTACCGCCGGGGAGGCAGGAGGAATCACCCAGCATATCGGGGCCTATCATGTTCGTTTGGACAAGGGGGAAATCGTTTTCCTGGATACCCCCGGTCATGAAGCCTTCACGGCCATGAGGGCCCGAGGAGCCCAAATAACGGATATCGTTATCCTGGTTGTGGCCGCAGAAGACGGAATGATGCAGCAAACCAAAGAGGCCATTGATCATTCCCGGGCGGCCAGCGTTCCCATCATCGTGGCCATCAACAAAATCGACAAACCCGATGCCAATCCGGACCGGGTCAAGAGACAGTTGGGCGATTACGGGCTGGTTACTGAGGAATGGGGTGGAGACACGATTTTTGCCGAGGTATCGGCTAAAACAGGTAAGGGCGTGGACAATCTTATGGAATTAATCCTCTTGCAGGCGGAGGTGCTGGAGTTAAAGGCCAATCCCAATAAATTGGCTACGGGAAGGATCGTGGAAGCCCGACTGGATAAAGGCCGGGGACCGGTTGCTACCGTGCTTATTTCAGGAGGAGTTTTAAAAACGGGTGACCCTTTTGTCTGTGGGATCCAATTTGGAAAGGTCCGGGCCCTTTATGATGAGTGGGGGCAGAAGGTTGATCAAGCCCTGCCCTCGATACCGGTTGAGGTCCATGGATTTAGCGGTGTTCCCTTGGCCGGAGATGAATTTGTCGTTTGTGAAGATGAAAAAACCGCCAGGCAGATCGCCTTTTACCGCCTCCAGAAAAAGAGGGAGGCCGAACTTTCCAAGACCAGCAAGGTTACCCTGGAAAAGCTTTATGAACAAATCCAGGAAGGAGAGATAAAAGAACTTAATATCATCCTCAAGGCCGATGTCCAGGGTTCGATTGAAGCGATCACCGAGGCCTTGCAAAAATTGGGCACTCCCGTCATCAAGGTCAATATAATCCACAGCTCTCCGGGAGCGATCACGGAGACCGATATCATGCTGGCCTCAGCCTCCAAGGCCATTATCATCGGATTCAATGTCCGGCCGAACCATAAAGTACAGGAGATGGGAGAACAGGAACAGGTGGATGTCCGGTATTACGACATCATCTATCAACTGATTTCGGATGTCAAAGATGCCATGGTCGGTATGCTGGAACCGATTCATAAAGAGGTTGTTCAAGGGCACGCCGAAATTCGGGAAGTTTTTCATGTACCTAAAGTGGGGGCGATCGCCGGAAGTTTTGTGGTCGACGGGAAGGTTGAAAGAAATACCAAGGCCCGTCTTCTGAGAGACCAGGTGGTGGTCTATGACGGCCGAATCGCTTCCCTCAGACGGGTCAAAGACGACGTTAAAGAGGTCCTTGCCGGTTATGAATGCGGCATCAACCTGGAAAATTTTAATGATCTCAAAGTGGGGGATGTTGTTGAGGCGTACATGTTGGAGGACGTAAAACCGGAACTATAATGTTGAGTGCGGATTTCGGATTGGGGATTGCGGAATATGGGAAATAAAAATCAAAAAAGGATATCCAATATCATTTAAGTATAAATTCGAAATCCGAATATCAAAATCCGAAACAAATTCAAAATTTAAAACGTTTTTGTTTTGGATGTTCAATTTTTGGTCATTTGTGCTTGTTTCGTGCTTCGTGATTGGAAATTTCGGATTTATTGAGTGAGCCATGGTGATTGGTATTTTGGAAATGATCCTTTATCTGCCGGAATCTCATTCCCTGAAGGACAAGCGCCAGGTCGTCAAAAGCGTAAAGGATAAAGTCCATCATCGATTTAATGTGGCCATTGCCGAGGTGGACGACCTGGATCTGTGGCAAAAGGCCCGTTTGGGGGTTTGCAGCCTGGGTAACGATCGACGACAGGTCAACGGTCGGTTGGATCAGGTGATCAATTTCATAGAACGGCTGCAGGTGGCGGTGGATATTGATACGCATATCGAACTCCTTGATTATTAACTGATGAGGGTTGAATAGGTAATTTTTAGTTCGGAGTGATTAGTTCGGAACAAAATCTCACAACTCCGAACTCCGAACTATAAACTGAAGTTACAAAATCCTCGGACCCCAGGAAAACGATAATGCAGTCTAACTCTTCAAAGCCCAAAAGGACGATACAAATCGGGGGATTGATCCGGCAGGAAATTTCAGAGTTGCTGGTCCGGAAAATAAAAGATCCCCGGCTGGAAATGGTTACCATTACCGGCGTCGAGGTTTCGCCCGACCTGAAGCTGGCCCGGGTCTATTTCAGCCGGTTTGGAAATCCTGATGACGTACAACGGGGTTTGGAAGGACTTCAGAGTGCTGCAGGATTTATTAAACGGGAACTGGGACAGCGCATGAAACTGCGACGGATTCCTGATTTGGAATTTAAACACGATACTTCCTTCGAATATGGAGACCGGATCGAATCGATATTAAAAGATTTATCTCCGGCCAAAGAACCTGTTGAATCATGATAGCCGTAAATTCTAAGCCAGCTCTTCCCAAATTTTCCGAACCATCGATCTGGGAAGGAATTTTAGTGGTGGACAAACCATCGGGGATGACATCCAACCGGGTGCTCCAAATCCTTCGGAAGACCACCGATCTTCAAAAGATGGGCTATCTGGGGACGCTGGACCCGATCGCCACCGGGGTATTGCCTGTTTGTATCGGCTGGGCGACCAAGATCATCCCTTTTATTCCCGACCGCATGAAGGGATATCGGGCTGTCATGGTCTTGGGAAAAAAGACGGACACCCAGGATACGACCGGCCAGGTAATCAGTACTGGTCCGCTCGCAATTCCTGATCGAAAAAGGATTGAGGAGGTTTTTAAGGAATTCATCGGCCTTCAGGACCAGGTGCCCCCTTCATTTTCGGCCCTGAAGTATAAAGGAAAACCCCTGTATCATTGGGCCAGGCGGGGGATAACGATCGTCAAACCGCCGCGGCTGATTACTATTGATTCCATTGAGACCCTCAATGTGGAAGGAGAACGCGTGGCTTTTGAAGTTTTTTGTTCTCCGGGGACATATATCCGCACGCTTTGTAATGATGTTGGAGACCGGTTGGGGTGCGGCGCCTATTTAGAGGAATTGCAGCGGATTCAAAGCGGGCCTTTTATCCTTGCTCAAGCCCTGACCCTGGAAAGGATCCAACAAGCTTCCACCCCGGAAGAAATCGAGGCCTATAAAATCCCGATTGAGAAGATTTTGCAGAATCTTCCTCAGATCTGTGTCGAGTGGCGATGGAAAGAAAAAATCAAACAGGGAGGATTTCTGACCCCGGACCAGGGTATTTCCCCCTGGCCTCAAGTCGAACCCGGGGTGCCGATCTGTGTGAAAAGCCCTAAGGATGAATTGTGGGCCATTTATCAAAGAGAAAGGGATGTTAAACTTATTTTTAAACCTATTAGGGTTATTATTTAACCAAGATAGGGGCTGAAGATTCCTGGATACAAGGGTTTGAGAGGTTGGGTTATATTTAAACTCCTTTCCCTCGACTCCTTGACCTTTGGAATCCTTGAATCCTATTTCAAACAAAAGATGCCCGTCTTAGACAGGCAAGAACGTTTATTTATTTAAAGGAGGTATATCGTGGGATTATATGCGGAACAAAAAAAAGAAATTCTGGGCAAATTCGGGGTACACCCCACAGACACCGGTTCCCCAGAGATTCAAATTGCCTTATTAAGTGAACGGATCAAATATCTGACTGAACACTTTAAAACCCACCAGAAGGATCACCACTCCCGACGGGGGCTGCTCAAACTGGTGGGTCAGCGCAAACGGATGCTGAGTTATTTAAGAAAAAAAGATGCCGAACGGTATCGAAACCTCATACAAGAATTGGGAATTCGTAAATAGGGCCTATAGTCTTCCCAGTAAAGGAGCTTACTGTAATGGTTCATGTAGTGACTACCGAAATAAATGGAAGGACCTTAAGTATTGAAACCGGCCGGGTGGCCAAACAGGCCGGCGGTGCAGTTCTGGTTCAATACGGGGAAACGATTGTCTTGGTTACAGTGGTATCCTCCAACGATATCCGGGAAGGGATCGATTTCCTGCCCTTGACGGTTGATTATCAGGAGATGGCTTATGCCGCCGGAAAGATTCCGGGCAGTTTTTTCCGCAGAGAAATCGGCCGGCCGAGCGAAAAAGAAACCTTGACTTCCCGTTTGATTGACCGGCCTTTACGTCCCCTTTTTCCCAAGGGGTATCGTAATGAAACTCAGGTCATCGCCACGGTGCTGTCCGTGGATCAGGAAAACGATCCTGATGTCCTGGCCCTGGTTGGTGCCTCTTCCGCCTTGGAAGTTTCCAATATCCCTTTTAACGGGCCTATTGCCGGGATCCGTGTGGGACGCGTCAATGGAGAATTGATTTTGAACCCCACTAGTTCCCAGTTGGTCGATAGTGACTTCAATGTGATTGTGGCCGGCACCCGGGAGGCCGTGGTCATGGTGGAAGGTGGGGCCAAAGAGGTCTCTGAAGAAGATCTGGTGCAGGCGGTTTTTTACGGCCACCAGGGGATTCAAGCAATCCTCGAACTCCAGAAAAAACTGGGACTGGCTGTGGGCAACACCAAAAAGGAATGGCCTGCTCCAGTGGAAGATGAGGCCTTAAAAGCAAGGGTATTTGATATGGCCCAAACACCTTTAAAAGAGGCTTTGACCCTCAACGGGAAAAAAGAGCGTCAGGAACGTATTCATGAAATCAAGGAAGACCTCTTGAAAGAGTTGAGCCAGGACGACCCGGACAACCCGGATACCAAAAAAGAAATCAATAAATTCTTCGAAGAGCTGGAACGGCAGTTGATTCGCGATATGATCCTGAAGCAAAAAACCAGGATCGGTGGAAGGACCTATAATGAAGTCCGGCCCATCTCCTGTGAGGTAGCGGTTTTACCCAGGACCCATGGCTCGGCCCTCTTTACCCGGGGGGAAACCCAGGCCCTGGCCGTAACCACCTTGGGGACTTCCTCGGATGAACAAAGAATCGATTCGTTGAACGGGGAATCCTTCAAGTCTTTTATGCTTCATTATAATTTTCCGCCTTTTTCGGTCGGAGAGGCCCGGATGCTGCGGGGCCCAGGACGACGGGAGATCGGACATGGGGCCTTGGCCGAAAAGGCCTTAAAACCCCTGTTGCCCTCCAGTGACGATTTTCCCTATACGATCCGCATTGTCTCGGAGGTATTGGAGTCCAACGGTTCATCCTCCATGGCCACGGTCTGCGGGGCGAGCCTGGCTTTGATGGACGCCGGCGTGCCCTTTAAATCTCATGTGGCCGGAGTGGCCATGGGATTGATTATGGAACAGGGCCAGGTGGCTGTCCTGACCGATATCCTGGGTGACGAAGATCACTGCGGGGACATGGATTTCAAGGTCACCGGCACGGAAAAGGGGGTTACGGCCCTGCAAATGGATATCAAGATTCAAGGGGTGACCCAGGAAATCATGGGCCAGGCCCTTCGTCAGGCCAAGGAGGGAAGGCTGTCCATTCTCGGTTTAATGAACAAGACCATCCAGCAGCCCAGGACCAGCATCTCTGATTACGCCCCCAAGATCACCACCATCGAAATCAATCCGGAAAAGATCCGGGAAGTGATCGGCCCGGGCGGCAAGGTCATCCGGTCCATTGTTGCTGAGACCGGGGCCAAGATCGAGGTGGAGGATTCCGGAAAAATCGTCATCGCCTCTTCGGACAGCAAGAGCGTGGATCGGGCCATTGCCATGATCAAAGAGATCGTTCAGGAGGTGGAGATCGGGCAGCTTTACATGGGCAAGGTGATCAAGATCATGGACTTCGGGGCCTTTGTCGAGGTCTTACCCGGCACCGAAGGTCTGGTCCATATCTCACAACTGGACAATCATCATGTCAAGAAGGTGACCGATGTGCTCAAGGAAGGCGATGAAGTCCTGGTCAAGGTCCTGGAAGTGGACCGGCAGGGCAAGATAAGGTTAAGCCGCAAGGCCGCCTTGGGCCAGACCCTTCCCCAAAAATGACATCTATAGTCCAAAAAACCGTATTACCCAACGGGCTCCGGATCGTCACCGAGACCCTGCCTTATCTGTATTCGGTCTCAGTAGGCATCTGGGTGGAAAACGGCTCTCGTGATGAAAGCCCTGAAGAAAACGGGATCTCCCATTTTATAGAACACATGATTTTCAAGGGCACCCGTAATCGGACGGCCCTTATGATTGCCAAGGAGATGGATGCCATTGGAGGAATGTCCAATGCCTTCACCTCCAAGGAACAGACCTGCTTCTATACCCGCGTCCTGGATAATCATTTGGAGCAGGGGGTCGGGATACTCCTGGATATCTTTCTGAACTCCCTGTTCGATCCCGAAGAATTGGCAAGGGAACGGCTGGTGGTCCTCCAGGAAATCAGCATGGTCGAAGATACCCCGGATGAACTGATTCATGTGCTTCTGGGACAAACGATCTATCAGGGGAACTCTCTGGCCCAGCCGATCCTGGGGACACCCGAAACGGTTCAAGCCATCGACCAGCAAAAGATCCTGAATTACTTGGTGCGGTCCTATGGTCCGGAAAAGATTGTGGTGGCCGCGGCCGGAAAGGTGGATCATGAGGCCTTTGTAAATCTGATGGCCCCTGAACTGAACAAGATTCAACCCACCACCCCTGTGGGTAACCGACTCGGTCCGGTCCTGCGTTCAAAATCAAAGGTGTTTCCTAAAGATTTGGAACAGGTTCATGTGGCCTGGGCCGCCAAGGCCCCGGCGGCCATTGATCCCAGAAGATATGTCATCACTCTGCTGAATGTCATTATGGGCGGAAACATGAGTTCCCGCTTGTTTCAGGAGGTCAGGGAAAAAAGGGGACTGGCCTATGCCATTTATTCCTTTCTCTCTGCCCACCAGGACACCGGTCTGTGGGGCATCTATACCGCCGTGGCCAAGGAGACCCTGATCCAAACCCTGGAGGTGATCGGAGAGGAGCTGCGGAAACTCAAGGAAGGGAAACTCGATTCGGCAGAACTTTCTGCAGCCAAGGAATTTGTCAAGGGCGGGATTCTCCTGGGGGCCGAAAGCAGCGATAACCGCATGACCCGTATTGCCAAAAATGAAATGATGTTCGGCCGGGACATTTCCTTTGAAGAAGTTCTGGATGACCTGAACAAGGTAACTGCCGACGAGCTGGTTGCCCTGGCCGATGAGATTCTCCAGCCCGACCAGTTCTCCCTGGTCTCTCTGGGGCCGGTGAACGATGGGGATCTCCCCACCCCGGCCATAACCCTGTGATGACCAAGCTGATCCTTCAAATCCGCCGTCTGAATCCTGAAAAAGACCAGGATCTCCCCATCCCCGAATATATGAGCCCCGGCTCCTCCGGTCTGGATCTGCCGGCCTCTATTGAAAACGAACTAACCCTCTCTCCAGGAGAAATCCGTCTGATCCCAACCGGTTTGGCCCTGGCCATACCCATTGGATTTGAAGGTCAGATACGGCCTCGCAGCGGCCTGGCCCTGAAGCACGGCATCAGCCTGATCAACACTCCGGGCACCATTGATTCCGATTACCGGGGCGAAATCGGGCTGGCGGTCATTAACTTGGGTCAAAAACCTTATACCCTACGCCGCGGAGACCGCCTGGCCCAGCTGGTGATCCATAAGGTTTACCAGGCTGAGATTCAGGTGGTCGATAATTTAGATAATACCGACCGGGCCGACGGCGGCTTCGGCCACAGCGGCATCTAACCCTTCCTCCCTTTCAGCTTTGAACTCTGTTGGTCTATCTTGTCTGTTTGGTCTATTTGGTCTGTTTGGTCATGGTTTTTGCTAATGACTATGATCCTCTTTTTTTTCTCAGAACTCCAAACTCATTACTCCGAACTTCTTCCCCGCCTCATCCCTTGTCCCTCGTGCCTCATCCCTCATGCTTTTTATCGCCGAACGATGAACGACTATTGTTTTTTACTTTTTCCTTGACTTCCCCCCTTTTTGCCTTTATTTACTTACAATTATTTTTGGGCTCTCAGTTTTGAGGTTAAGTTTCTTTTTTTCGCCGAGCGACGAACGCTGACCGTCGAACGTCCTTTTAAAAGTTTTTCACCCATATTTGTGAAGCTAATATTTCCTTGCTTTTTGAAGTAAGTTACCCGGCCAAGGGGCCGATTGAAGTGATAGCTGAACAGATAATCCTTTTTATTAATAAGTATTCAGCCTTTTTGTTATTTTAACAAGTTTGTCCCATTGAATAAACGAGAGAAAGAGTCAAGAGCTGACTTGGCACATTTTGACCAAAAAGAATCTACACAGACAAATTCAATAAGGAGGTGCTTAAATGCCCACAGTAAATGCCAACGGGATTCAGATTGAATATGAAACCTTCGGAAACGCAGCCGACCAACCGCTGCTTCTAATCATCGGGTTGGGCGGGCAACTGATCCACTGGGACGCTGATCTTTGCCGAGACTTGGCGAAACGCGGTTATTATGTCATTCGATTTGACAACCGGGATGTGGGGCTCTCCACCAAATTTGAGGAAGCCGGTGTGCCAAATCTTATGGATATATTCGGAAAGCTTACCAAGGGCAAAAAGATCAAGCCGCCATACACCATGGTAGATATGGCTGATGACGCGGTAGGCCTCCTGGACGCCCTTGGAATTCAGAAGGCCCACATCTGTGGTATGTCCATGGGGGGAATGATCGCCCAGACGATCGCCGTCCGACATCCTTCCCGCGTCCTGAGTTTGACCTCTATTTATTCATCCACCGGCAATCCGGAACTTCCTCAACCAAAGCCCGAGGTGATGGGACTGCTTATCACCCCTCCTCCCATCGAGCGGGAGGCGAACGTCGAGCACATGCTTAACGTCTTTAAAACCATTGCCGGCCCTGGTTTTCCAGTGGATGAAAAGTGGACCCGCAAGATCTTGGCTGAGAGCTACGACCGCTGCTTTTACCCCCAGGGCGAAGCCCGCCAGCTCGTTGCCATTCTAACGCAAGACAACAGAGTCCCTGCCCTTGCTTCACTAAAGGTACCGTCCCTGGTGGTTCATGGAACCAGTGACCCTCTTGTCCCGGTGGAGGGAGGCAAGGACACGGCCAAAGCGATCCCGGGAGCTCAACTGATGCTGATCGAGGGCATGGGGCACGATCTCCCGCACGGTGGGGCTTGGCCAAGGATCGTCGAGGCCATTGTTGCCCACACGCAAAAGGCCGTTGTTTGATAGAAGTTGCTTTTTGACTGACACGTTATGACAAAGGCCTTAGGGTCTCTCTTTAAGAGAGCTTTGAAAAACGTTCAATTTTGTTCAAGGTCAAGGAAGACGAAAATTTTAACCACAGGAATACATATAGTATTTCGAGGATTAAATTTTGAGTCTGACGCTGAGATTGGGCAAAAGGGGATGTTTTTCAAAGCTCTCTTTAAAAGGTCTCTGTCAGAGGAAAAGGTTCCCGGTTTGTAGACACGGTCAGGGTTCAAGCATTAGTAATTAAGTATTTCCCAGATTCCCTTTTTATCTCCCAATATTAGAATCAATTCTTTTATCTTGTTGTTATCCTTACGGTCTGATGGTATCACTTGTTGTGGATGAGTGCACGCCTAGGTGTCGAGGCGATTCCACAAAACCAATATCCTTTTATCTTTAGCCCGAAACACCAAGGCAAACATTCTCAGGTGGCGGGATCTGATAAATGACCCCATGCTCCTGCACGGGGCATTAAAAATCAAATTCTAACTGTTTTGGATTTTTTCTATACTTCTTTGATGCTCATACCAAATGATGTCTGTTGTCATCTTCGGTATGACTGATCCTTTTTATGTTTATCGAAATTCCTCTTGAAGAAGTTGTCACAAGGGAAGGGGGCCAAGCCCCCAACAGGTCTTGAAAGCCGATAAATTTGGTTTGTTTTTTCTTGAAAGAAGCATTATATTCCACAAAGAACTCCTGTTGCCTGCTTTGGAGTATCTAATCAACCAGTAACATTCATCAAGGTATTAAAATTTAAAAATAAGGGGGAATGTCTTTGGGTTTTAAAACACCGAAAATCTCCTATTCGGGAAAAATAAATGAGGTGACCATCGGGAAAGCTTCTACCCTCACTGTTGGGGGAGAGAGTTCTTATCCCTTTCATTTGTTTGAAGGGCAAATGCCGAATCCTCCTAAAATTGCCATGGAAATATGGGACACGAAGCCGGATGACTGGCCGGTAACCGCAATGGAGCCTTTTGCCGATGTTCTGGCTGATCCAGCGGCTTGGGCCAAGAAATGCGTGGAGAAATTTGGAGCGGAAGCCATAGTTATTCAACTTAAAAGTACGGACCCCAATGGGTTGGACAAGGGTCCGGAAGAGGCCTCGGCCGTTGTCCGGAAGGTTTTAAAGGCAGTCAAGGTCCCGGTTATCGTCTGGGGATCAGGGAATGAAAACAAAGACACCGATGTCCTTCGAAAGATCAGTGAGGATTGCCAGGGAGAAAATCTAACCCTCGGCCCGGCGTCCGAAGGAAATCATAAGCAGATCGGGGCCTCGGCCTTGGGTTATCATCATGCCCTGATCGCTTCCACCCCGATAGATGTTAACCTGGCCAAGCAATTGAACATCTTATTGGAAAATCTGGGGGTCCCCAAAGAAAAAATTATTATTGATCCGACTACCGGCGGCCTTGGCTATGGCCTGGAATACTCTTATTCGGTGATGGAACGGATCCGTATGGCTGCTTTGGCTCAGGAAGACGAAAAGCTTCAATATCCCATAATCAACAACCTCGGCAACGAAGTCTGGAAGGCCAAGGAGGCTAACCTGACCCAAGAAGAAGCCCCGACCCTGGGAGATGCTGCCAAACGTGGGATCCTTATGGAAGCGGTAGGAGCAGTATCTTATCTCTTGGCCGGATCGGACATCTTGATTTTAAGACACCCCGAAACCGTTAAGCTGGTAAAAAGGTTAATGGCCCAAATGATTAGCGGGGATTCGGATATCGGTCCGTCGGATCTGAAGGCGAAACTTGCCGCTTTGAATGTAAAACCCAAAGGGGATTATCCTGAAATAACCCAAAAAAAGGCGGCTGATGCCGAGCCGAAAAAAGAAGAAAAGAAAGCGGCACCAGCCAAGGCCAAGGAAACGGCCCCTAAGGCCGAAATGGTTTCTCCACAGGCCGCCGCACCAAAAGCAAAAGAACCGGCCAAGGTTCCGGCCAAAACAGAAGAAAAAATAAAGTCCGAAGCCAAAGTAAAGGCCGAGATTGAAACCAAGGAAAAAGCAAAGGCTGATGCCAGGGCAAAAGCCGAAGCGGAGGCCAAAATAGAGGCCGAGAAAAAATCCAGGGATGAGGTTAATGCCAAGGCAAAGGCTGAGGAAGAAGCCTTGCAAGCCGCCCGGTCAGCCGAAAGGGCAAAGAGGGTAGTCAGGAAAGAAGCCGTCTGTGCCGAAGAACCCAAAGAGATGAAAGTGGCTGAAATCCAATTTTCTCCGGTGGACAAGCTCTTGGCCCAAATCAATCGGGTGAATAGAAGAAAATGAGAAGACAGGAGCGAGGATTCAAGGATTCGAGGGTTCAATCCCGCCTTTGGCGGGACTTGAATCCTTTTTCACGCTTCGTGGTGCCTACCGCAGACGGGCATGAGGGCTTAGTTAGACGTTAATGCGCCCCTAAAGCAGTCCAAAAGTTGGTTAGTCCAAGGAGGTAACAACGATGGCAGCAGAAGAAGCCAAAGAAACTTTGACGATTACCGCAAAAGAAAAAAAGAAAATAAAACCTGAAGATCATAGTGTGGATCAGGCCACCGTTAAAATGCTTTATAAGGCTCAGCAGGATGGGGTGGAAACCATTTTTGATCGGGCTGAATCCATGAAGCCCTGTAATATCGGCCTCCAAGGGACCTGTTGTAAGATGTGTGCTCAAGGGCCTTGCCGCCTCCCTTTGACCAAAAAGGATTTGGAAGGAAAGGATACCCGCATGGGCTTATGCGGGGCCACTCCGGAAACCATCGCTGCCCGGAATTTTGCCCGCATGATCGCTGCCGGTGCGGCCGCCCATTCCGATCATGGCCGAGGGGTGGCGGAAGTCTTCCTGGCCGCAGCTCGAAAACAAACCGAGGATTACAAGATTAAAGATGAAGTCAAGCTGAAAGAAATCGCCAAAGATTTTGAGGTGGCCACTACCGTAACCGTCGACGACCAGGAAAAAGATCGGGACCTTTACGATATCGCCGGAGAAGTCGGCGAAAAGATATTAGGTGAATGGGGCAAACAAGAGGGCGAAATCTACTATGCCAAACGCGCTCCCCAGGCGCGCTATGCGTTGTGGAAAAAATTAGACGTTATCCCCCGTGGGATCGACCGGGAGATCGTCGAGATGATACACCGGACCCATATGGGCGTTGATCAAGACTATGAAAACCTGATGAAACAAGGCTCCCGTACCGCTTTGGCCGACGGTTGGGCCGGCTCCATGATGGCTACCGATATGCAGGATATCCTTTTTGGGACCCCTTATCCGGTTCAGGGGGAGATTAATCTGGGGGTTTTAAAAAAAGATCATGTCAATATCATCGTCCATGGCCATGAACCTTTTCTTTCGGAAATGATCGTCGTGGCCTCCCAGGACCCGGAGATGCTTAAGTTAGCAGCTTCCAAAGGGGCCAAGGGGATCATCCTGGCCGGTATGGGCGGTACGGGCAATGAGATCCTGGTTCGCCACGGTATGCCCATTGCCGGTAATTATTTACAACCGGAACTGGCCATCATTACCGGGGCTGTGGATGCCATGGTGGTCGATGTTCAATGCATCATGGAAAATCTGGCTAATGTCGCTGCCTGTTATCACACCAAGCTGATCACCACCAATACCCGCTGCAAAATCGCCTCGGGCGACACTGTCCATATACAGTTTAACGAGCACCATGCTCTGGAAGACGCCAAACGAATCGTCAGAACCGCGGTAGAAAATTTCACCAACCGGGGCGCCGAGGTACTGATCCCCAACGAAAAGGAAAAGATGGTTGTTGGATTCAGTTATGAAGCCATCAATTACCATCTGGGGGGCACCTTCCGCGGTTCTTATGTCCCTTTGAATGAAAACATCATTAACGGACGTATCCGGGGCATTGCCGGTGTCGTTGGGTGCAACAATGCCCGGACCATGCATGACAGCGCCCATCTAATCGTCGTCAAGGAACTTCTGAAGAATGATATCCTGGTCCTGAGCACGGGCTGTAGTGCCATGGCCTGCGGGAAGGCCGGGCTGCTTACCCCCGAATCCGCCAAAGTCTATTGCGGCTCCGGCTTGGCTGAGGTTTGTGAGACCGTAGGTCTCCCGCCGGTCCTGCACATGGGCTCCTGCGTGGATAATTCTCGTATCCTCATGGCTGCCACCGAAATGGTCAAGGCCGGGGGATTGGGAAACGACATCAGTGATCTCCCGGTTGCCGGCTGCGCTCCGGAATGGATGAGTGAGAAAGCCATCTCCATCGGTCAGTATTTCGTGGCTTCCGGGGTCTATACCCTTTTTGGGGTCAACCTCCAGGTTGAAGGATCGCCGGTTTTTAAAGATTATTTATTTAATGGGATGGAAAAGATGTATGGCGGCAAATGGGATCTGGTTGAGGATCCCCACGAAATGGCCCGCAAGATTATCGCCCATATTAACGCCAAGCGTAAGGCCCTGGGGATTGATAAGGCCCGGGAGCGTGTGTTCATGGATATGGCTGCCCGGCAGAAATTAGAAGCGGCTTAACTACTAACTCTTTCAATTTGAGAAGTTATCTCTAACTTGATATTCAGTGTTTATGGGTCTTGTTTTTTTAAGTTGTCCACTGTTAGGCCATGAGCTTCTTTGCCGGGCCAAATTTTGAACTTGGCTTCGATCCCGCCAAAGGCGGGATTGGGCCGGTATTCTTCGCATATAAGGCCATGCTCAGTCCCACTCCTTCGGAGCGGGTCCCAGTTTGGGCAGAGAGTTGCCTTTTGGACAACTTAAAAAAACAAGACCCATAAACACCAAAATTTCAAATGTCTTTGGCAAGTCTCTCTCTGAATAACCTCTTTAGAAAGCAGGAACGGATTTTATGTCTAAATTTATTGCTGTTGCCGCCATCCAAGGTGCCTACAATATCGTTTCCAAAGCGGAGGAGACTTTAATAAAGGCTTTGGGGAAATACGGGCCGGATCAGAAGATCGAGTTTCCCAATACCGCCTATTATCTGCCGATCATTTATTCCATCCTCGGTTTATCAATAAAGACCCTTGGCGAAGCACAAAAACCCATGGAGGTGGCCAGAAAACTCTTGCCTGCCCCCATCAAAGACGAGTATCACCTGCCTTATTGGGGGCCGTTACTCGATGCCGGTATGGCCTCCCTCTTTGCCGAAGAGGTCTCCGAGGCCATCCGCTATCTCGAAGATCCAAATTTTTATCTGGTCAGTGAAGATATTGACGAGGCCTCAGGCAAGATCTGGCTGGGAGCGCCTGAAGATACTGTCTTCAGAAAACGGGGAGTGGAATTTGTGGACGGCACGGCCCCGGGTTTTGCCGCCATTGTCGGTGCCGCCCCGGATCCGGAAACGGCCAAATGGATCGCTGAGGAGTATCAGAAAAAAAATCTCTATGTCTTTATGTGCGCCAACCAGAACAGCACCACCTTTTCCGAACAACTTCTCGATGCCGGTGTGCAGATCGGCTGGAATACCCGTCTGGTCCCCTTCGGCCCGGATATCTCGGCTGCGGTCTTTGCCCTGGGTTTTGCCAACCGGGTGGCCATGGCCTTCGGCGGGATCAAACCCGGTGACTATAAAAAAATGCTGCTTTATAATAAGGATCGTATCTTCGCCTTTGTCAATGCCCTCGGCGCCGTCAGTGCCGAATGGGCGGCCAATGCCGCCGGTTGTTTCAATTGGGGCTTTCCGACCATCGCCGATACGAACATCCCCGAAATACTTCCCACCGGGGTCTGCGCCTATGAACATTTAGTGGCCAATGTGAGTCATAAGGAAATGCCACAAAAATCCATCGAGATCCGGGGTCTCAAGGTCAATGTGGCCAATGTGGACATTCCTTTAGCCTATGGCCCGGCTTTTGAAGGTGAACGGGTTCGTAAGGAAGACCTCTATCTGGAAATGGGCGGCGGCATAAGCCAAGCCACCGAACTGGTCAGGATGGCTGATATGAATGCCGTTGAAGATGGGAAAGTGGAGGTCGTCGGCCCGGATGTTGGTGATATCAAAAAAGGAGACTCCTTGCCCCTGGGGATTATGGTCCAGGTGGCCGGCCGCCAGATGCAGGAAGATTTTGAACCCATCCTGGAAAGGCAGATACATCATTTGATCAACTATGCCCAGGGTGTCATGCACATCGGTCAAAGGGACATTGCCTGGATCCGTGTCGGAAAATCGGCCATACAAAAAGGGTTCACCCTCAAAGATATCGGGGTCATCCTTCATGCCAAATTCCATCAGGACTTCGGTGCTATCTTCGATAAGGTCCAGGTCACCCTTTACACCAAACAAGAAGATGTGGAAAAACTGACTCAGGAGGCCCGCCGGATCTATCGCACCCGGGACGAACGGGTGGAGCAAATGACCGACGAGAATGTGGAGACCTATTATTCCTGCACCTTGTGTCAGTCCTTCGCCCCCAACCATGTCTGTATGATCAGCCCGGAACGGACCGGCCTCTGCGGGGCCTACAACTGGATGGATTGCAAGGCCTCTTTTGAGATCAACCCGACCGGCCCGAACCAGCCCGTATTGAAAGGGGAATGTCTGGACCCGAAGCTGGGTCAATGGAAAGGGGTCAATAATTTCGTTTACAAGGCCTCCCGCCAAACCATTAAGGGCTATAACTTATACAGTTTGGTCCATGAGCCTATGACCACTTGCGGCTGCTGTGAATGCATCGCCGCGGTACTGCCGTCCTGTAACGGGGTTATGACCGTCAACCGGGAGTATACCGGCATGACCCCTTCGGGAATGAAGTTCACCACCCTGGCCGGGATCATGGGCGGCGGGGTCTCCACCCCTGGGTTTGTAGGCCATGGCAAGTTCAATATCACTCAAAAGAAGTTTCTTTCTGGGGACGGGGGTCTTCTGCGCATGGTCTGGATGCCCAAACAGCTTAAAGAAGAACTGCGTGATCGATTGATTAAACGCGGAGAAGAGCTGGGCTTTCCTAATCTGATCGACCTGATCGCCGACGAAACTGTTGGAGAGACCGAAGACGAAATCCTGCCCTGGCTTAAGGAAAAAGGACATCCGACCCTGTCCATGGAATCGATTGTAGGGTAACAAGAAAAGAAGGGGACAAGGATTCGAGGATTTGACCCCTTGAATCCTGGAAATAGATTTAGAAAAAATCGCTCGTGTAGTCGAGTGACATCAATAAAGCTAAGGAGTTTTTCATGGCATTGACGGGAATTCAAATCTTTAAACTGTTGCCCAAAACAAACTGTGGGGAATGCGGGGTGCCGACCTGCCTGGCCTTTGCCATGAATCTGGCCGCCGGCAAGGCGGAACTGGTCTCATGCCCTTACGTTTCCGAAGAAGCCAAATCCCAACTGACCGAGGCTTCAGCTCCACCCATCCG
>JBEKPQ010000061.1:0-22528 GCA_049520575.1 Thermodesulfobacteriota bacterium | reverse complement strand
GGTCTCCTTTTTGGTGATTAATGGCAATCTGCCGTGGTTTTGAAATAAATTTTTTTAAGTTACCGCATTCCCTTTTCAAATTTAACCATCTGAGATTTCTTTTTCCATTACACCTCCTAAATTGGTTTTTGAAAAGTTAGGCCGCCTTGAATCAGAGATCTTTAAATAAACACATTAGTTGGTCCTTTTTGAGATATCTGTCCGGATCTTTACGAAAGGTGTTTCGGTACTCGGCTTGATGAAGGCCCGGATTCTGATGTTTTTCCTCCAATCCAGCGCCCGATAAAAAATCTCGATTCAAGTTGTAAAGTGCTTCGACCTCTCGGATTATGTTATGGTTCATTTTCAAACCTCCGTTAGGAATTGTAATTTTGCCGTATTTTCCATTGAGACAACCATGGCCCGCCCAAAAGAGGTTTTATCACAAGAAACTTTCAAGCCTCATCCATTGATATGAGGTTGATTGTTTAATATCGCCTTGTTATGCGGTTCGGAATAAACCAAATCAAAATCTGCTGTTTTTAGCCGGTTAATCGTTTTCTCCAATGGAACGGTTAAATAAATGGAGATCCCTGTACGGTAAATAATGTAGGTTACCTTAAAATCAGGATCAATGTGCAGGATCTTGACTTGCTGTTCCATATTTACTACTCCCTATCTATTTTAAGGCATCCCAAAATATCTTAATGCAAGTAACTTACCAACAGCCGGGGTAAAAGAAAAAGTCTGAAATCGGGCCTGATATCGTATGGTTTGATGAATTAGGAGAAAATAGCAAAGGAGATTGAAACTATTTTTCAGCCTCAATATCTGGTGGAACCTCCATATATTGAGGGAAACCTTGAGGGGGCCGAACAGTTTAATCCGACCTTTTAATCTCCGGACGGACTAATCCGAGCTTATGCATCCTGGCCCTCAAGGTACTCGGGTGGAGACCCAGGATGGTAGCGGCCCCGTCCTTTCCTTCGATGCGCCCGCGGGTTTCCGAGAGGGTTTTAAAAATTTGGTTTCGTTCCGACTCTTCCAGAGTTCTCACAGCAGAGGAGAGTGGGGAGGATGAAATTTCTAGTTTGTCCGCCAACTGCAAGACCGGCCCGGGACACAGGATCACGGCCCGTTCAATAATACTTTCCAATTCACGGATGTTTCCAGGCCAGGGGTAATCCTGCAGGGCCTTCATCGTTTCCTTTTTGATGGTGGTGATATTTTTCCCAAGTTTTTTGGCATATCGTTCCAAAAAGGCCTGGACTAAGAGCGGTATGTCTTCTTTCCGCTGCCGTAAGGGAGGGACGGTGATGGGGAAGACGTTGAGTCGAAAATAAAGGTCCTGGCGAAACCGGCCCTTCTGGACCTCTTCCGGAAGGTTTCGATTGGTTGTGGCCACGATTCGGACATCGGATTTAATGGTCTGGGCCGAGCCCAGGCGTTCAAACTCTTTATGTTGGATCACCCGGAGCAGTTTGGCCTGTAACTCCAAGGGCAGTTCCCCTATCTCGTCTAAGCAAAGGGTGGAGCCGTGGGCAATCTCAAACCGACCTACCTGCCGGGTATCGGCCCCGGTAAAGGCCCCCTTCTCCCGGCCGAACAATTCGCTTTCTATCAAATTGGCTGGTAAAGCAGCGCAATTGACGGTGATCAGCGGTCGATCCTTGCGAGGGCTCAGGGAGTGGATGAGGCCGGCGATCAGTTCCTTTCCCGTACCCGTCTCACCAAGAATGAGGACCGTTGTGTCCTGAGGTGCGACCTGCTCTGCTCGATAGAATATATACCTGAGACCATCGCTTTGCCCGAGAATATGGTCGAATCGATGTCCCATCTTAATCTCTTGACGGAAATAGATATTTTCGGTCTCCGGTTGTTCTTTCACGTTTTTAATTTTAGAAGAGGCTTCGCGAGAGGATTCCTCAGACCGGCGATGTTTTTTAATTCCAGGTCCCGGTTGCTCGAGGGCTGTCCAAAGTTCGATAGCTCTTTCACCCATTGCAATAGGCCGGCCTTTTTTCGTTTCAAGGGGAATATCCTCGAGGCGGACATATCCTTTATCCCGCAATTCCATAAAGACGGTTTTCTCGGCCTCCATATTTTTAAAGAGACCAATTTCCCAGAATTTTTTCCCTAAAAAATCTTTATTGGAATAACCCAACTTTTCTATCAAGAAGGGGTTGATATCCGAAATTTGTCCTGTCTCGGCATCCAGTATTAATATACCGTTTTGGGCTGTCTCAAAGAAGTCCCGAGAACGCGTTTCCCAAACCTTGAACGATTTTTTCGACTGATTTTGGTGGGCCAGATCCTGGATTTGTCGCTCCGCAGCATCCAACTTCTTCCGAAGCTCTTTTATCTCCCCAAGGAGATCATTTTTTGTTTTAGAAGACTTGTTCACCAGGATCCTTATCCGGTATTTTCCGGATTTTGAAATTGCGGCGAAGGGTTATTTTTCGCCGCTAAGCATTGACAACATAATAACCCCGACGAAGTCGAAGAATGACCGCACAAAAGTTTAAAAGGCTATAGTCGTCTTCTCCCCTGAAAAATCTGGATTAAAATTACGATGATGGCGATGACCAGCAGGATATGAACAACCCCGCCAAATGTGTAACCGCTAACTAATCCCAGAAGCCACAAAATTAAGAGGATCACAAATACGGTCCAAAGCATTGATGCCTCCTTTCCGGCAAACCAATCGCCTAGTTTGTATTAAGCCGCCATGCCCCGCCTTTTGGGGCGTGGCACCACGAGTCGGTCAGCTCTGCTGACCTCAATAAGGGGCATCCTTTCGGATGCCGGACCGGTCGACTTTGTCGACCTATAGAAGAGGCCTCCCAAAAGAGGCCGGACTGAAAATAGGACTGGGCTAATTATAACCTGCCAACCCTATTTTCGAACTAAACCGCTGCTTAAAAGTTTGATGGCGCAATAGCCCTAACTCGTTTCCCTCCGGAAATTCGAATTTCCGGATGAGAACTAACTCGTTATTTTTTTGGGCTTCGTTCTTTTACCGGGCTTTGGAAGCTCACGGCCGATTTATTTGAGCCCTGTTGAAAAAAACAGTAACAAGAACCGTGCCAATAGCAGCTCGGCAAATAAATTCAAAGATTATAAATAGTTGGGAATAAAAAGAGAATCCTGGAAGGTTATTTCTTATTGTTTTGTAAGACTAAGTATTATTCAAAAAGATTTATTCTCGTTGAAATGAACCAATGGCCACTCCTTGCGAAGCCATTGGGCTGGTCGAGGGACAGGCCAGCGAGATACACCTGGTCATCATCGACGTAGTCATGCCGGAAATGAACGGCCGGGATCTGGCGGAGCGGTTGCAAGTTCTTTGCCCCGGCATGAATATTCTGTTCATGTCCGGCTATACAGCCGACGTGATCGCTCACCGGGGTGTCCTGGACAAGGGCGTGAACTTCATCCAGAAACCCTTCTCGATTAAGGACCTGGCTATCCAAGTGCGGGAGGCCCTGAGAGAAAAGTAAGTGAAGAGGCGTAGTCGATAGCGGTAATTGCCTAACAACCGCATCAACTCGGACCGGCAATTCCGCTGCGCTTCATTGCCAACCGGCTAGGCAGACTTTCTCATTCCCATTTAGCCTTTCTTTTCCTCTTTGACTCCTTCCTCCGCTTCACCGGCTTCGGCCACCATCCTCTCGCCACGAGCTAAAATCTCTTTGGCCTTCTGGCGAGCCCCCGAAAGATATCGATCGGCCTCGTTCTTTAACTCCTTCGCTCGATGCTTGGCTTCCTCAATAATTTCTTTTGCTCTTTTGCCGCCATCAGCATAAATTCCCTTCCCATCCTTGAAAACCTCGTTCCATTTCTCCTTGATGTCCGACCTCAACTCTTTCCCGGATTTAGGTGCGAATAAAATGCCTGCCACTGCGCCCAAAAAGCTGCCAATGACAAGCCCTTTTAAAAAGTTTCCGCAATCTTTTTCATTCTCTAACATAATAAATTCCTTCTTTCTGAATTTTACACCAGTCATAAATAGTGTTTCAAAAAAGCCATGCTCCATCAATAAATCCTTCCATCGGGATAAGTTCCTCTTTCTTTTGTGATCTTGTCAGTTCATTGATCTTTGTCGATCTTCTTCCAGAAAATAAGCAAACTCCCCACCGACAACAAGAATCGTCGAAGAATAATACACCCACAAAACGAAAATGACCAAGGTACTGAATGAGCCATAAAAAATAGAGTACTTGACGAGATGGACGACATACCAGGCGAAAAGATGTTTGGCCGATTCCCAGAGCAGACTAGTAAAGAGGGCCGCCAGAAGGGCGGATTTGATGTGGACCTTGATATTGGGTATGATTTTATAAATTAAAAAAAGCATGCAATAGGTCAGGACAAAAGGGAGCAGATATTTCAGGATCCATTGAATCGTCGGTCCTATAGACATGGGAATCTGTTCCTGGTAACCCTGCAGGAAGATGACAACGGGGCTGAGAATCATGCTCACCAGGAGGAGGATTCCCACCAGGAAAATCATCAAAAGATCAACGGCTATTCCCCGTAGCATTCCCTGGCTTTTCTCCGCCCGGAAGACGATATTGAGAGCTATCCGCAGGGAGCTGAAGACCAATGTGGAGGTCCAGATTAAACTCATAAATCCCAAGATTCCCACAATCCGACGCTTCGGGATGAGGTCCATTAGGTTTCCTATTATCTTAGGATCCACTGTCGGAGCCACATCACTTAAATAATCACGGATATGATTGAGCACTTCCTGATCGTTATAGAGATAAGTTCTAACCAGTGCCGATAACAGCACGATAAAAGGAAACAGATTGATGAGGGCATTAAACGCAATCCCCGAAGATAAGAAAAAGCCATTGTCATCATTGAATTTTCTCAGAGCCTGCCAGAGGAGACCGAAGTCTTTGGGAATTTTTTTGAGCCCTTTATATTTCATCGAATGAGTCGGTTTCATTGCCTCGAGGTCTCCCAAGAGGCAATCTCTGATTCACTTTTAAAGAATGGAACACCGAGGGGGTTGATGTTCATAGATCCTTATTTTCTTCGAACCTTATTTCTTCCGTTTCCTCAGGCCTTTGATCCCCTCAATCTCGGTGCCGGATCCCAGCATGATGGCGAGCCCTCGTGTTTCTTCATAACTTTCCAGCGCGATCTTGACAAGGCTGGTTATAGGCACCGAGAGGATCATACCAATCGGTCCCAGAACCCATCCCCAGAAGACCATTGAGAGGAAGACAACCAGCGTCGATAAACTCAGGCCTTTGCCCGTCAGTTTCGGTTCTATGATATTACCCACAACAATATGCACAACAACAAAACCAAGGATGGTTAGAAGGGCAGACCCTACCCCTAACTGGACGAGAGCGAGAAGGGCAACGGGCAGGGCAGCAATGATTGCGCCAATATTAGGCACGTAGTTCAGCAGAAACGAGAGCGTTCCCCAGAGCACCGGATAATCAACCCCGAGGATCAAGAGCCAAAGCCAGATCACCAGGCCAACGGCTGAGCTGAGCAGGGTTTTAATGACCAGATAGCGCTTGGCGCTCTGGCTGAATTTCTCAATAGTAGACAGCGACCTTTCCGGGATTTTTAACACCGCCTGCAATTTCTTTGGAAAATCCGCTGCCTCTAGAAGGATGAACACGACCGTAAGCAGGATCAGAAACGCATTGGTGAGGACACTGCTCAGGGCTGAGAAGATACCGCCTGCCAAGCCCATCACCCAGCCCGGATTGAAAGTTAGGGGCACCTCTTTTGCTGGAATGTTAACGCCCTTTTCGCGAAGCCAACTTATTAAGGCAGCAATATAAGTTGATAATTGCTCTTGATAGCCGGGGAGGGAGGTCAAGAAATGATTCAGTGAAGGGCCGATCAATGCACCAAAGAGCAATCCTACAAGGAGGATGGCCACCAGAATGAAAACAAGCGCAACGACCTTCGGCAGGCCCTTGCGTTGCAGCCAGAACAATGGCGGAGCGCAAATGACCGCAATGAACACCGCCAGAAAAAAAGGAACCAGGAGGGAGCTGGCCGCCTTCATCCCCGCTACCACAATGATAAAGCTGGCCAGGATCAATAGTGCGGGCGCCTTGGCGGCGCGTTTCCCATTACCATTCATTGAATACCCCTTTACTCCTTCGGCTTTTCCCCTTCTTCCACAGGTCTCCCTAAGACGGACTAAGCCCCGATAGGACGGGATGCTGCCCAACGATATATTTCGATGGAAACAATATTATGCTCCTTTTAATAACCTTGTCTGGCTCATCAAGACTCTTGCAAAAAATCGGGCAAGAGGGAATTCCAACGAGTTGGAAAAAGAATAATCAAGGCAGTGAACTCTTTTTCTTCATCCTTCCAATCATCATCAGTAAGCATCCGGTCAGCAAGCCAATTACGAAACTCACCAGAATGGATAGGACTGAAGAAGTGGAAATTTGCCAGAAAAGAAAATTAAGAACTACAGGCTGAGTGTTCTGAATGGCAAAGATCAGCAAAAGAATGAGAAGAACGATTATGGCGATCAATTTAGCACTCATTTATTAAGCCCCCGTTTTTGACTTTCATTTCATCCCTTGGAGGGAACTTTGTCTTTGGTGGAAAATCTCTTGCGAGCCTTGGGCTTGATTTCTCAGGCCATGCCTCAATTATTTTTTGATCATAAGGAGATTATTTATCTTGCGCACCTCATAGACACTTTTCACGATGGCCGTTGCGCGCCCTTTCTGATTCTCATTCTCCACGGCCCCCGTCAGGGTGACATTCCCTTCCCACGTATCAACGTTGATGGAGGCTCCTCCTGTCGGATTTCGGTTTGACTGCCGGGCTATTTTGTTTCAAATGATAATTTTCTAACAATAGAAGATTCGCGTGCCAATCAGCGGACCAACCCGAGAATGCCGAATATAATTAGATAGATGGCAACGATATAATTCAATAGTCTCGGGACAAGGAGAATCGAGATTCCCGCGATTAGAGCAATCACCGGCTGTGGCGATATACCGAGTTGCATAGCATCTGGCCTCCTTTCTAAGCTCTGTATGAGCCGAGATGTCCCCAATTCATGGGCTACGATTAGGGGTCTACGCGTTTTACCAAACCCTGTTTATGTCCCTTTCACCTGAATCAGGGCGGCTCGAAATCTCCGCTTTTTTCTAGGTCGTTGGTGTTGAGGATTAATTCATGTGCCTTAAAACCCCTCAGATTCGCCCCAGTAGCAACAGGATGATCAAAATCAGGAGGATCAATCCGATTCCGCCGCTGGGATAAGGCCCCCAGGACTTACTGTGGGGCCAGGTGGGTAGGGCGCCGATGAGCACAATGACTAAGATGACGATCAGGATGATTCCCATGACATTTTTGTCCTCTCCTCTTTTTTAAAGCATACCCAAATAACCTATGCAAGTAGTTTACCAATCGCCAGGAAAAAAGAAGAAGTTTGGAATCAAGCCTGATATCGTAGGGTTTGATTAACAGAGAAGAACAGTCAAGAGGGTTGAAATGATGAATTGACCTCCATATTTGGTGGAACCTCCAAATATTGCGGAAATCTTTGTGGGGTGCCGAACAACTTAGCGGGCGTCTGAAATTAGGTATCGCACCGAAGAAGGTAGGAGTGAACCGAGATATGGGGCAAACAAAAGAACCTTTTTATTTCGCCGTGGCAGGCAAAGTTGCCCTCGTCTTTAATACGAAAACAGGATTTTATAAAAGGTTCAACGTTCGATGTTCAATGTTCAACGTTTTAACTTTGAGCTTTGGGCTTTCAACTTTGAGCTTTTTGTCTTGACCCCTTGAATCCTTTTTCATGCCTCGTGGTGCCCACGGGCATGAGGGTTTAATACAAGTGTGACGAGTGACACCGACCTTCCGGAAGAGCCCCAGATCATCTACCGATCCAAGGACAACCGGCAGAAAAAATTTTCGATGCCTTAGATTGGCTTGGGCCGTCTTTTAACGGTATAGTTCAGCCTTTCATTATCCGGTTTTCTTCAGAAGAAGACCCCCTTTATTCCGTTGCCTTTCGCCCTATTTTTCTTCTTGATCCTGTCTTTTTCTTATTTTATACTCTTCCCATCAAAAAGGAAATTCTTAATAAACAAGATGGGGTTTTTTGTTTTTAATGGTTGTGAATCGAGGAATTCTTGCAAATGGAAAAGGAATCTAAGACAAAAAAAGAACTCATTGAAGATCTGGCGGATCTGCGTCAGCAGCTCGCTGACCTGAAAAAGTCACGGTCTGAGACCAAAAATTTCCAACAGGAGCTGCAAGCATCTGAAACCCGATACCGACATCTCTTTGAAACGGCCCAGGATGGGATATTGATTCTCAATGCGGAAACTGGGCAGATCGATGACGTCAATCCTTACCTGATTGATATGTTGCATTACTCCCACGAGGAGTTCATGGGAATGAAACTCTGGGAGGTCAGCCCTTTCAAAAACACAGTCTTGAATCGAGCCGCCTTTGAAGAGTTACAGGACAAGGGATGTATCCGGTATAAAGATTTACCTCTTGAGACCAAAGAAGGAAAACCTATTGCTGCAGAGTTTGTCAGCAACGTCTACAAGGTTAATGGGAATAAGGTGATCCAATGTAACATCCGGAATATCACCGAAAACAAGGAGGTGAAGCAGAAACTCCAAGAAGCGGTCCTATTCCAGCAGCGGTTGATTGACGCCCTGCCGGTGCCTGTTTTTTATAAGGATTCGGAGGGCAGATATCTGGGATGCAACAGTTCCTTCGAGAAATTTTTTGGACAGAAAAGGGAACAGGTTACCGGCAAATCGGTCTACGAGCTATCCTCGAAAGAATTTGCCGATATATATCATGAGAAGGATCTGGTTCTGCTGCAGAACCCAGGAATACAGATTTACGAGTCGACAGTAAAAGATGCGGGTGGAGTTGTCCATAATGTGATCTTCCACAGGGCCACATTTCCCAACATGGATGGTTCAGTTGGTGGTCTGATCGGGGGCATTCTCGATATCACCGACAGCAAGCGGGCGCAGGAGGCGCTGCGCGATAGTGAAGGCCGCCTGCGCATACTGGTGCAGACTATCCCTGACCTGATCTGGCTGAAAGACAAAGATGGTGTCTATCTCTCATGCAATACAATGTTCGAGCGTTTTTTCGGTGCTAGGGAAGCGGACATCGTCGGAAAAACCGATTACGACTTTGTAGACCGGGAACTTGCCGACTCCTTCCGCGAGCATGACAAGAAGGCCATGGCGGCGGGGAAGACCACCAGCAACGAAGAATGGATCACCTTCGCAGACGGTGGCCATCGTGTCTTTCTGGACACCATCAAGACGCCGATGTACGATTCCCAAGGAATGCTCATCGGCATGCTGGGTATCGGGCGCGATATTACCGACCGCAGGGCGGTCGAGCGGATAAGAAAGGCTTTGGGAGCGACTATTCATGCCATTGCTGTGACCGTTGAGGCGAGGGATCCCTATACGGCTGGTCATCAACGCAGAGTTGCCGACCTGGCCCGTTCTATTGCCACGGAGATGAATCTTCCCGACGATCAGATTGATGGGATCCGAATGGCCGCTACCATCCATGATCTCGGCAAGATATCCGTTCCAGCAGAGATTCTCAGCAAACCAACAAAACTAACCAACATCGAACTCATGCTCATCAAAATCCATTCACAATCCGGTTACGATATATTGAAGGACATTGACTTCCCCTGGCCCGTTGCCAGGATGATTCTGGAGCATCATGAAAGGATGAACGGTTCCGGATATCCGAATGGTTTAACGGGAGACAATATTCTTCTGGAGTCACGGATCCTGGCCGTGGCCGATGTGTTGGAATCTATGGCCTCCCACCGTCCCTACCGCCCCTCCCTGGGTATTGATGCGGCCATGAAGGAGATTGAGAGCAATCGAGGGATTCTTTACGATATCAATGCGGTGAATGCATGCCTGAGATTATTCCGGGAGAAGGGGTTTAAATTGGAGTAAACCGGGAAACGATGGTTCCGATTTATTAATTTATCGTTGCTTTAAATCGCTTCCTTTCAATTAGTAATCGCTAATTCAAACACATGCCCAGAACGAGGACTTGGAGATACCGTTCTTGTCAAGCAAAAAATGGTTTATAATTTGGATCAAATTTTTTACCGGATTTGAGGATGTCAAAGATAATAAATGCCAGTTTCCGCAAAATCGCACAGACGATGACTTATTGAAAATGATTGATTGTTCCTATCAACCGGGAAACCTAAAAATAACCCAAAAGTCCTGTTTAAAACGTCGGGAAGCCTCAACCGTAGGCCATCCTCTTCAGACCGTCTATAATTAATTTTTTCCCTATACCATCCGACAAGAGCTTCTGACCTGTAAGAGTTGTCTGGTAGTGGAAACGTTTAAGGATGTCAGAACGACTGCAAAACTGAACCGGTTAAAATTTAAGAGTACTTAAGGATCATAAGGATCGTCGGATCGAGCATTAGAGCTTCCATTCTTGACGTAAGCGCCAAGGATCTATTTTTTCTTAAACCCCTTCACTTTTTTGTAACTATTGAATTTGGTGTTCTTTTCCAAGATAGAGGTCGAATCTAAGCCGCCGGGTTGGCTGAGGAATGTGAGGTTCAGCTCAGCTATTCCATCGGCTTTTCCCGCCCCGTGAGTATCCAGGTAGAAACTTTCGGTACCGGTAAGGTTTCCGAAGATAAGATAATTGAACTTCTGAATGATCACTTTGATTTTCGCTTGGCCGGGATCTTGAAGCAATTCAACTTAAGATATCTGCCTTTAATCCTCAAAGGCGGTTTTTATAGAAAGCTAGCCGCTTACGGTCATATGGGCAGAATGGATATCGGCCTTCCCTGGGAGGTTACGGATAAGGCGAACATTTTGAGCAGAAACTGTGACGGTTTATGCAGAAGAACCGGGCTCCACGCGTGTGCAGCTCATTGGTATAAGCTTTATTTGAACAGCAGAGAAAATGTATAAATCAGCAGGCCCACCAGGCCCCCTACGATTGTTCCGTTTATCCTGATCCACTGGAGGTCCTTGCCCACATACAGTTCAATCGTCTGGCTTGTTTTCACGGTGTCCCATCTCTTTACCGTGTCAGAGATTATCGATATTATGGAATCAACATACTCCTCTGCAAAATCCACCAGAGAGGTATATATCCACCGGTTCATCCCCTCTCTTACCGCTTCGTTTTCCACCAGACTTTTTCCGATGGCAAGAATCCCTTTTTCTAAATGACTCCTGGCCCCCGAGCCGGTATCCATCAGATCCGACATCAGTTTGGTCTTGATATCCGACCAAAGGTTTTCGAAATATTCCTTGATTGCGGGATTTGCGAGGAACTCCTTTCCCATGGCATTGACTTTTTCAGCAAAGACCTCTGAATGCTTCAGGTTGTCTATGAAACGTGCGGTAACCTCGTCGAATCTCTTTCTGATCTCGTGTTCCGTGTCATTCTGAATGTCCGAGAGCGCCTCTTCCAGTTTGTCCAGCATCCTATCAAATATCATTTCATCGATAAAACCTGGAATGTACCAGGGATGGTCCTTCCTGGCCTTCTCCCGTATCACATCCTTGTTCTCCTCAATGATGTTTGCCGTAATGACTAAAGCTTCATTGAGGAGGGCCTGGTGTTTGTTCTCTTTCGTTATAACGGTAAGGGCATCTCCTATCAAGGGAAGGACCCTGATCTTCTGTAAGTTGTTCAGCACGAGACCTGTGGAAAAACTCTTGAACTCCCGGTCATCGAACTGTTTGACGAGAAGCAGCAGGTGTTCCAAGGACTTCTCCGTAATCTTTTGCACTTTCTGCCGGTTTGTGAATACTTCGCTGAGCCAGGCCGTCATATCTATCGTCCTCAGCCTTTCCTCAAGTGTCTCGCGGGCCAAAAAATTATTCTTGATGAAAACAGCGAGATTTTCCCCGAACCTGTCTTTGTGCTGCTGAATGATCGCCGTGTGAGGGATCGGCAGGTTTAAGGGGTGCCTGAAGAGGGCCACAACGGCAAACCAGTCAGCAAGGGCTCCTACCATGGCCGCCTCCGAAAATGCCCTTATTACACCTATGATGGGATATGTTTTTTCGAGCCGAAAGGAAATGAGAAAGAGGATTGCCATGCCCACGAAAAGAAGCGTTGCCAGCCTTTTCATCTTTCTTAAGGCCGCCCGGTTTTTTGCCTCATCTATCGTTTTATTGGCCTGGAATGTCGTCATGGAATAGCCCGGCAGTGTTTCTTGGGACGGGGCTCATCAATCGGCTGTATAATGCCATACTTCTAAATATAACGGATACAAGAGGGAATGACAAGGTTAAATGCCTGAAACCATTTCTCCGTAAACAACAGGCGCCATTGAATGAAAAACAGAAAGGGGTTGATTCATAAAAGGATTGCGGCAATCCTCCAGAGTTGAGTAACGTTACTTTATAATCCCGATGTCGTATCCGAGAGTTGCTTCCTTTTCTCTCAGCTTGGCGACGGCTTTCCGGAAACGTATATACCTTTTCCCCGCCTCGACGATCAGCAAGACTCCGACGATGATGAAAAACACGCCGACATAGAAGTAGAAAACACCCGCCAGGAACTTCATGATAAAGAGGCCGACAGAGCTGAATGCCAGGCCCGTCTGCATGTAAGAGTGCATAGTCCTCTCCCTGGAGAGAAGGGTTTGTTCCTCGGCAAGTAGGATTAATATATCCTCATTCCTGTCCATCTCGAATCACCTCGTATCAAACAATAATACAGAAAAGGAGCCTACCGTCAATATAAAGAACTGTTCGCTTAATCGGCGACGCTATGTTGCGTCGATGCCAACAAATAAATCCTTTTTCTCGTTAATCTTCATCTATCATTAACGATCATAGGCCAACCATAAATAAATCACTCTCAAAACCTATAGATTCTCAGGTGAATAGTCGTCCTTGAAAATCCACGTCAGTACAGCTGTCCCCATTTTTAAGATGTTATTTCTGCGCACAGATGATTATGAAAACATCCAGTCAGAAACCGCGCTCCCCCGATTTGCCTGATGGACCGCTTTTATAACCGATGGATCACGGCGGAATAACCGAAGAAGCACAACAGTATAGTAGACAGTCAGGCGGCCCAGGCGAAATAAAATAACCCAGATATATTTTCGGGAGGAAACCGACCCCGGATAGAAGCGGGCCAGATACTCCCTTGACGGAAAAGCTTCTTTTAAAAGAGCCAAAATTTTACCTTTAATCCCGTTAACTTTTTTTATTTTTGAAAGTTGGCCGATTCTTATTACAGTTAGCTGATCTGACGAGCTTACATCAAAAATCTGTTCCAGGGCTTCATCAAAAAAAACGGACTGGTAATCATCGGGTTTTATTTCTGACATTATTTCATCCGGCGGCGCCGCTCCCAGCAATTCCCGGACCAGAAGCAACATCAGGTAAACACACTTTTGGCCGCCCCACCGGGTGGCCCTCTCAATGACTATTGGCCAGTCGATTGTATCTGCGGATGTTTTTATCAATCCGGCCATATCACAGAAAGGAATCAAGTCCAATCCGGTCTGCTGATGAACACAGGCATGGATACACAAATGTAAAAATAAATCCTCCGGAGAAAAAACCCGGACCTCTACATTATCTACTTTGATAAGACAGGCTCTCTCCCACAACCCGTCAAGATCAACTTTAATGGGGCTATCCGGAGTCACTATATTCCAGTGAAGTTCTATCATCGCCCCGCTTTTATTGGTAAAAGGCGGCAAATGATGGTAAATCTTTAACGTGCTCTCCCAGGCAGGAAAATACTGCTTATAGCCAAGAGTCAGCAGTATCCGGCCGGCCCTGACCAGATCCTCTTCTTTCACTAAAAGATCCATATCGGACATGGGTCTTAAAGCAATATCACCATAAATATTTTTTGCCAGCGAAAGACCTTTGAGCGCAATGACCGGCAGTTGATTGTCGGCCAGAGACTTAAGAACTTTTAAGGCATTAAAAAAAAGGCTCGTGTTAATCGTCGCAAGATTGCGGTATGCTTCCCTAAGCCTGTTTCTGGCATCAACCGGGATAAGCTCAGTCGGAAAGTTACGGGACTTTATTTCCCGATAGAACAACCCCCCCACGTTAAAACGCAGCGCCCAATTGACCAAGCTCTCCCCATCAGCCGGCGATAACGTTTCCAGCCTGGCTTCCGGCATTTTCTTCTCTGAAAGAAAATCGCATAAAAGTCTGCCCGCTTCTCTTTTTTCCATGATAAGTCCTCCAGTTCTTGCGGCTAACGATAGGACCGGGCTTGCCTCTCAAAGCGGAAAACAGGTTGGCACCTAACAACAAGCGCGACACTCTTTTCCCATATCCCCCCTAAGAGCGGAAGGGCCGCATTCCGTAGGTATGATCGAGAAGCTCGATAAACCTTGGAAGATCCGTATCCACCATAGATAGAGGGCTTTTCTCCCCAGAAACCTCACCATTGAGGAAAAACCGCTCGACTCTCCCCTTATGTAATTCAAGTAGATCGCAAATAGCGTGAATTTCGTACAAGACATCTTCAATGGACACCCCCTCCCTTTGCAGATATTCCTGCTTTGTCCAATCCTCGCTATCGTCATTCTCTGAGGTCGGTGGTGAATCCGAAAAACGGGCCTTCCTTTTGACCACACTTATCACATAGCGCGGATCGTGTTCTTCATACATGCATTCTTGCACATCGAAAAGGCAACCCAATTCGCGAGACAGTGAGTCTACCGTATGGCTTCGGATATACAGTCCAAAAACGAGCTTCTCTTCACACGCATCCATCTGTGAAAAGTAGTGGTCCAATCGGCATTGGTTTACCAGCCAATGAAACATGGATTCTGGATACCCACGATTCGACATCCTGTACCAGAAGGAAGCATATTTTTTGCGGGTCGCTACGATAAACCCTTTTCCATTGTCATTCAGTGCACTTGCGAGGCCTCTTTGAAGAGCCAACGCCTGAACCAGGGAAGGCTGAAATCCATAAAATTCCAATAAAAAGCCATCAAAAGATCCTGGCGAAAAACCGATGTTATCAGCATCCATGCAAACCGCCTGAAAGGGAAGCTTAAGATATTCCGCCCACTCATTTGCAATCCCAACCAGTTGTTCGTCCGTATCAATTCCGATAACCTCATAGCCTCCCTGCGCCCAGCCGAGGCATTCTGTTCCAGCGCCACATCCTACATAAAGCAAGCGGCTGCCAGGATCAACTCGTGAGAAGATAAACTCGTTGCGCGGCGTGTATCGAAATTGGGGAATCGCGCCATTTTTTCGTAACTCTTCCAATTGCCTCTTATTTCTTTGGTAGAGCTTCTCAAGGTTAATTTTCCATCGTTCGATGCACGCTTCAGCAATCTCCGCCGGTGTTGCTATGGTTCGGACCATGCCTAAAAGAACCCTCTGCAGTGCGTCGTCGAAATCCCAGAAGAAATGTTTGTAGCTGTTTGTTTTTCCCTTGTACAGCGTATCTGCGTGCTTCGAGAAGCGGAGAAATGGCTTCATTGGAGGCGCATAGTTAGAAATTCGCCACGATAAGTCAAGAATGCGCTTCAAAGTATTTTTGCCGTCATCGATATACTGCTTATCCATGGTCACGCTGCGTTCCTTTTTCACGCCTCCGAGATCATCAAGCCGTTACCGGTAATGCTGGGCTTGCATTTCGAACAACCGGGCATAGGTTCCTCCCAGGCGAAGGAGCTCTTCGTGGGTGCCGCCTTCGCTGATGTTTCCGTTCTTTAGTACATAAATGCGGTCGGCCATCCGGACGGTGGAAAAGCGATGACTGACCAGGATGGCGGTGCGACCGGATACCAGTTGGCGAAAACTCTGAAAGACCTCATATTCCGCCTTGGCGTCCATAGAGCTGGTCGGTTCGTCAAGGACGATGAGCTGCGCATCGCGCATGAAGGCGCGGGCCAGGGCCACTTTCTGCCACTCACCAATGCTCAGTTCCTCCCCGTCCTCGAACCACTTTCCCAGAATCGTATCATAGCCATGAGGCAACGCGCCGATAACGTCGTCAGCCCCCGAGCGGCGCGCAGCGGCGATGACCCGTTCATGGTCGGGGGAAAGGGCGGTATTCCCAAACCAGATGTTCTCTCGGGCCGTCAGATGGTAGTGTGCATAGTCCTGAAAAATGATGGCGATTTCGTGTCTTAACGCTTTTGTTTCAAACTGGCGCAGATCTACCCCGTCGAGGGTAATGGTCCCGCCGGTTGGATCGTACAAGCGACACAACAACTTGATCAAAGTCGTCTTACCCGAGCCGTTCTCACCCACCAAAGCCACCACTTCTCCCGGCCGGATGGTGAGGGAAATATCCTCAAAAACCTTCCTGGTGCCTGCGGGATATTGAAAACTCACTTGGTTTATTACGATCCCCTGTTGCATCGGCTGAGGCACAGGGCTGGCATGAACCGGTTCGATGACTGTACGTTTCAGATCAAGAAACTCGTAGAGATTGGAAAGGAACAGGTTGTCTTCATACAGTCTTTCCAGACTGCCCAATATCCCCTGAAGAGATCCCTGTATGCGCTGAATTGCCTGATAATACATCGCCAGATCACCCAAGGTGGCCTTCCCCCACATCGCCTGATAAGCAAGATAAGCATACAATCCGTAGATTACCGCGGTGGCAAAGGTCTGAGCCGCAAAATCAGCGATGGAACGCCTGCGCGTGATGGCCAGTCTTCCCTGGCGGAGTTTCCGGCGGAGATCGCGAAACCGGCGTATGAACAGAGGTCCAAGGTCAAACAGGCGGATTTCCTTGGCGTAGCTGCTGTCGGTGAGCATCCAATTGAGGTAGTCGGCTTGCCGTTCCGTGGCAGTCTGCTCCTGTTGCCAGCGATACATCTTGCCGGTATATCTTACTCGCACTGCGGTACCGGAAATGACGGCAGTAAATAGGATTATCGCGATGATCCAATGAAATGACAAGAGCAGTGCTCCTATGGCCAGCAGCGAGATTCCGTTCTGGCCAATCTGCGCCAAACCACGCACGATACTCATGGGTCGAGAGGGAGCCTCGCGTTGGGCGCGATGAAGTGTATCATAGTATCGCGCACTCTCGTAATACTCCAGATCTACCTCAATAGACTTGGCGAGGATGACGTCGTTCATATGATCTGTGACCACATAAGACTGCCATTCGTTGATAAGTCCCGCTATCAAGCCGATCAAGGAAGCAAACAGGATCACTGCACCCATAAAGCCACCGAGCAACAGCGCGTGTCTAAGAGCTGCCCCTTTGTCAGGAGCCGCCACCCCAGCGGTCACGGCGTCCACCATAAGCTTCATGAGATAAAGCTGGAGTAACGGCAATACCCCCTGGACTACAACGAGAACCCCGTTAGCTATAGTCCAGCCTTTCGCGCTCTGCCAGACAAAACGCACAGCGCGGCCAAGCTGTGGGGTGCGTCGTATTTTCAGCTTTATCGACTCAGTCTTCTCTTGCATAATTTTAACAGGTAAATCCCCGGCTCTGCCGGGGGACTCCCAGAGTTTGACTTTTCCGGGAGCAGGGATTGGTCAATATTGAATAAGACTAACGACTACAAGGTCTTTTCATTGAGGGGCTAATAATATTCAAGCCTCCGGCTTTGCCGGAGGTCAAGTGACTAACGGCATCCCAAAAGTGCCTTATCCATCTCTTGCCAGAAGGCACCGGTCAGACTGATGTGAAGCATGTGTGCGGGTACGACCTTTGCCAAGGCGCAAAGGTTATTGAACTGTTCCAGATGCAGGGCGCGGACTTCTTCTTTGAATAGGTCCGGGGCCATGAACGCTGAGGCCATTCTCACGCACTCCACGAGCAGGCTGACCGCCTGCCCGGGGCCTACCCGTTCCACCCGGTCTTCAACCGCCTGAACCAGTAAGAAAATGCCCTTGACAGGCACAGCGCTTTGCACGTCCCACGTGCCGCCCGGCCCCCCGTCCAGGAAACGGCTCCAGGTGGGCCAGGGGTGCGCCCAATAGTTGCCTTGCGAATCCTGCACCACCAGCGTGGTATCGTCGCAAAGCGAGCGCCACGGAGCCGGGAGCCGATTACTGGCAGTGGTCTTTCCCGTCCCGCCCGACGCCGCCAGAATCACACCCATGCCGTCCCGTTCAGCGAGCGCACCGTGTATGAGGACTCCTCCGCGGGCCAGCGCTTGGCGAGCTATGACGAGCGATAATCTCACAAGATTTATGTACGGGTCGCCCCAGAAATCGCATGTCCTTAGAATGCTGACCACGACGCCGTCATTTTCTGAGGCCAACGGAACATAACCATCCGCCAGGGACGTGTGCGCGTCAACCCGGACGAAAAGTCGGCACAGATCGCCGTGATGATGAGGTTTGCTTGCGCCTGGTGTCACGCCTAACTGCATCGCGCATCCCAGTTGTGAAACGATGGCTGCGGCCTCTTCATCCCCGGCGGAAATTTCCCAACGGCTTCCATCAGCCAGGACGAGGTCATGCCACACTCCCTTCGTCAGTAGAGGGTTCATAGTTCTTTGCCGTTTAGTCAAAACTTTCCGGTTCAATCGGTCCTTTCCTGCTGCCTTGAAAGCATCCTTTCATCCACAAACAGTTGAAATGGCCGTTGGATCTGCCATTGATGCCTCTGGTCATCGTATCGCCCAATGATACGATGACCCAGCAAAAGCTGAAACTGATCCCGGCCTCGGACTTGGAAAACGACGACTCGCGGCCGCAATGAAGCAGGCACCAACCAGGCGATCAACCCCCGGTGAGATAGGGCCTGATAAAGGGGACGCAACAGAGGAGACAGGCCACGGTCAAGGCCGCGTCGCCAACGAAGCCAGCGGCTTGTTGTCAACCGGCCCTGTAACCCGCCGGCGATCTTCCGCCGCTTCTGGCCACGCCAGGCAGCCACCACCTGGCCTTTAATGTGCTTGGGCTGTAAGAGAAATTTATCCTTTTGAGTGCTGTTATCACCGATTGTGGAGATACCTGCGGGGGTCACACGTATAATGCGGTGTACGACCGGCTGATCAGCCTCCGGTGACAAGAAAAAGGCCACATCGCCAACGCGCAAGGGCCGGCGGTCATAAGGCCTGATCTCCATGATCTCCGGCTCGCGCAGAGTCGGATTCATGCTGGAGCCGACATAAGCAGCGAAGAACATGGCCCCGGGGACATTCCCGTTACTATTCTGCAACGGCATTGCCGATAGTGATAAGCGGAGACTGTGCGGGTCTTGCTCCCAGACGTGAAGCTGGAAAGAGCCCCGCTTCTTCCGCCTGTTCACAGAACCAGTTTGGCGCCAACAGGCTGCCCTTTCTGTAGTAATTCAGGGCAACGCACTGGCCCAGGCAGTTCCTCTTCATCAGGCAGCGGCCGCAGACCCCTTCCAGTCGCTCGGGCAGTCCCTCCCGCAGAGTCTTCAAGATGGCGTTTTCTCGCCAGACCTCTTCCAGGAGGTCCTTCCCCACCTCGCCGAAGACCAGATCCGGCACCTGCTCGCCGATGCCGCACAGGGCATAATGTCCGCTGGCCAGGACGCCCAGGACGCCGAAGATCCCGCAGACGCCACACCCATCCCCCCGGGCGATGCCCTGGAGGGCTCTAAAAGCCCGTGGGTAATCAATGAGCACCTTCAACTTGGCCTTAGGGGCCAGTTCCTCTTCCACATGCCGCCCCAACGCGATGAGGTCGGCGATGTTCAGGGTCTCCTGGTTTTCATGCAGATTCTCGCCTCGGGCAGTGGGCTGCACCATATTAAACTTGACTGAGTGCGCCCCCAGTTCTTCGGCCATTGGCACTATGGCCTCCACCTGGCCGGCATTTCTGCGCATCACCGTGAAAATGACCTGCGGCCTGATGCCGGCGGCCACCAAGTTGCGCACCGCCTGTCGGGCTGCTTCAAAGGCCCCCGGTACACCGCGCACCCATTCATGGGTCGCAGCATCCGTTCCGTCGAGACTTACGGATACGAATCGGTTGGGAGATTTGGCGATCTCAGCGGCGATCTCCGGCGTACACAGCAGGCCGTTGGTCTCGATTATCAACCGCAACTCTTCACGCCGGACAATCTCCAGCAAACGATGGAAGTGGGGATGTAACAACGGCTCGCCCCCGGTAAGCTTGACACCACTTAAGCCCAGCGGCTTGGCTTCGCGGATGGCCGTCTCAAACAACTCAACCGGCAAGGCGGGATAATGGTTGCCTGTGGCGTCGAATCTCGGTCCGATCCAACAATGGCGGCAGGCGAGGTTACACCCTTCGGTCAAATAGAAATACAACGTGTTGATCGTAGGCATTCCAGTCTGGCCCGTCTTCTGCTGTTTCATACCGCTCGGCAAGCTCATGGAATCGTGCCCCCCTCCTCAAGAAATCGTCGCAAACAGGCATCCGGACTGGGATGGTCTACCTGACCGGTGATGGTATAGGCCAGCCCCGGACAGTTGCCGGTGCAATAGGGGATGTATGAACAGCCGGCGCAGAACTCAAACCCGGTCAGCGGGATCGTATGCCGGTTGCGGAGTTGGTTTAAGGCCGGTCTGTGTTGCCATATTTCCGCCAAAGAATCATGGTTGATGCGCCCCAATTCGATATGGGCTAACATGCTGCAGGGAACGATTGCGCCATCGGCGCGTACGGAGATTTTGCTGGCCGGGCAGCCGCAGGCGGTAAGGCGGCCCCCGTTGGGAAAGGCCGGCGCGCCCTGTGCCCGTGCATCCTCCATCCGGCGCCATATGCGCCCTTCAGCTAATGGGCCGGCGTTGGCCGAGATGCGGTTAGGGTATTTCTCCGCCAGGCGCAGTAAGGTCGCCATGGCCAACTGTCGCTCCGCGATGGTCAGCATAACATCATCCGCATTCAGGCGGCAGGTGCCCAGGTACCCGGCCGAGTTGGTGCCAAAACCCGGCAGCCCCAGTTCCTCCAGAAGAAAGTGAGCGATATTTTCCAGATCGTCGACATTATGACGATGAATGGTGACACGCACCGCCGCCTTCACCCCATAGCGCGACAGGGTACGGATGCCACGCACCGCTCCATTGAAGGCGCCGTGCCCGCGGCAGGTATCGTGTACCGCAGCACGGGAGCCGTCCACCGAGATCTGGACGCAGTCGCAGTGGCCGGTGCGGGCGATAAAAGCCGCCATCCCGTCGTCGATGAGCGCCCCGTTCGAGAGCAGGGTGAAACGCATCCGGTTGCGGACGAGACCTTCGAGCAGGGTGGTCAGATCCTCGCGAATGAACGGTTCGCCGCCCGCCAGGGTGACATCCATCACGCCGAGCGCCCCCAGTTCGTCGAAGAACTTAAGCCACTCGTCCGCAGGCAGGTCCCGGTAATCTACCGCCGAGTTGTTAAAAAAGTAACAGTAGCGGCAGCGCAGATTACAGCGGGCGGTGATCTCAATGTCCAGCTTGCGGGGGGTACGCATGACCCTTGATGCCGTTGGTTCTATCTTTGCCTCGAGTTCCTCAGGCATCCGTCATTTGCTCTCCACTTCCAGCCCCACAAAACCGTTTTCAGCCAGCGTGTCAACGAAGGCGTCGATCTCTTTGAAGGCGGCCTCCGGAGTGTCTTCAAAGCTGTTTCTGATCTCCGAGACGATATCCTCGAGGCTTCTCTTGCCGTCCATCCGTTTCCATACCGCTACACCGACCGGATTGGTTCCCACGGCATCGGCCGTGTCGGGGTTGAACAGCACCGCCCAGTCGTCGAACTCCTCCCGGAGCACAACGATGGGATTGGCAATCGGTTTATCCATTTGATTCATAGTTAGTACCTCCCCATTTTCGACCACACACCTTGAGGGTGTTGAGAAAGGCCACGGGACTACTGCCGGCAATGGTCAAAGGTCAACAAGGATGCGCTGCCGGCCGTATGGTGGCCAACCGTTCAACACCCTCAATATACTAACGAAGATCTGATTCCCGGACTGGTTGCGTCAATGATTACCTCCCGCGCTGCACGACGCTGCGACAGTGCCGGCCGTGCAAGCAGCTCCTGCATGAGTGCCGGTGGACGAGCAATAAGTTGCTACTGCAGTAGTGCCGGACGTGCAATAAGTTGCTGCTGCTACCCCGGTCGTGCAATAGGTGCCACTTGCGGTGTTCCCTGTGCTGCAATACCCGGATGCACTACTTCCCGGAGTACAATTTGCTCCCGTCCCTTGGGCTATCCCCCCTAAGGGGACGACGGTCGGCGATTCGTACTTTGGTTTTCCCTTAACATTTTGGTCCGACATATGGACACCTCCTTATTTCTAAATGTTGCTATCTCTTAACCATGTATATATTTAGTCTTCCGAAGATGACTCCACTACCTTTTTTTCAATATATCCAAATATAATATGAAATAACTTAAGGTCCTTTGCCTTTCGTTTCAAGAAAAAAAGCCAATTCGGTTTTGGCTTCTTTAACGCCTAACGCCTAATAAATTGTAATTGTAAGGTATTATTACTGATTGTCAAGTGATAATTTGAGTGGCGAATTGAATCATATTAAATGTTACCAAGGGGGTTAAACTAAAAGGATCGTTGACTCATAATTAATGTTACCGGAAGGAAGTGTCCGGTAGGAGGAAAAATTATGAGTCCACGATCGAAA
>JBEKPQ010000060.1:0-22962 GCA_049520575.1 Thermodesulfobacteriota bacterium | reverse complement strand
TTCGATCGTGGACTCATAATTTTTCCTCCTACCGGACACTTCCTTCCGGTAACATTAATTATGAGTCAACGATCCTTTTAGTTTAACCCCCTTGGTAACATTTAATATGATTCAATTCGCCCCTTGAAAATAAATTGTCAAGATAATATTTATCATTTATAATAAGTTAAGTAAAATCCGAAGAGATTAAATAACCAGTCTTCTTCTTTCAAAAGACCAATGGTATTTGTTGGCTTCCCCAAAAGAAGCCTTTGGGGAGGGAAGTTATCTAGAAAATTTTAGAATACCTTATTATGTTTTTGAATTCTATTTATGAGATACTTATCTAGCAAAGACACAAAACAGGCGGGAACTTTTTAGCAAAATTTTATCGGCCGCAATCGCTCGGATCCCCTTTGATCTTTTCCAGGGCATGGGGGATAACCGGCAGGATCACCGGCATCATCTCTTCAATGGCCTTAAGACTGCCGGGCAGATTGACAATCAGGGTTTCTCCCCTCATCCCCACCCTGGCTCGGGAAAGCTGAGCAAAAGGCGTGTATTTAAGCCCTTCCAAACGCATGGCCTCGGCCATACCGGGAATCTCGCGTTCAATGACCCTACCGGTGGCTTCGGGGGTGATGTCTCTGGGGCTTAACCCCGTTCCGCCTGTGGTAAAGATAAGATCCAATTTTTTCTTGTCTGCCCACTCCACTAGGGTGTCGACAATCGAAGGGATTTCATCAGGGACAATGGCAGTGGTCTGAACCTCAAAAAGATCCGCAGGAAGCAGGTCTTTTATCTTGGGCCCGCCTTCATCGGCCCGCAAACCCTGGGACCCTTTATCGCTGATGGTGAGAATGCCGGTTTGGATCATGCTTTAACTTCCGATGCTGGATACTGGATTCTTGATACTGGATGTCTGTCTTTTGCCAGTTTCGGTTTATGTCTTTATCCAGTATCCAGCATCGGGTTCTATCTTTATCCAGTATCGGTTTTTACTCTTCCAGCGCCGCCTTGGCCTCCTGGATCACCTTTTCGCTCATATAGGCCGGGATCTCTTCATAGTGAGAAAACTCGGACTGGAAAGAACCCCGACCCTGGGTCATGGCCGTGAGATCCGGGGCATATTTGGCAACCTCCGCCATAGGCACCTGGGCCTGAATAACCTGATAATTCCCTTTGGAATCCACGCCCAGCACCTTGCCTCGGCGGCTGTTTAAATCACCGATGACATCCCCCATGCTATCGTCCGGCACAGTAACTGTAACCTTGACGATTGGTTCCAGCATGACCGGTTGGGCCTGCTGAACCGCTTTTTTAAAGGCCATGGAAGCGGCAATTTTGAAAGCCATTTCTGAAGAATCAACTTCGTGCGACTTGCCGTCATAAAATCGGACCTTGAAATCCACAACCGGATACCCGGCCAACACCCCGTTTTGCATGGCCTCGGTAATCCCTTTTTCCACGGCCGGAACAAAGTTTCGAGGGACGTTCATACCCACCAGGGCATCCTGAAATTCAAATCCCTTGCCTCGTTCCTGAGGGAAGACATCAATATGGACTTCGGCGAACTGTCCCCGGCCTCCGGTTTGTTTTTTGTGTCGATAGATAATCCCCTTGGCCGATTGCCGAATGGTTTCCAGATAAGGGATCTTGGGGGCCTTAAGATTGACTTCCACCCCGAATTTCCTTTTCACTTTTTCGATGGTGGTTTCCACGTGGACCTGCCCCATGCCTGAGAGGATGATTTGCTTGGTCTGAGAATCGCGATCCAATCGTAAAGTTGGGTCTTCTTCCATAAGTCGGGTTAAAGAGGAATAAACCTTATCTTCTTCCCCTTTGTTTTTAGCTTCAAGGGCATAAGAGATAACCGTTGACGCTGGTGGTGTAAAGGGGAAAATAACCGGATCTTTCTCGTCGGCCAGGCTATCACCGGTAACGGTTTCTTTAAGTTTGGCTACGGCCAAGATACAACCCGGATACCCGGTTGGAATAGGTTTTTGTGTTTTTCCTTCTAAGGCGAACAATTGCCCAAATCTCTCCCGAACCCCTTTGTTGACATTATAGAAACCTGAGTCGGCAGTAAGTTGACCTGAATAAATACGAAAGATGGTCAACCGGCCGGCATAGGGATCGGCCAGGGTCTTAAAGGCCAAAGCGGCAAAAGGGGCCTCAATGGAGGGCTCCTTTTTCTTTTCTGCTTTTGTTTTAGGGTCCTGACCGGTTTGTGCCCCGCGATCCAAAGGCGAAGGCAACGCGGCATTAATGGCCTCTAAGAGAAGATCGATCCCGATATTTTTTGCAGCCGAGCCGCAGAAGACCGGGGTAAAGGTCCGCTGCAAAACCCCTTTTCGAAGCCCAAGGGCCAGCTCTTCGGAAGTGAGTTCCTGGCCGTCGAGGAATTTTTCCAGTAAGACGTCATCGGCTTCGGCCAGGTGTTCGATCAGATTGTCTCGTGCGGTTTGTATATCATCGGCCATTTCAGAAGGCACAGGTATTTCCTTCCCTTCTCCCGAGGTACCGGAATAAGCAAAGGCCTTCTGATTCAAAAGGGAAACTACACCGGAAAAATTATCGCCTGCCCCGATCGGCAGGGTCATAGGTACGGCCTTGGTTTTGAGCATGCTCTGGATCGAGGTCAGCGTTTTTTGGAAGTCGGCTCGTTCCCGATCCAATTTATTAATAAAAATAAGACAAGGGATCCCGTATTGTTCGGCCGCCGTCCAGATTCGTTCGGTTTGTATCTTTACACCGTCTACGGCATCAACCACCACCACCAGACCGTCGAGGACCTGAAGGCAGGCGAAGGTATCGGCAATAAAGTTTTCATCACCAGGGGTATCGGCTAAAAAAACAGTAATCTTCTTCCAGTCGTAATGATGAAAAGCCGTATTGATGGTCAGGTGACGTTTCAATTCTTCAGGTTCGAAATCCAGGACCGATGTGCCGTCATCCACCCGGCCCAAACGATCAATAGTCTTGGTGGTAAATAAGATGGCTTCTCCCAAAGAAGTCTTACCAGCCCCGCTGTGGGCCACCAGGCCGATAGTTCTGATTTTTTCAATATTTTTTTCCATCCTCGGTCCTTTCCCAATACTCACAAATGATGGATTAAATACATTACAACGTCAATAAAAGTCAAGAGATTTAAATGAAAACAGGGTCTGCGTGATTGGAGGTCAAAGGTTAAAGGAAAAAGGTTAAAAGGATATCGAATAGCGGGCATTAAAAAAATCGTAAAATATTTTTTCTTGACAACTATAAATTTACTAACATATTGTAAATATAAAATAAAATGTTTACACCTTTTTTAAACCAAGCCAAGGAGGCCGCTTATGTGCCGGGTCAAGTTTTATTGGTTGCTAAGTCTGATTTTTATTTTTTGGGGAACATTGTCAGGCCCCGTTTCGGTCAAGGCCGCGGATACCATTAAAATAGGAGTCATTCTTCCGTTGACCGGTGAAAAGGCCAATTTTGGAGAAATTGAATGGAACTCCTTTAAAATGGCCTTGGACGAGATCAATAAAACCGGAATAAAAGGTAAAAAAATTGAACTCTTGCCGGAAGATGATACCGGAAAACCGGACATCGCGAGGTCAGCGGCTGAAAAGCTGTTAACGAAAGATAACGTGGTGATGTTAGGCGGTGGCTACGGAAGCTCGGAGACCTATGCCATTGCCGGCGCAGCCCAACAGAAGAAGATCCCTTTCTTGATCAATACCGGTTCGGCCGACAATATTACCGAACAAGGCTGGAATTATATCTTCCGGCTGAATCCACCGGTAAGTGAATATGATAATGCCGCCCAATCTTTTTATAAAGAAATAGCCAAACCCAAAACAGCGGCCATTCTTTATGAGAATACCCTTTTCGGGACCAGTGGGTCTAAAGATTTTGAAAAATCCTGTAAAGCGGTCGGTATTCAAATTCTTATTAAAGAAGGCTATGAGCACGGCGCTGTAGACTTTAAACCCCTGCTGATTAAAGTCAAGAATGCCAAACCGGATCTGATTTATATGATTTCCTATGTAATGGATGCCTCCCTGCTTATGCGGCAGTCCATGGAATTGGATATCAATCCCAGATTGTTTGTCGGAGGGGGGGCCGGGTTTACCCTGCCCGAATTTTATCGAAACACCGGGAAAACGGCAGAGGGCGTCTTCTCGGCCGACCTTTGGATCCCCACCTTACCCAACCCGGGGTCCAAAGCATATTACAATAATTATAAAAAAATTTACGGCAAAGAAACCGAGTATCATGGGGTGGAGGCCTACTCGGCCATGTATGTGATTGCCGACGTCTTGAAGCGGGCTAAATCTTTTTCTCCTGAGGATATTCGTCAGGCCTTGGCTGCCACCGATATGAAAACGGCCTTCGGTCGGGTCAAGTTCATTTCCTATGATAAAAAAATAAATCAAAACAAACTCCCTGTCTATTTGGTTCAATGGATTAAAGGAAAATTGGAGTGCGTCTGGCCTAAGGAATTCGCCACGGCTAACTATATCTTCCCTCACAAAACCTGGAAAAAACGTTAGTCTCATGGGGCAAGCAAATCGATCTGCCTGCCCCCTTCATCAATTAAACTTTTGTCTTAGGAAACTGCTATGCTCGTCTTTATCCAAACTCTGGTGGCCGGTGCTTTGATCGGGGGTCTGTATGCTTTGATCGGTATCGGCATGACTCTGATTATGGGGGTCATGGGTATCATCAATTTGGCTCATGGGCAGATTATGATGGTCTCCATGTATATTACCCTGGTCTGTTTTAATTATTTCGGCATGGATCCATACCTCTCTTTGGTGATCACCATGCCGGCCCTTTTCATCATCGGGTATTATATCGGCAAATATCTTTTGGTCCCTTTGATGGGCAGAGAGTCCATTCTCCCTGAAAATCAGGTCCTGATGACCGTTGGAATAGGCATTTGTCTGACTGAGATCATGCGCTTTATCTTTACCTCCAACTACCAATCGGTCCGTACCAGTTATTCCAACAAGGCCTTTTCTTTGGGAGAGGTCTCCTTCAACTTCCCCTTGGTCATGGCCTTTTTTCTTGCCATTGTCATCACGGTGCTCCTTTTTCTTTTTTTGATGAAGACCGATATTGGGCGGGCTATACGGGCAACCGCCCAGGATAAAGATGCGGCGGTCTTGATGGGCATACCTCAGCGAAAAATTACTTATGCCACCTACGGCCTTGGGGCGGCCCTGACCGCTGCCGCCGGGACATTGCTCTTGCCGATCTATTATCTTTTTCCGGACCTCGGCGGTCAATTTACGTTAAAGGCCTTTGTCATAACTATCCTCGGAGGGCTGGGCAGTACGGTCGGCGCTATTCTGGGCGGACTTACTCTGGGCATTTTCGAGTCCCTGGGGGCCACCTATATTTCTATGGGCCTCAAGGATGCCGTGGGCATGGTCATCTTTCTCCTTGTATTGATATTTGTTCCCGGAGGACTGAAACGGTTCACTAAAATATAATTAAAAATAGGGTCCGAGGATTCGAGGGTTTCAGGGTTTTAACTTCCATGCCTTTCTCTTGAATCCTTGCATCCTTTAATCTGTTTTCGCAATTTGATGGTACACGTGCCGAATGGACATGCAGCTTTAGAAAGGGAGAAGAAATGAAATTCCTCAAACCCCTTTTGGTCCTGTTGGTGGCCATTATCCTGCCCTTAATCATCAAACAGGATTACTACATCCATCTTTTGATCCTGGTCCTGATGTGGGTCATTATTGGCTCTTGTTGGAATTTGTTGGCCGGTTTTACCGGGCAGGTCTCTTTCGGACAAGCGGCCTTTTTTGGAGTAGGAGCCTATACGGCCGGTATTCTGCACACCAAGCTGGAAATTTCTGCCTGGTGGGGTATGGCCCTGGGAGGTTGGTCGGCCGTAATCCTGGGATTAATCATCGGCTATTTATGTTTTCGCTTAAGAGGGCCTTATTTTGCCCTGGCCACCTTGGCCACCGGAGAAATTCTCCGGCTTATTGCCAATAACTGGGTGGACTTTACTGAAGGGATGGTCGGGATTCTTATTATGCAGACCTTTTCCAGTAAACTTTTCTACTATTATCTGGTGTTGGGTTTGGCCTCGCTATGTCTTGGGGTGATCTATCTAACTATGAATTCCAAACTGGGCTATTATTTTCTATCCATCCGGGAAGATCAGGACGCCGCCGAATCTCTGGGAATCAATGCCACACTTTATAAAAATGTTTCGTTGTTCATCAGCGCTTTCTTCACCGGAACAGTTGGGGCCTTTTACATGAATTACATGGGCTTCATCGATCCCTCAGTGGTTTTTGCCCTCCACGATATTTCCATCCAAGCCATTCTGGTCGGCATTATCGGAGGAGTGGGTACGCTCTGGGGACCGGCCGTCGGGGCTTTAGTGATGGTCGGTATTCAAGAACTCTTCCGGACAGCCTTCTTTGGTCTGGCCCCTAAGTGGGTCAGTCAAGGTCATGCCATGGCTTTTGGGATCTTAGTGGTTTTAACCATTCTATTTATGTCCAATGGAATAGTGGGCGACTGGCCCAGGATTAAAAGGATCTTTCTTAAGAAGTCATCACAGGAGGCCGCATGACTGTCTTCAAAGCCCAGGATCTGGTCAAATATTTCGGAGGCCTGGCCGCCGTCAATGGGGTTAGTTTCCAGGTTGAGGAAGGAGAAATCTTTGGACTGATCGGACCCAACGGTTCAGGAAAAACCACTATCTTTAATCTCATTAACAACTATTACCCTTTGACTTCGGGAGACATCCATCTGTACGATCGAAGCATCAAGGGGATGAAAACCCACAAGATCTGCAAACTGGGAATAGCCCGTACCTTTCAAGTGGTCAAACCCCTGGCCCGAATGACGGTTCTGGATAATGTCACCGCCTCGGCCTTCTGCCGGGTAAACACCATCAAAGAGGCCCAGAAATTGGCCATGGAGACCATCGAATTTTGCGGTCTGGTCTCCTACAAAGATCACAAAGCCAAAAGTCTGCCGATCGGCCTACGCAAACGCTTGGAGATCACCCGTGCCCTGGCCACCCAGCCCAAGCTGTTGTTGTTGGATGAAACCGCAGCCGGACTTACTCCCAAAGAAATGGGGCAGGCCATCGAATTGATCCAGGAGATCAATCGTCGGGGAGTGACCATCATCATCATCGAACATATCATGAAAGTCATTATGACTATTTCTCATCGCATCCTGGCCATTAATCACGGCCAGCTTATTGCCACGGGGACCCCGGAAGAGATTGCCGCCAATCCACAGGTGATTGAGGCCTATCTTGGGGAGGAAAAAGATGCTCAAGGTAAATAATATTGATGTGTCTTACGGCGATGTCCAGGTCCTCTGGGATGTTTCTTTTGAAGTCAAAGAAAAGGAAATTTTGGTTTTGATTGGGGCCAACGGGGCGGGAAAATCGACCATCCTTCGAACCATATCCGGACTTCTCCGACCTTCCAAAGGATCCATAGAATTTAAAGGAACACGATTAGATCGTATCCATGATCATAAAATTGTCGAGTCCGGTATTGCCCATGTCCCGGAAGGTCGTCGTTTATTTCCCGAAATGACCGTGGAGGAAAATCTGATCATCGGATCATTGAACCCCAAGGCCAAATCCAAACGCCGGCAGACCTTAAAGGAAATTTATGGCCTTTTCCCGCGGTTGGAAGAGCGTCGGAAACAATACGCCCGCACCTTAAGCGGTGGAGAGCAACAGATGTGTGCCGTCGGACGAGGATTGATGGCCTTACCGGAACTCATGCTCTTTGATGAACCTTCTCTCGGTTTATCCCCCATCCTGGTTCAAGGGATATTCCAGATCGCTCAACGTATTAATCAAGAAGGTGTGACCATACTGTTGGTTGAACAGAACGTCAAACAAACCTTGTCCATCTGCCACCGGGCCTACGTCCTTGAAAACGGCCGGATTGTCCTGCAGGGGACTGGGCAGGAACTCCTGGATAATCCTCATGTCAAAGAAGCCTATTTGGGCATTTAGATGATGCACGATCCAAGATGCATGATGTGTGAAAGGTAGAATTTAACTATACAGGCATTGTCAAGTTTGATGGTGACTTCTTCCTGAAATAAATAAATCGACAACTTCGACGAAGATGCTAGACTTTAATTCGGTAATAAACACAATTCACGATTAATGATAAATATCGACGGCGCATCTCATTTTGTTACCGCCAAATACCCTTTGACATACAAGATTCTCTCGCCTTATACTTATACCATCAAAAAGGAAATTATCCAGTTGAACATGTTGTCAGGCAATGTTAAAAAGGAGGTTCCTATGCAATCAATCAAGTGGCTTAGCCTTTTATCTCTGACCGTACTGTTATGTCTTCTCTGCGGGTGTGCCGGTGTCGGTAGTAGTACTCATTTCTCCCAGTCCCTCCCCAACATGAACCAAACAATTACACCTCTGGCCCCTCAGGGTTCCGTTTTCCAAACATTGAACCCTGATCTGCCCGGTATGCCTGACTGGCTGGCCGGACAAGCGGTCACCACCGTGGTAAGTCCTGATAAAAAGACCCTGCTAGTTCTGACCAGCGGGTACAACCGCATCTACACCTCCACTCCCAGTACCCCCTATCCATGGTACACACCTTACTCGTATGAATACGTGTTCGTCTACGATATTTCGGCAAACACGCCGGTCAAGAAGCAGGTGGTGAAGATCCCCAATACCTATCACGGGATTGTCTTCGATCCATCCGGCAAGGCGTTTTACGTGGCCGGAGGTGTCAACGACAACGTCCACGTCTTTACCAAAATCGCCGATGGGATATGGGGGGAGGCCGGAAAGCCACTGGCTTTGGGACACAAGGAGGGGGTTGGTATTCCTGGAAGTGGTGACTCGTCACAAGGCGTAAACCTTCAGGTCGGCGTGAAACCCTGCGCCGCAGGCGTGACCATTTCTAACGACGGCAAGACGCTGGTGGTGGCGAACTACTACAACGACTCGATATCCGTGTTCAAAGGAGGCTTGAACAACTGGAAATTGGTCACCCAGAATCTCGACCTGCGCCCGGGCAAGAGCGGTGGGGCGTCCGGCGAGCCTGGCGGCGAGTATCCGTTCTGGGTGGTTGTGAAGGGTAACGAAAAGGATGGGACAGCAACCGCGTATGTATCAAGCATACGCGACCGCGAAATCGTCGCGGTGAATCTGAACGGGACACCGTCGGTAATGACCCCGCGGATCAAAGCAAAAGGTCAACCGAACAAGATAACTCTGAACAGGGACCAGACGCTCCTGTATGTCGCTGAAGACCTGACGGATACGATAGACATCATCGACACCTCGGTTAACAAGGTAGTCGGAACCATTCCGGTAATCGCTCCCGAGGCAGTAATGCCTGACGTGGCAAACTATACGGACGAAAATTCGAACAATGTGGAACTCACAGGAGCAAACTCCAATAGCGTTACGCTCTCGCCGGATGAGAAGCAGCTCTACGTGACGAATGGCAATCTGAATTGCGTCGCAGTGGTCAATCTGAACGATGCAAAAACAGGTGGTCAGGTTGTTGCTCTCATTCCGACCGGTTGGTACCCAAACTCCGTCAGCTTCAGCGGCGATGGTAACTGGGTGTACGTCATCAATGGGAAATCGCCAACCGGCCCGAATCCCAACTTTCGATACACGTACGGGCCGCCGACGCACTCGACCGGCATCTATTCCAATCAGTACAATCCCCAGTTGACCAAGGCCGGCCTCCAGAGTTTCCCGCGCCCCAACACGGCGCAACTCACGACACTGACGTCGCAGGTAGCCTTGAACAACCGGTTTTCCTATACCGATAGCTCCAACGACATGTCGATCATGGCGGCTGTGCGCGCTCAGGTTAAGCACGTTATCTTCGTCATCAAGGAAAATCGGACCTACGACCAGATTCTGGGCGACCTGGAAGTCGGCAACGGCGATCCTGAGTTGGCTGAGTTCGGAAAAGCGTACACGCCGAGTCAGCATCAGCTGGCACGACAGTTCGTCACGCTCGACAACTTCTATGCCTCTTCCGAAGGCAGCATGGAGGGCTGGCCATGGACTGTTATGGCTCGCGCCCCCGACGTAATAGAACACCACCACCCGGTGTTGTACGCGGGGCGAGGCCTCAGCCTGGATTCCGAGGGATTGAATCGCAGTGTGAACGTTGCCCTTCCCAACGACGGCTATCCGGGCGTCACGCGCCAGAACGCCAACCCCCTTACCCCGGACGATCCGGATCTGCTCCCGGGCCATGCAGACATAGCTGCGGCTGATGGACCGAACAGTGGTGAGAAGGAAGTGGGTAAGGGTTACGTGTGGGACGCCGCAATACGGAAAGGTCTCACCGTTCGCAATTACGGTTTCTTCATGGATTCGACCCTCTATGCCCAAGGCAACATCTATAGCATCCCTCTGGACCGTGACCCGTTCTCATCTGGCAGGGTTGTGGCTTACGCCACGAACGTTGCCCTCGCCCCGTTTACCGATCAGTTCTTCCGCGGTTTCGACAATTCGTTTCCGGATTATTACCGTTTCAAGGAATGGGAGCGAGAGTTCGATAACTACGAGAAAGCCGGAGCGGAACTTCCTGTGTTCAGCCTTGTTCGCTTCATGCACGATCACACAGGAAACTACGATACCGCGATTGACGGCGTGAATACTCCGGAGATACAACAGGCAGATAACGACTATGCGACTGGCTTACTCGTCGAGAAGATCTCAAAAAGCCCAAGATACAAGGACAACACCTTGATTTTCATCATTGAAGATGACTCTCAGGATGGCGGCGATCATGTTGATTCGCACCGCACCGTTACGTTCGTGGCTGGTGCCTTCGTGAAGCAGGGCAAGGTGATTTCCACGCATTACAACACGGTCAATTTCCTGCGCACGATTGAAGAGGTGCTGGGCCTTCCGCCGATGAACTTGAACGATGCGCTTGCCAGGCCCATGGCCGATATTTTCAACACGACACCAAGTTCATGGAGCTTTACAGCCATTCCCGCACCGATTCTCAACGGTACGACACTGCCACCGTTCCTTGACAAAAACAAGTCGGCCCGCCTGAATGCGCCAAAACCGACACATGATGCAGAGTACTGGGCACAGGTCACAAAGGGAATGGACTTCACGACTGAGGACACATTTGATTTCGCAACCTACAATCATATTCTCTGGAAAGGGTTGATGGGTGATAAGCCGTATCCCATCGAACGGAGCGGAAAGGATCTGCGTCAGAACCGCAAGGAGCTACTTGAGCGTTACAATTGATCTCTGAAGGGGACGGACAAGCAAACGAAACTGACATCACCAAGGTAATCAAAAGATATTCCCCGCTCTGGAGTGGCTGGCGGCTATGCCCACCCATCTCCCCGGTCAGGGGGAGCAAATGGTGTGCTATTACGGCTTCTATAGTATCCTCTCCCTGAAACTTCGTCAAAAGGAAAACAGTATGCCCTGATTCCCTTACAATTTATGGAAATACACTTCGACCCATCTCATCTGACCATGTGGCGTATTGTACAGTTCCCTTGTAAAACATGCCGTCCTTTTATTTTGTTGATGCAGTACAAACAATTTCGAAAACTTCTATTGTTTGCCAAAGAATTTGTTGGTTCTGTTGGCGGCATTTTCTCGAATATTGAAGTAATAAAAAGGATAATCAAAGCTATGGTAAACGCCTCTACCTAATGATTGAGTAATTGGGTATAATGCTTTTTCATCAGCACTACTGCAAATCAACACGCCGTTAGTCTTATCGACACGGGCATCAGCGTACTGCGGCACTTGCGAAAAAACGAAGGCCGCATTTGGCATGAATGACCCTATCCCTTCGGCCGTGGTTGCTAATGTTTCATCTCTTGTCCAGGTAATGGGATTGATGACCAGGCCCACCATACCCGATAAAACCGGATTGGTTCCTGGAAGGACATCAGGCGCTTGCGTGTTGTACGAAATGATTACACCCGTGTCATCAGGACCTTCGGCAAATTTCAAATGAGGATTATCAGCAAGATACGCAGCCGTGACTGGATAGCCGATAACGTATGCAGCCACCATTCTTTTATATACGTCCGGATGGTCTTTCATGTATCTGGCCAATAGGTTGCTCAGTACATTTGATCCTTGCGAATGTCCGGCCAAGATAAAGGGACGCCCATTGTTGAAGTGCTTGATATAGTAGTCGAAGGCCGCAATTGCATCTAAGGTCGGTATGCCTGCGATAACGTTTAATCGATCGATGGAAGACAGGTTATTCTGTCTGTAATATGGTGCATAAATGTTACCTACAGTTTCAAAGACGGTAGCTTGTCGTGCAAATGCTGCGGGTGCCTGTATTAACATGGACGCTTCGTCGATATCACAAATCTTTGGATTCGGATCACGATTTGACCAGGCAGTCGGATAAAGGTAAAAAACATCTACTTTTTTAAACGCAGCAGGTAAAGACAACCAATGCTCCGATTTTGAATAATCAGTGGCTGGTGGGGTAGAAACTGAATCAGCCTCTCCGCTGCCGACAAGAGTAAAACTTACATAAAGTACAATAAGTAATGATAAAATCCTTTTTACGTTCATTTTTTGTCCTCCATTACAATTTTGTTTAACCCGGATTCCGTCCTAATAGCTCTTGGAAGCCAATAACCACTGGAATGGCTCAAAGCTATTTGAATCATAAGCTGTCAGAGACCTTGGACAGGTTTGAAAAAATCTGGCCAGGGAATCGACATCAACCGTTTCTGAGATGGCCCCGCCATGACCAGATAAAAAAACCGTTTTCATAACGTAAACTCCCTTTTCCCTTATGATAAGGTATTGCTTTCATGTGTTAGATTTTTTTCTTGGACTCGCCTGTTCGTTTAGAGTGAACGGAACACCGCAGCGAAAAGCTTCCCTGGAGTCTGATTACCTGATTCTAATAAAGTTCCATAGTATTGATGAACCGGCTAACCTATGCGCTGTGTGTGTTGGAGGGAACGTTAATTCTAAAACAACTTATTTTTTCCCGATTGTCAGATTGATTTTGATTTAATCCTCGGTTTAACCCTCGTTTTAATCCGTGGTTAAACCCAATTATTCCAATCCGTTATATCATCTACATCAAAACAAAAACCCCATCTTCTTTTTCAAAACATGGGGCCTTGTGGAATTGCTTCATGGACCAGCCTTTCGGTACTAAAAGCGTTCGTCGTTCAGGCCGCTCGGCTTTGCCGAGCTTTAAGAAGGCTTCCAGTGGAAGCCGGTGTTCGGCGTTCGGCGATCAACGGTTAGGTCTGTTGATGGCAATTCGCTTTATCTTTATGAAGCCAAATTAATATAACTTATTTAAACCTATTAAAAATTAAAGTCAAGTTCCTCCTATTTTCCCGAATGACTCTTTTTGCCATATCGGGCCTGTTTCTCCTTCAGATCAAACCCGATTTTTCGCTTGGGTTTATCAGGCGGTGCCATATGTTGCCTTATGGCTTTAAAGATGACAGTGGAAAAGGGGTCAGGTCTTTTATCTTGATATATTTACAAAACTATGATATGGTTTTTGCATGACTCGTCCTCTGCGTATAGAGTATCCCGGAGCGGTCTATCATATCACCAGCCGGGGAAATGAAAAGAAAGCTGTTCTTAAAGACGACCAAGATTGCAAGATTTTCCTAGATACTCTGCAGCATGTCAATCAACGATATAACTGGTTCTGCCATGCCTACTGCCTTATGGGCAACCACTATCACCTCCTCATCGAGACCCCAGACGGGAATCTCTCTATAGGTATGCGCCAATTAAACGGCGTCTACACCCAACTTTTCAACAAGCGATACCGAAGGGTAGGTCATCTTTTCCAGGGGAGATACAAGGCCATCCTTATCCAGAAGGAGAATCATTTACTTGAAGTCTGTCGATATGTTGTCTTAAACCCTGTCCGTGCCGGGATGGTTGAGCGGCCGGAAGACTGGCATTGGTCTAGCTATCGTGGGACCGCAGGGAGGGGAAAATCTCATCCCAGCCTGACGACCGATTGGATACTAGGCCAATTGAGTGGCAAGAGAGCCAGAGCGGAGAAGGCATACCGGCAGTTTGTTCAAGGGGGAATGGGAAAAACATCAATCTGGACAGAAGTAAAGGGGCAGACTCTACTGGGAGATGATGAATTTGTGTACAGTCTCATAGATCACCTAAAAAAGCATAAAGACGTATCTGAGATTCCGAAGAGCCAACGCTATGTGAACAGACCATCCCTTAACCAAATCTTCCAAGAAGGTATAAAAATGGACAAATTGAAACGGGACAAGAAGATTGTCGAGGCTCTTGTAAAGCATGGCTATTTGCAGGTTGAAATTGCCAGCTATTTGGGCATGCATTATTCGACGATAAGCAACCTTTTAAAGGGAAAGAGATAAGTAAACTACCAGAATACCAAAATAAAAGACCTATATACTACAATTCAAACGTGAGGCGTTTAATGAATGTCTATCACTTCTTTCAATGTGGGAATATTAGCCGTTTATTCTCCTTTATATGGTCACAGGTTTTATGGAGAGTAGTTAAAAAGTCTGAAGCGACCTCTCTTGCCGCAATTCATGCCACACTACTTGCTATTTTAGTAACTGTATTATCAGCTTATTTCCTCTACGTTTTTACTAAGGTTCAAGAATTGGATAAGAGAGCCTTGCTGGAAGCGGAAAAGATTAATGACGTTCGACCTGTTCAATCGCGTTTTGGAAGAGTCACCCAGGAGGAGACTTTTGATAGAGAGAAACTAGTTAAAGAGTTGGGTGATATCATGTTAGGGATAGATCATGACTTAATACCAAAAAATCCAGACGGGAGAGCTGAAAAAGCCCTGGGAATAATGGCAGTGATAACTCAACAATATCCTTTCCCAGTAAAGATATTTAAAACAAAAGAAGGGCGTTTTGCTGTAAGGGGTGAGCCAGAACCCATTTTATTTGGAGACCTGGAGGCAGTACGTAACTGGGTCAACACAATGGAGAAAGTTGGTAGCCTGATGGGTACCTGGCGGCTCAACATTAGGTGTCTCCCTATCCTTTTGGAGGAGTTCAGTAAAAGTGATAGAGTAAAAAAAATTAATGAAAAGCTACAGGAATCGGTTTTGTTTAGATTAAAAAACGAAGACGGTTCTTCGTACTTTTCATCTGAATTCTTCGAACCAATTAATACCTATCATGCTTTTTTTAATAGGCTACATTCTGCTATGACAATTATGAAATCTACTAAATATTATATCCAGCAGGCAGATGTTTTTCGGACTAGGTATCCATCTAAAGCTATTCTATTATCTGGTTTTTTGATGGTAGCTCTATCATTTATTTTTGGGGTTATCGCTCCTTTCTTATGTCAATCGGTCCGAAGTGTGTTTGTATTTATGCCATTCTTATTTTATGGATTAGTTTACACATATTTCATAATTCAAACTATTAGTGCCCTTTATTAAGATTAGAGTAATCTGATAGCGGCTTGGATGCTAAAAATAAGATTCTGAAGTATAAATTGCTTCACAACATGTTAAATACGTCCGAAAGCACAGGTAGTCAACAAATTTGGGGAAGCCTTACCGGGTTTTTGCTTGACAAAAACAATTGATTTACCTTCTCGCTATTTCAATGGGAAATCAATAACTCTGCGGATTTTCTTCCCTCGCACTTTGTAGGTGAAAGTTGCGGGAAGGGTTATCTTGACACGGTTCGTCAACTCAAATGCCAGGACACATGATGATAGACAAAAGAAAAATATTAAACTTGCATCCTGCACCCTGGATCATGTGATAATTATGAATGCTTTGATCTTAGCCGCTTTTCGTATTTCTTTTACTTGCCTCCAACTTGTTTTCACCTTGATCTTGTCTTTCTCTTTCATTATACTCTTCCCTCAGAAAAGAAATTCTTATCAAATATGAAGTGCCTATATCCTATGATTCTCGAACCGTGGAGGATGGTAAAAAAGTTGATTGGAAAGATGGCGTTGAAGCTGTGTATCCCTTACTGAAATATAAATTATTTGATGGAAGTCACCATGGATTTGAATAAAAAAATTTATTGGATAGTAGTCTTTTTTGTTTTTTCCCTGTCGGTATTTCTTCTTGGCTTTATGGATTCAAACGCCCAACCCATGGAATGGACTATGGTCGATGTCAATAAAGTAGATCTAGTAGGAGATGCTCATTTACTTCGCTTTCCGGATGGAAAGATCTATTTAATCGATGTAGGATATGAAGGGGGAGGGTTGGTTCAATATTTAGAAAAAAGAAAAATCAAGAAAATTGACAAGGTATTTATCACCCATTTTCATAAGGACCATTACGGGGAACTTTTTACACTTTTAAAGGCAAAAATATCTATCCGGGAAGTTTATGCAAACCTTCCTGACCAGGAGATCTGTGATAATGAGCGTCCCTGGGGGTGTGACTTTCCCCATATTCTCAAGACACTTGATCTTTTAAAACAGCGAAAAGTGTCCATCAAGCCTGTTCGGGCAGGAGAAATTTTTTATAACAAAGACGGGACTTTTTTTGAAGCACTTTATGCTTTTGATGGGGTGCACACTCCAGTTGGAAAGACCGATATCAATGATACCAGTCTAATCATGCTCCTAACTCACGGGAAAATTAAGGCGTTATTCACAGGGGATTTGAATTACCCTATCGGGGAATATCTGTCTGTGGAGGGCCAAAAAATAGAGGCGGATATCCTAAAAATCCCTCATCACGGGGCTGAACAAGCTGCCCCCAACGATTTTTTTAATAGAGTCCAACCCAAGACCGCCTTAGTGCCAACCCCCAAAAACATATGGTTGAGTGATCGATGTAAAAGGATCAGGGAGTATTTAGAGCAAAAAAAGGTTGATACCTATGTAACGGGGCTGCATGGAGATGTAACGGTTTTTATTAAAAAAGACAAATATTGGGTTGAGGCCAATCACTTCCGGTAAATTAAAGTTAGGCATAGACTATACAGGCATTGTTAAGATTGATGGAAACTTACTTCCCTGTTGATTCTAAATTTTGGCTCTTCATACTATATTTTAAACGGTAATCGTTGATGAACTCTTCCTGTTCATTGGTCCCATTCCAAAAAAAATCCCTCTGTTTAATGTTCCCAAAACGTGTATAATGGGCTATATTTAAAGGCTAGTTTAGTAAGGTAACCTGTCTTCCTGCATCGCCACTTTCCCCTAAAGGGAGGCAAGAATATGGAGAAATTTTGGAAACCCCATTTTTCAACCGATAGGTGGGAGTTTTGTTTGTGGAGAGGATGACAGGGCTTTTTGACTGACGGTTTCTTTATTGGGCACCTTTAAGATTTGCTCCTGGGATCTTTCAGGTTTTAGCGAATATGATCCGGTCACCGACGAAATATGGATGTGAGCCGCGGCAGAATTCCCCTGGCCCGATAGCTGTTAAAAAAATTTTTATGAAGAAAATTGGCGTCATCTTCTTGTTGATCTCGCTAGCGGTGATATCAGCACCTGCCCAGGCTGTTACGTCGAAACAGATGCAACCTCCCGGCCTGGTTGGTCCTTGCCCTTTGTTGCCTGCCAACAATATCTGGAATGTCCGAGTAGACAACCTGCCGGTGGACCCCAAGTCGGATACCTACATCCAGGCGATGGGCGCGACCACTGGTCTACACCCCGATTTTGGCTCCGGAACATGGGATGGCGGTCCCATCGGAATCCCCTACAATCTTGTGCCGGGCAGCCAGCCAGGGGTAACTGTGCAATTCGATTACGCTGGCGAAAGCGATTCCGGCCCCTACCCCATCCCCGCCAATCCCAAGATCGAATAGGGCTCCGATCACCATGTCTTGATCGTAGATCAAGATCATTGCAAGCTTTACGAGATGTGGGATTCTCGCAAGGTTGGAGGGAATTGGTATGCTGGCTCGGGAGCCATCTTTGATCTGAACTCCAATGCCTTGCGCCACAATGGGTGGACATCTGCCGACGCAGCTGGGCTACCCATCCTGCCAGGGCTGGCGCGTTACGAAGAAGTGGCCAGTGGGGCCATCAGGCATGCCCTGCGTTTCACCGTCCATACCTCCCAAGACCAGCATTATATCTGGCCCGCCAGCCACTGGGCTTGTAACAACAGTTGCGATCCCAACATGCCTCCGATGGGTCAGCGTTTCCGGCTCAAAGCCAGCTTTAATATCAGCAGCTATTCACCCCAAACCCAAATTATCCTGCAAGCACTCAAAACCTATGGAATGATCGTAGCCGATAACGGTACAGATTGGTATATTTCCGGCGCACCCGATCCCGGCTGGCAGGATGATTATCTGGTGGATGAATTAAATACAGTCCTGGGTTCCAATTTTGAGGCGGTGGATGAATCCAACTTAATGGTTGACCCCAATTCTGGGCAAGCGCTCGTAAAGCCCAGCGCGACCACAGGCTCAGCCACCAATGTGACTTGGCATTCGGCTACCTTGAGCGGGACAGTCAATCCCTACGGGTTGTCAACAACCTATTATTTTCAGTGGGGGCCAACGACTTCTTTTGGAAATACTACTCCCACCCAATCCGCCGGCAGCGGTACAAGCGATCTAGCTGTTTCAGCCAACTTAACCGGGCTGGCCCCGAATACCACCTACCATTACCGATTGGTGGCCGTTAACAGTGCAGGGACCAACTATGGCGTGGATACAACTTTTAAAACCAAAAGCATTGCTATGCCCTGGCTCTTGTTGCTTCTGGGAAATTAAAGTGCGTATTCCGAACCATTGTCGGAGACATCGTTTTGTTCGTGCTATCTTTTATTGAATCTTACCGGTCAGGAACTCCAGGATAATCCTCATATCAAAGAAGCCTATCTGGGCATTTAGATGATGCCTGATCCAAGAGGCATGATGTGTGAAAGATAGAATTTAACTATACAGACATTGTCAAGATTGATGGTGACTTCTTCCGCAAAATCCGATTTTTGAAAAAAAGACAAGAGTTCAAACCGTAATTAATTAAACGGGACCTGTAATTTATTGACTTTTTACCGAATACCGGGTAAGTAATTCTATATAACTAACTGAAGCTTGAGGTACTCCGCATTGTCAAGACAATAAATGGGGTTGTATTTAGTCCATTCTTAACCCTGCACGGTTTTATTTTTTTAGGAGTAATCTCCTAAACTCTATTCCGAAGTGAGGTTGTTTGGGTTTTAATTTTATCATTCTGCCGGGTAAAATACTTATTGGGAAGGGAATAATGCAACATAAAATATTTATGGCTCAGGGAAAGATATTTTATCAAGTCCTATTGGTTTTGATTTCCTTAACTTGCTTTCTCGTCGGCACCGGATGGTCGGAAACTTATCAATTTGTCCTTAAATGGGGTTCCTCGGGCAGCGTGAATGGCAAATTTGAAGATCCTGAGGGTGTCGCCGTTGACTCATCAGGCTATGTTTATGTGGTGGATTGGGGAAACAACCGCATACAGAAGTTTACTTCCAAAGGGATTTTTGTTCTTTCAATGGGTTCCGAGGGCAGCGGGGATGGGCAATTTGAATATCCTATTGGGATCGCCGTTGACTCATCAGGCTATGTTTATGTCACGGATTTTGGAAACAACCGCATACAGAAATTTAATTCCATAACAGGGGCTTTTGTCCTTTCATGGGGTTCCCGGGGCAGCGGGGATGGGCAATTTATAGCTCCTGTGGGGATCGCCGTTGACTCATCAGGCTATGTTTATGTGGCGGATAGTTATAATAACCGCATACAGAAATTTAATTCCACAACAGGGGCTTTTGTTACCAAATGGGGTTCCCCGGGCAGCGGGGATGGGCAACTTGGAGATCCTGAGGGGATCGCCGTTGACTCATCAGGCCATGTTTATGTGGCGGATTGTGTTAACAACCGCATACAGAAATTTAATTCCACAACAGGGGCTTTTGTCACTAAATGGGGTTCTTATGGCAGCGGGAATGGGCAATTTAAAGATATTGAGGGGATCGCCGTTGACTCATCAGGCAATGTTTATGTGGGGGACGGTGCTGACTATGGTGGTAGCTGTCGTATACAGAAGTTTACTTCCACGGGGACTTTTATCCTTTCATGGGGTTCCAATGGCAGTGGGAATGGCCAATTTGGAGATCCTGAGGGTGTCGCCATTGACTCATCAGGCTATGTTTATGTGGCGGATGGTTTGTACAACCGTATACAGAAGTTCGGCCACCCAAAGGCTATGCCCTGGCTGCCTTTGCTGCTGGGAAATTAACATGCTTATTCCGAGCTATTGTCGGAGACAACGTTTTGTTCGTGCTATCTTTTATTGGGGCTTACCGGGCACCTGCCACAAGTAACCCACGAACTTGAAACAGGTTTTGGTGACATTGTCCAGAAGGTAACTGAGAGACTGACAAAAGTTTGACCTATAACATCTTGACCCACCGGATTCCCAGAAACCAGTTTATGATCGGGGAGCTTCTATCGCACATTTCCATTGGTAATCGTTAATTTTTGGAATGACCTTTTTAGAAGAGTAGTAGTGACAGTTGCGGGAAGGTTATCTTGATACGGTTCGTCAACTCAAATGCCAGCCAGGGCACATGATGATAGACAAAAGAAAAAGAGGAAGCATGCATCCTGGACCCTGGATCATTTGATAATTATGGATGCTCTGATCTTAGCAGCCGGTGAAGGGACCCGGCTCCGGCCTCTGACTTATACCAAGCCCAAACCTCTTTTCCCCATTTTTAACAGAACTCCTCTTGAAATTAATTTATAATGGGCCACGTGAATTATTTATCTGAAAGAGGAGACTATCAATCCTGCGCCCTAAAATGGGGCTATTTTGCGTTTTTCGAGGGCAAAAAGATCGTTATTGACAAAAACTTATGGCAAGAGCCAAGCGACATTATATTTCGGGCTACATCTGGCATATCATCCATCAATGCCACAAACAGGAATTTCTCCTCAAGTTCTCAATGCTGCGGACTTCTTCAATACCCTAGATAGACGGGAGTCTTCTTTTGGTTGGGCTCGGAAGATTCCAAGGATGTGCCAGTTGCGTTTGAGGATACGCTCAAAAAAAAGGGTATGCCACAATAGCAGATCTGGAGCGCCTAAACTCCCAGCTCCGGTGAGCCATCTTGGCCTAAAAATCGCTTGACATTATAATACCGTATATAGTATCATATCAGAATGAAAAAAAGACGAATTATTCTTGATACAAATGTACTATATGCTGGGCTTTATTCCTCTGAAGGAGCTTCTTATCAGATTTTGAGGGCTATTGAACGAGGGGAAATTCGGATAGTTTTAACAACCACTTTATTACTTGAATATGAAGATATTTTAAATAAAAAGAAATTAGAATTAGGGTTATCAGAAAAAGAAATAGAAGCTATTTTAGATAATTTATGTAGGCTTAGTGACCATCAAAAAATCTATTATTTATGGAGGCCTTTCTTAAAAGATCCGAACGATGATCACATACTGGAGTTAGCTGTTGCCTCACAAACAGAAATTATTGTTACTCACAATATTAAAGATTTCAAAGAAATTGAAAAATTTGGAATAAGATCAATAACGCCAAAACAACTATTAAAGGAGATAAAATGAGTGCACTCAGTTTGAGATTGCCAAACTCAATTCATCAACACATTAGAGAGATAGCTAAAAAAGAAGGTGTGTCGATAAATCAATTTGTTTCCTCTGCGGTATCTGAAAAAATTTCTGCGATCATGACAGAAGATATTTTGAAAAATAGAGCCAAAAGAGCGAAAAAATCTGACTTCAGAAAAATATTAGATAATGTCCCAAAACGTAAACCGATTTTTGGCGATGAATTGTAATATAAGCCAACAAGTCAGTGCAGCAGATAGACTAAAACCCACGCTCGCTGCTGACTTTTGGGTTATTAATTTTCAGCCAGTAATCATTCACTTCCAATCAGGTTCCAAATCAAGAGTAATAGGTGAAAGTTGCGGGAATGGTTATCTTGACACTGTTCGTCAACTCAAATGCCCGCCAGGACACATGATGATAGACAAAAGAAAAAGATTAAACTTGAATCCTGGACCCTGGATCATTTGATAATTATGGACGCTCTGATCTTAGCAGCCGGCGAAGGGACCCGTCTTCTTCCACTCACCCGGACAAGACCTAAAACCCTTTTCCCTATTCTTAACAGACCTCTTCTTGAGATCACCTTGGATTACCTAAGTCATTTTTCTATCCAGAGGGTGATCCTGAATACCCATCACTTGGCCGACCAGATTGACACCTACATTCACTCTCTAAAAAAAAGCGGATTTCATGAACTGGCAACCCGTTATGAACCCATCATCTTAAACACCGGCGGTGGGTTGGTGAATACCAGGGATTTTTTCCGATCCGATCCTTTTATGGTAATCAGCGGCGATATCCTAACCGATATCGATTTAAAAAAGGCCGTGGATTTTCACCTGAGCCATAGCGATCCGGTCACCCTGGTTTTACATGATTATCCTGAATTTAATCAGATAAAAGTGGATTCCAATGGACGTATCCTGAAACTAAGGAAAGGCGATGTTCATGGTCTGGACTTTGCCAATATTCAAATCCTGGATCAAGCCGTTTTCAAGTTCCTTCCTTCCTCAGGAAGTTTTGATATCATTCCTGTCTATCAACAGTTGATCGACCAAGGCACTCCCATTTGGGCTTATATCAGTAAAGGCCATTACTGGTGGAACATCGGAACCCCAAAGACCTATCTCAAGGTGCACGAAGATTTACTAACAGAAACTTCGGTTCTTAAAAATTCCTTTCCCCCTCCTCCCCTTTTCAACAAAGGAGGATTGGCGGGGGTTTTGGTCCACCCCCAAGCCAGTGTTGAAAAAGGAGTTGAATTCTCAGGTTGGGCTTGTATCGGAAAAGGATGCCTTTTAAAAAAAGGATGTCGGATTCACAATAGTGTTCTTTGGGAAGAGGTCACCGTGGAATCAGGGGTCTTCGTCACAGAATCTATCCTCGGTCAAGGGGTTCATCTCAAGG
>JBEKPQ010000059.1:0-23187 GCA_049520575.1 Thermodesulfobacteriota bacterium | reverse complement strand
AAACTAATCGCTGCCGGGGGTTTTCTCACCGGACTCTTGATCCTGGGCGGTTGCGGACAGAAGACAGGCACTCAAAACATTACTCCCGAAGTTGCCGTTGTGACGATACAGCCGAAGCAGCTGGCTATCACGACCGAATTGCCCGGTCGGACCTCCGCCAATTTAGTAGCAGACGTGCGTCCTCAGGTAGGTGGCATCATCCAGAAGCGCCTGTTTACGGAAGGCTCCGAGGTCAAGACCGGCCAGGTGCTCTTTCAGATCGATCCTGAACTTTTTCAGGAGGCGCTCCACAATGCCAAGGCCGCCCTCATGAGGTCCGAGGCCAATCTGCAAGCGATCCGGCTGAAGGCTGATCGCATGCGGGAATTGCTGGTAGAAAAAGCGGTCAGCCAGCAGGACTACGACGATGCGGCTGCTGCCTTGAAACAGACGGAGGCGGATATTCAGTATTGGAAGGCTATGGTCGAGACAGCCCTTATTAATCTAAAATACACCGCCGTCACTGCACCCATCTCAGGCCGGATCGGAAGATCCAACGTAACCGTGGGCGCCCTGGTGACGGCACAGCAGCCCGCAGCCCTGGCGACCGTTCAACGACTGGATCCCATGTACGTAGATGTGCCCCAATCTACGACCGAAGTGCTGCGATTGCGGCGCAGCTTGGAGGAAGGCCTTCTGGATCAAAATGGAGCAAATCAGAAAAAGGTTCAACTCATTCTGGAAGACGGTACAGCCTATCCATTGGCGGGAACCCTTCAATTCCGAGACGTCACGGTCGATCCGACGACGGGATCGGTCATTCTGCGGGCCATCTTTCCCAATCCGAATGGGGTTCTCCTGCCGGGCATGTTCGTCCGGACGTTGGTGCAGGAAGGGGTCGATAAGAAGGCCCTCCTCATTCCCCAGCAGGCCGTGTCACGCGATCCGAAGGGGACCCCGCTCACCTTGATCGTGGACGCCAAGAGCAAGGTCCAATTGCGGATGCTCACGCTCGATCGAGCCATCGGCGATCAGTGGCTCGTTTCATCGGGTCTGGCGCCCGGTGAGCGGGTAATTGTCGAAGGAATGCAGAAGGTAACACCCGGTGTTTCCGTGAAGACTGTTCCTTTTGAAATTGGCAGCCGAACAAGCAGCGGGGAAGGTAAGAGGGCATTCCCGCCGCCGGCAAAATCGAATTGACGGAGGCGCACGATGTTATCAAGATTCTTTCTGGACCGTCCGGTCTTTGCCTGGGTCATCGCTATGATTATTATGGTGGTGGGCGGACTGGCGATTTACACCTTGCCCATCACCCAGTATCCCCCTATTGCTCCGCCTTCCATCAGGATTAGCTGCCTTTATCCCGGGGCCTCGGCCGAGACCGTGGAAGACAGCATAACACAGATCATCGAGCAGCAGATGACCGGGCTGGACAAAATGCTGTATATGTCCAGCGCCAGCGATTCGTCCGGCATCTCTGTCATCACGCTGACCTTCGCCCCGGGGACCGATCCGGACCTGGCCTGGGCCAAGGTGCAGAACAAGCTCCAACTGGCCATGGCCCGACTGCCCTTAACGGTTCAGCAGCGGGGCGTCTTGGTTCGCAAATCCACCGCAAACTACCTGATGATCGTGGGTCTGGTTTCCGAAGACGGCAGCATGACCGATATTGATTTGAAAGACTATGCCCTGACCACCGTACAGCAAGTGTTGTCGCGGGTGCCCGGTGTTGGGGAGGTGGAAGGATTCGGTGGTGAGTACGCCATGCGGATCTGGCTCAACCCCAACAAGCTGAGGGATTACAGCCTGACCGTGGAGGATGTGGTCAATGCCCTTCAAAACTACAACGTGGAAATCTCCGGCGGCCAGTTCGGCGGAGCGCCGGCGGTGGCGGGCCAACGTCTCAACGCCAGCATTATCGTCCATAGTTATCTCAGAACCACCGAGGAGTTCTCCGAAATACCCGTCCGCATTAATCCGGACGGCTCCATCGTCCGGGTCAAGCAAATAGGGCGGACGGAACTGGGGACCGACCTTGCCGATTCCTTTTCATATTTCAACGGCAAGCCGGCGGCCGGGCTGGCCATCCGGCAGGAACCCGGTGCCAATGCCCTGGATACGGCCAATGCAATCCGGGCCAAGATGAAGGAGTTGAGCCGGTACTTTCCCCATGGCATGAAGGCCGTTTATCCCTTCGACACTACGCCCTTTACCAAAGTGGCCATTGAGGAGGTGTTCAAGACCCTTTTCGAAGCCATCTTGCTGGTCTTCCTGGTCATGTACCTGTTCATGGGCAACATGCGGGCCACCCTCATTCCGACCATCGCCGTGCCAGTGGTCCTTCTCGGCACCTTCGCGACGCTAGGATTGTTCGGTTTCTCCATCAATGTGCTGACCATGTTTGCCATGGTCCTGGCCATCGGCCTTTTGGTGGACGACGCCATCGTGGTCGTGGAAAATGTCGAGCGAATTATGAGCGAAGAAGGGATTTCGCCCCGGGAAGCCACCGCCAAGTCCATGGACCAAATTACCCCAGCGCTGATCGGCATCGGGTTGGTGCTCTCAGCCGTCTTTGCTCCCATGGCCTTTTTCGGTGGGTCCACCGGCGTCATCTACCGCCAGTTTTCCGTGACCATTATCTCCTCCATGCTCCTTTCGCTGTTGGTGGCCTTGATCCTGACACCGGTCCTCTGCGCTTCGCTGCTCAAGCCGGTGCCCAAGGGCCATGAAGCGGCAGAAGGCGGGATATCTTTCCTTCGCCCGTTTTTCAGATGGTTTGATCGCACCTTTTTTCGATTCCGAGATCTGTACGTCAGCTTGGTCGGTCACTCGTTAAACAAAAACGTGCGCTATTTGGTTTTATACCTGCTGATTGTGGCGGTGATGGGATTGCTGCTTCTGCATTTACCTAAGAGTTATCTTCCGGATGAAGACCAGGGGACACTGTTAGTCATGGCCACGCTGCCGACGGGTTCCACGTTGGAACAGACCAGGGAAGTAATGGAGGTCGTCCAAAACTATTTTCTGCAGAGAGAAAAAGAGGCGGTGGAAGCCGTTATGGCCAATAGCGGTCAGAATCAGGCCGGCCGGGGACAGAACATCGGTATGGCCTATGTCAAACTCAGAGACTGGAAACTGCGTAACCGGCGGGAGCTGAGAGCCCCCGCTGTGGCCGACAGAGCCATGCGGGCCTTTTCGCAGATCCGCAATGCCAAGGTATTCGCCTTCCCGCCGCCGCCAGTCACTGAACTGGGCAATGCCAAGGGTTTTGACTTCGAGTTGCAGGACCGTGGCAGCCTGGGACACAAGGGTCTGATGGCGGCCCGCGACCAACTCCTGGCCATGGCGGCCAAGGATCCGAGAATCACCCGGGTAAGACCTAACGGACTGGAAGATACGCCACAATACAAGATCGACTTAGATTGGAACAAGGCCGGCGCCTTGGGGGTTCCCATTAGTGCCATCCACAACTCCATTTCGGCATTATTTGGCAGCGCCTATGTCAACGACTTTATTAAAGGTGGACGGGTCAAGCACGTGGACATTCAGGCCGACGCCCCATACCGCATGTTGCCCAGTGATCTGGATAAACTCTACGTGCGCAACAACGCGGGCAATATGGTCCCTTATTCCACTTTTGCCTCCGGGCACTGGACCTACGGTTCTCCCAGGTTAGAGCGCTATAATGCATTTCCTTCCCTAGAAATATGGGGAGAGCCGGCGCCAGGCAGGAGTTCCGGTGAGGCCATGCAGGCCATGATAGACTTTGCCTCGAAGCTGCCCAAGGAAATCGGTTTTGACTGGACAGGAATTTCCTACCAAGAGCGGCAAGCCAGCACCCAAGCCACCCCGCTTTACGCCTTTTCTATCCTGATCATCTTCCTGTGCGTAGCGGCCCTGTATGAGAGTTGGACCGTTCCCATCGCGATCCTCCTGGCCCTCCCCCTGGGGGCAGTCGGCGGCGCTATTGCCACGAGCCTTCGGGGGATGCCCAACGACATCTATTTTCAGATCGGCCTTTTGACCATCCTGGGCCTGACCACCAAAAATGCCATCCTTATCGTCCAGTTCGCCAAGGCCCGTCTGGAAGGAGGAATGGGACTGATTGAGGCGACTCTGGAAGGAGCCAAACTGAGGCTGCGTCCCATCATCATGACCTCGCTGGCCTTCGGATTCGGCGTCCTGCCGTTAGCCCTTGCAACCGGCGCGGGCGCGGGCGCACAAAAGGCCATCGGCACCGGTGCGCTGGGTGGGGTGGTGACCGCCACCTTCCTGGTAACCTTGTTTGCGCCGCTCTTTTATGTGTTGATTGAGAAAACCTTTGGCAAACACAGGAAGGATAAAGCAGACAAAACAGGCGGCGCAAAGCCACCAGAAGGAGATAAATGATATGAAGAGAAACCTATTTCTTCTTCTGGGTCTGATCGGCGCTTTTTTGGGTGGCTGCACCATGGCCCCGAAATATACGCGGCCGGATGCGCCGGTGCCTGCCCAATGGCCGACCGGTGCGGCTTACATAGAAACGAAGTCCGCGGCCTCTGCTCCGGCAGCATCGGACTTGCCCTGGCGGGAGTTCTTCCTCGATGAACGCCTGCAAAAGATCATCGGGATCGCCTTGGACAACAACCGCGATCTGCGGCTGGCGGTCTTGAATGTTGAAAGGGCGCGAGCTTTGTACGGCATTCAGCGAGCCACGCTGTTGCCATCGGTCAGTGCGGTCGGGATAGAACTTAGACAACTTTATCCGGCTGATCTTTCGACCACCGGGTACACAGCGATCTACTCAGAATACGGCGTCAATCTCGGCATCACTTCCTGGGAAATTGACTTCTTCGGCCGCATCCGCAGCCTGAAAGACAAAGCGTTGGAGGAGTACTTGGCTACAAAGGATGCCCGTAGCAGTGCACAAATCTCGCTGGTGTCAGCGGCAGCTCAGGCCTATCTGACCCTGGCTGCAGACCGGGAAAACCTCAAGCTGGTAGCCTCCACCCTCGAGGCTCAGGAGGCCTCCTACCAATTGATCCGGAAACGATATGATGTCGGGCTCGCGTCCGAATTGGATCTCCGACGCGCCCAAAGCCAGGTGGATACGGCCAGGGGAGATGTCGCCCGCTATACGCAACTGACAGCGCAGGATGAAAACGCCTTGAATCTTTTGGTCGGTTCTCCCCTGCCGCAAGAGATCTTGCCTTCGGAACTGGGCAGTGTCAGCCCACCCAAAGATATTTCTTACGGCCTGTCCTCCGAACTGCTCCTGCGCCGACCGGATGTGCTGGCGGCTGAACATCAGCTCAAGGCGGCCAACGCCAATATCGGCGCCGCCCGCGCGGCTTTCTTTCCCAATATCTCCCTAACGACCTCTATCGGAACTGCCAGCGCCGCTCTATCCGGACTCTTCAAAGCCGGCCAGGATACCTGGCTTTTCGCACCGCAGATCATTTTGCCGATTTTTGATGCCCGCACTTGGTCGGCATACCGTGTAACCAAAGTTGATAAGGAAATTGCTGTGGCTCAGTATGAGAAGGCTATCCAAACGGCTTTCCGGGAGGTGGCTGATGCCCTGGCCGTGCGGGGCACAGTAAACCAGCAGATCGCGGCGCAGCAATCTCTGGTCGAGGCTGTTGCAGAAACCTACCGCCTCTCCAATGCGCGTTATATCAATGGCATTGACAGCTACCTGAGCGTCCTCGATGCACAACGCTCCCTCTATGCGGCCCAACAGGGACTGATCCTGCTTCACTTGGCCCGCCTTGTCAATCGGGTGACGCTCTATAAGGTTCTGTACTGGGGGTAGTAACGGAGAACTTGCCTTATGCAGATCATTGGTTAAGAAAATAAAAATGTACAAAAAACAGTTTTAAAGAATAACAAACTCAGGCTGGCCACAGAAATTCCTCTGATTAATTGAAATGGTACCCCTTTTCCCTGAAAAGCCTTAGGCAGGCATCCACAACCTCGGGATCATAGAGAATCCCTTTGTTTTTTTCAATCTCATCCAGAGCCACATCAATCCCATACGCAGGCCGGTAGGGCCGATGGCAAGAAATGGCTTCAACGACATCGGCCACAGCCAGGATGCGGGCCTCCAAATAAATAGCCTTTCCCGACAGCCCCAGGGGAAACCCCGACCCATTGATCCTTTCGTGATGCTGAAGGACGATCTGAGCCACAGGCCAGTTGAAATCGATATCCTTCAGGATGTCATAACTGATCTGCGAATGGCCCTTGATCAGGCTGAATTCAATATCGGATAATTGAACCGGTTTACTGAGGATCTCGGCTGGGATGGAAATTTTTACCAAATCATGGACAGTTCCAGCCATACGCAAGGCATCCACTTGATCTTCGGGAAGTCCCATCTCCTGGGTGATGGCCCGGGAAAGGTCGGCCACACGCCGCTGATGGCCGGCGGTATAGGGATCTCTGGTCTCGACAGTCCAAGTAACATCTCCACTGTTGGAGTGTCGTCAACAACCAGTATCTCTTCTTGCTCGCTCATAGATCACATCCTTAATCCAGTTTTGATAAGGACATGGCCCGGATAATCCCTCCCATGGAGTTATGTAGTCTTTCTAAACTTTGTTTGAGTTCTTCCGTCGACTTGTATAGTTGAGCCGTTCGCTCTGCCACCTGGGCTTCGAGCCTGGTCCGCAACCGACTTAATTCCAAATGGGTTCGCACCCGTGCAAGAAGCTCTTCAGGTTGGAAGGGTTTGGAAATAAAATCGACTCCGCCAAGCCTAAAACCTTCCACCTTCTCCTCAAGGCCCATAAGGCCACTGATGAATATTATGGGGATGTTGCGGGTTGTTCCTTTGCTTTAAGCTGCCGTGAGCGTCCTCTTGGCTTCCTATGGTTCCGGCGTCAAAGTTCTCTTCTTAATTGTTGGAGCATTTAAAGGATGAGACTATGGAATACAATGAAGTACTAAATCGGCTTGCACCGTGCGGTCTAAGTTGCGCTAAATGTCTGGCCTTTAAGCCGTGGAGACATAAAAAAGAAGGCCAATAAGCTAAAAAAATTGCTTGAGCGTTTGACGGTTAGGCTGATCGATTTTCTCGTTTCCACCCGGGTTTTGAAAACTACCCTTCTTTTAACAATAAGAAGTTATTTGGAAAAACTGGGGAAACCATAACTATTTCTTAACTTCCAATCCAAGCAATAGGTCTGGTCTTCCCAGATTACAAGCAGATTACATTAACAACAAACCGTTATCGCCTTCAGGCCCGCTCGAAGAGCCCCAGTTTCTGCTCCTCAATAGCCGTTTCCTTTACCTTGTAATGTATTTTCTTCCCGGTGGCCGTATAAGGGATCTCCGTAACAAACCGGTAATAGCGGGGCCTCTTAAACTTGGCCATCATGGGATGATTGTTACAGTGATTATTAAGCTCCTTAGCCGTCAGGGAAGGATCCGCCTTGATTACATAAGCCACCACGACTTCACCTCGCAGTTCGTCGGGAACTCCGATAACCACCGACTCCTGAACTTTTGGATGCTCATTCAGAATTTCCTCAATTTGTACCGGGTGAATATTTTCACCGGCGGAAATAATCATATCATCCTTGCGGCCGACAATGGTTATAAATTCGTTTTTATCCCAGGTCCCCATATCAGCGATATAAATCCAGCCTTTATAGAAAATCTTCTCTTTTTCCTTGGGGTTGTTCACATAAGAATAAGCGGTCTTATTAGGAGCCCGAACAATGATCTCCCCGACTTCCAGACCATCTTTGGCCACATGATCATCGGGCTCGGCCCGGCGGTCGTTATAAACCTTTACAACAGCCACATCATCATCCGTACAGGCCCGGCCAGCCGAACCGGCCATCTCCGGCAGATCGTAGGGACGCAGGAAGGTGTTCCAGAAGGCTTCCGAGGTACCATAACCGTTAAAAATATTGGGGGTTAATACCTGCTGGTACTTGATGCAGGCCTCTTTTTCCAAAGGAGCCCCCATGGTGACAATCCCCTTCAGTTGGGTTAGTTTAACCGTCCGCTTGAGCAGGGTATCATGCAGCATTTTCAGCATCGAGGGAACACCGATCAGAAAGGTTACGCCGTATTTTTCCGCATACTCCAGACAGGTCGTCGGGACAAACTGGCGGAGGGCGATCACCTCGCCGCCCACATATAGGGTGGGATTGGGACCGCCTGAGTGTATGCCTCCCCGGTGGAACCAGGGGCTCATGTTCATGGTCTTGTCATGCGGGTTAAGCGGGAAATGCATAATCACGTCATGGGCCGAAAGGACATCATTAATGTTGTTGAGCTGAACTCCCTTCGGCTGGCCGGTTGTTCCGGAGGTGTAAAGCCGGAGGGTCTCATCATAAATATGCGTGGGGCGTCCGGTGTCCGGATTTTCTTCCGACTGATGGCGCACATAATCCGGAAAAGAAATATGGCCTTCGGGGACCGGCTCTTTTCCCCAGATGTCCACCATGATGATCCGGCGCGGTTTGTGCTTAGCCATAGCCAAAGCCGCCTCCGCATTTTTTTTGACCTCCACATCATAGACAAACAGCGCCGGTTTGCTGTCATCGATGATATAGGCGGTCTCTCCCGGGGCCAGCCGGAAATTGATGGGACAGTTAATCGCAGCTATCTTTTGAGGGGCCAAATAGCAGAAAACGAATTCGGCACAGTTCAGCAACTGATACATGACCACCTCATTCTTCTCCACTCCATCAGCCAGCAGGGCATGGGCCAATCGGTTGGCTTCCCGGTTCAGCTCCGGATAGGTCCAGGTATGCTCGCGTATAGGGCAGGTTAAAGCCGGTCTGGTGGCAAAACGATGGACATTGCGCAGAAAACCGTTCAGAAAAGTAAATCTGCTTTCAAAAGTCTCTCTAAACATTTTAGTATCGTATGTGTATTCCACCTTCAGTAATCCCCCTTTCTATAAGAATACATGCCTGTTTTTGTAATCCTTCCTATCTGCTTTTGACTCCATAGTCATTTTTTCTTTTTCTTTCCCGTCTTCTCTTTGATGGCGGCTTGGGCCGCAGCCAGTCGGGCGATGGGCACCCGGAAGGGGGAGCAGCTCACATAATCCAGATTGAGGTGATGGCAGAATTCAACCGATCGCGGCTCTCCGCCGTGTTCCCCGCAGATACCGATCTTCAGGTTTTTCTTGACCTTCCGGCCTTTTTCTACGGCTATCCGCATAAAGGCCCCAACCCCTTCGATGTCAATGGTGATAAAGGGATCGTCCTGAAAGATGTGCTGTTCCTGGTAAAAGGGCAGGAAACTTCCGGCATCATCCCGGGAAAGGCCGTACACGGTTTGGGTCAAATCGTTGGTGCCGAAGGAATAGAAGTCGGCCTGGGGGGCGATTTCATCAGAGGTGATGCAGGCCCGGGGAAGTTCGATCATGGTCCCGACCAGATAGCTGACCATGACCTTTTTTGTTTTTTGGACTGCCTCAGCGGTTTGGATGGTCAGCTTGCGCATGGATACAAGTTCGTTGACGTGTCCTACCAGGGGGATCATGATTTCCGGAATGACCTTGACCTTCTGTGGCGTTAATTCACAGGCGGCTTCCATGATGGCCTGGACCTGCATTTCATAGATTTCCGGAAAGGTGACGCCCAGCCGGCATCCCCGATGGCCCAGCATGGGATTGAATTCGTGGAGGGACTCGTTTTTGGCCTTTAATTGGATAAAGGGTACCCCCATATCTTTGGACAGTTCTTGAAGTTCTTCTTCGGTTTTGGGCAAAAATTCATGCAAGGGAGGGTCCAGAAGGCGGATGGTCACCGGAAGTCCATCCATGGCCTTAAAGATGCCGATAAAGTCCTCTTTTTGCACGGGCAAAAGTTTGGCCAGGGCCTTTTGACGGCCTGCCAGCGTATCGGCTAGGATCATTTCCCGCACCGAACGAATCCGGTCGGCCTCGAAAAACATATGTTCCGTTCTACATAACCCAATGCCCTCGGCCCCGAAGGTCCGGGCTGTTTTGGCATCCTCCGGCCGATCGGCATTGGCCCGGATTTTTAATTTCCGCATTTGGTCGGCCCATTTCATCAATTTCAGGTACCAGGGATTATTGGCCGGATCGGCCGGTAAGAGTTTCAACTGGCCTTCGAAGACCCGGCCCCGCGTACCGTCCATAGTGACCCAGTCCCCTTCTCGGAGTTCCCGGCCGTTGACCCGGATGATTTTATTCTGGGCATCGATGTCCAAAGCATTGGCCCCCACCACACAGCATTTCCCCCAGCCCCTGGCGACTAAAGCCGCATGACTGGTCATACCTCCTTTGGCCGTTAAAATGGCTTCGGCGGCATGCATCCCTCGGACATCTTCAGGAGAGGTTTCGTTGCGCACCAGGATTACCTTTTCCCCCCGTTTGGCCCATGTTTCGGCGTCATCAGCTGTAAAGACGATCCGCCCGATCGCCCCGCCCGGACCGGCCGGCAGGCCCTTGACCAGTTCCGGGGTCTTTTTCCCGGCTTCCGGATCCACGCTGGGGTGCAGGAGCTCATCGATCTGATCGGGATTGACCCGAAGCAAAGCCGTTTCCCGGTTGATCAACCTGGACTCGACCATTTCCACCGCCATCCTAATGGCTGACTGGCCGTTTCTTTTTCCGGTCCGGGTTTGAAGCATCCAGAGCTTACCCTCCTCGATGGTGAATTCGATATCCTGCATATCGGTATAATGTCTTTCCAATCTTTTTTGAATCTTGAATAATTGGCTGTACAGGTCCGGCATCATTTCTTCCAAAGAGATCAGATGCTGGGTGTCGGCGGTTTTTCCGGCCTTATTGACCGGATTGGGGGTGCGTATGCCGGCCACCACATCTTCTCCTTGGGTATTGGACAGCCATTCGCCGTAAAATACATTCTCGCCTGTGGCCGGATTTCTGGTAAAGGCCACGCCCGTGGCCGACTTATCTCCGGTATTGCCGAAGACCATGGCCTGGACACTGACCGCCGTGCCCCAGTCTTCCGGAATACCTTCAATCTGGCGATAAGAAACCGCCCGTTTTCCCATCCAGGATTGGAAGACCGCCCCGATCCCCCCCAGAAGTTGCGCCTGCGGGTCATCCGGGAATTCTTTATTTAGATGGGTCTTGATGATCTCTTTGAATTGCTCGCACAACACTTTCAGGTCGTTGGCTGTCAGGTCCGTGTCCAGATGGATTCCCTTTCTTTCCTTCATCAAGTCCATGGCCTGTTCCAGTTTCTGCCGGATCCCTTCTCCGTCGGCTGCTTCAATGCCGACGGCCTTTTCCATGACCACATCGGCGTACATCATCAACAGGCGGCGATAGGCATCATAAACAAACCGTTCGTTACTGGTCCTTTTGATCAACCCGGGAATGGTTTTGGTGGTCAGCCCCAGGTTGAGAACGGTTTCCATCATGCCAGGCATGGATCTTCGGGCCCCGGAGCGGACCGATAACAGTAAAGGATCGTCGGGGTCCCCATATTTTCGACCCATGATTTTTTCGACCCTGTCCAAAGCGGCATCCAGTTGTTTGGTCAGTTCCCTGGGATAGGTTTGTTTGTTCTGATAATAATAGGTGCAGACCTCGGTGGTGATGGTAAATCCGGCCGGAACGGTTACCCCCAAGTTGGTCATCTCAGCCAGATTGGCTCCCTTGCCGCCCAGAAGGTTTTTCATGTCGGCGTTCCCATCGGCCCTTCCTTTTCCAAAAAAATAGACGTATTTTCTATTTCTCGTATGTTTGGACGATTTAAGGGATTTGATTTTGGCTTTCATTCTACTTCTGTTCATGCTTTCGCGCCTCCTGCAGTTTATTATTAATTCGATAGTCTTAGTCTGCCTCTTGGCCGCTAAACGTTCGGCGTTTGTCGTTGGTTGGTGAATCCCGAAAGACACGCTAAAAACTGCGTCTCATTTTCCTAACCCCTTGATCCCTTGAATCCTTTGGTGCTCTTTGGTTCACCACCTGATAAGGGCACTGCCCCAGGTAAGGCCTCCGCCGAAGGCCGTCAGCAAAACCAGGTGCCCTTTTTGGACGGCACCGGTGCGAACAGCCTCATCCAGGGCGATGGCAATTGAGGCCGAGGAGATGTTGCCGTATTTCTGAATGGTCATGAAAAATTTTTCCATCGGAAGGCCCAACCGCTTGGCCAGGGCTTGTATCATCCGAAGATTAGCCTGATGGGGAATCACCCAATCGACATCATGGATAGAATATCCATTAAAGGCAACGGCCTCCAAACAGGCATCGGCAAAGTGTTTCACCGCCACCCGAACCGAGGAGGCGGCCTCAATCATCTTCAGGGTGTGAAGGTCTTTATCAACGCTTTCGTGGGAGATAGGTGTGGTCTTGGAACCCCCTCCGGGCATTAATAAGTTGGCCCCGTTGGCCCCATCGGTATGGATGTGGGTGGAAAGGATCCTGTGACCATCCTCATTTCCGGAAATTAAAACAGCACCGGCTCCGTCTCCCCAGAGGATGGCGGTGGAACGATCTTTCCAGTTCAAAGTCCTGGTCATGATTTCCGAGGCCACGACCAGGACGTTTTGATAGGTCCCGGCCTTGATATATTGTTCAGCCACATTGAGGGCGAAGATAAATCCGGAGCAAGCTCCGGCAATATCAAAAGTGACGGCCTGAGGGGCTTCCAATTTGGCTTGCAGCCAGTTGGCCCCGGCCGGACATTGGGTGTCCGGGGTTATGGTAGCCATGATAATCAACTGGACATCTCCGGCCTTCAGGCCGGCCATGTCCAAGGCAGAGCGGGACGCCTCCAGGGCCAGATCGGAAGCGGCCACATCCGGGTCGGCCATGCGCCTTTCATGAATACCTGTCCGTTGGGCAATCCATTCGTCGGTGGTTTCGAGAATTTTTTCAATGTCCCGATTGTGGAGGACTCTGGGCGGGAGATAGCTTCCCGTTCCCTGGATATAAATCGGCATAAGGCATCACTCCTTTTTCAAGACTCTCAGAAATCAGGTTCTCTATAAACAAGCGTCCTTGCACCAGGTAAGGCTCGGTCTCCTATCAAATTATCATCCGGAAAAGATACTTCCGGATGAAAGCTATCAGCAATCACCGTCAGCACTCAGTAAAAAAGTCTTTAAAAGGTCTAAGCTAATTGCTGACATCTAAAGACTAACCGCTACATCCGGAAATCGAAGGTTTCCGGATGGAATCTATCCATATTTTGGTGTCTATGGTCATCGTTGATGATTTTTTAAATGTCTTGAGATTACAAAATCATGGGCCGTCTGTCAATACCTTATCTCGAAGGGGGCAAAAAGAGAAAAACAAAAAGGGGTTAATCTTTAAATTTGTAAGATTAGCCCCTTTAAATGGTCTTGGTGGAGCTGAACGGGATCGAACCGTCGACCTCATGACTGCCAGTCATGCGCTCTCCCAGCTGAGCTACAGCCCCAATAACTAAAAGATTTTTTAACATCGCCGGACATTAAAAGTCAACCATTTTTTGATTTTTCTTGACAGGTCCTTGCCCTGTAATTATAATTTTTCTAATTTTTTCTGCCTCCCTGACTTGTGCCGGAGTGGTGAAACTGGTAGACGCAGGGGACTCAAAATCCCCCGACCATCGCGGTCATGTCGGTTCAATTCCGACCTCCGGCACCAAATAAAAGCCTTATAAATAAAGGACTTAATACGCCTCCTTGTTTTAAGTCCTTTTTCTTTATGTCCGGCCTCTTGAAATTTACCCCCACTTTACCCCCATATTTTTTAAAACACATAAAAAGCTAACCAATTTCTTGACCGGCCCTTGTTAAAGAAGTAAAATATCTTTCCATTGATGAAAGTAGGTCTATGGGCAGTCTCTTAGAGGAAGCCATTAAAGACCTGCTTAAGAAATATAAAGCTTCAAAACCGATTATTAAAAAATAACCCCCGATAAAGGGAGAATTTTTGGGATGGAAATTTCTCAATCTTTGATTAAATTTTCTCCAGACCTTGATAGCAGAGAACTCCTTTTAGTCATTGTCTTCACCAAAACGAATTCAGTTTCCTATCCTTTGGTTGTAAATATTGCCAAAGGAGCCTTGGGATATAAAGAGGTAATTATTAATAGTAAATTGTATCATATGGTGGCGTTTAATAAAAATTGTGAGGGAGCGCAACGGGCTATTCTCCTTTTAAACCGTATCGCCCAATGGAAAGGTCTCGAAATTTACGCTCAGAATAGACCTCTCCGGTATGCACACGAGATTATTGGAGTTCTCCAATGCTATATAAAAGCCCTGGCCTGCACTGATTATAAAGCCCATTGCATCAGCATAATGGAAGATCCGATGCAAGAGAAACCAAGGGCGTCTGAAGGGGGATTGTGGGTTTCTCTTGGCGTTGATTTAAACAAAAGTAAAGCATCCAAGCCAATTATAAAAACGGTAGAGCAATATTCCTTTCCCTGTTCCAAGTTGTTGCATAACCATTTATTCAAATTCCAAATCAGTCATCCTTCCAGCCCAGCCAATCAAATTCAGGCATCGGCAGTACAACGAAATATTGATCTCTGCCCGTTTTTCGATCCATCTTCTTTTAAAAGACTTGGAACAAGGATAGTAAATTTGAAATAAGCAAAATTTTAAATAAAGAGGTGTTTTATGAAAAAATTCCTTTTTCTTCTTCCTGTACTTTTCTTTTGGGGATGCGCAACGACGAATCAAGATGTTCAAGCCAAACGTGATCGCCTTAAAGAAACCACTCCTGTTTGCACCAACGAAAAAGAATGTAAAAAAATGTGGTCAGCTGCTCAGGCGTGGGTTGCCTCAAATTGTAGGATGAAAATCCAAACAGTTACAGATACGATAATTCAGACTTATACTCCTACTGGCAGTTCAACGGCCATAGGAGCCAAAATAATTAAAGTACCTCTCGGGAATGATCAATATCGAATTTTGGTTACAATATATTGCGCAAATGAATTTGGGTGCGTCCCTGATTCATGGGAATCAGCTTTTCATTTCAATGATTATTTGGGTAAATTCAAGGAGAAAAAATCTAACTAAAAAGTTAAATGAGGTAGGTTATTTCAAGGATTCCAAAAACCCCTTAACATTCCCCCCTATCGCCGCCTCATTTATTGCAATTTCTGAAGGCATCTTCTTAAGGTCTGGTTTAGGGATTTAGGAATACGAGCCCCGTTTTTGGTTATCTCCTCAAGCCAATTTATAAGAATATCTAACTCCGGGTCCGAAAGCTCCTCCACACTTTTTAAACCTTCTAACCTTCTTAGTATGATTTCAGGCCCGGTATGACAAGGAGTGGTCCGCTCAATAGCCCTTATACGTTTTGTTAAACTTTTCATTTTCAAACTCTCTTTCAAGTCTTTCAACCCTTTCTTCAAACTCAGACTGCTCTATCACCTTCGCCAGAATTTGAAGTAAATAGCCAAGTTTTGTTGCGTCACTTATGTCAATTCCGCCGGTCCGCGCCTCTCGGTAAAGACTTGCAAGTTCCTTCCTTATATGCCCCATAGTTGAAAGGGCCATTTTCCTTTTATAAAGGGGAGGGGTTATGACTTCCGGTAATATGTTAATAGACTTAGAGTCTTTTTTTGTCTGCATTTATTCCTACTCTTATCCTGCCTATATATCTCTTTCCCTCTGTTTTCCGTTTTCGTGGCGTGTGGACCTTCCTGGTTCGCCGTGCATGCGCTCTGTGCGGGTGCCGTGGGGGTTTCTTCGATTTCCAGTTTAATCGGTAAACCCGCAATGACCCAGGCCCGAAGGTCAAGCCCCGATTGCTTCGCCTCGGTCGGGTCCTTCCCTATTGGACAAGGCCATCGCTTAACATTCTTATATTGGTAATTCCACCATTGCCAGGCTTCTTTCGTCCCGGCCTGGTCTGAATCCAAAGCAATCAAAATCAAATCCGCTTCTCTTATTGCCTTGTCTGTTTCGGCGTCCGGCCTCGTTTGTGCGCTTCCAAGTGCAATGACCCCGGCCAGGTCCCCGGCTTCCTGATTGATAAGAAGGCCGTCAAGTTCGCTTTCAACAACAACTAAGTTTTTCTTATCTACTCCCCAGGTCATAGGCAATGAAGCGGACCCCGAAATAATGACATAGCGCGGACCGTCCCCAGGGTTCAGCCTTCTTATTCTTAAACGGATAACCCGGCCCCCACTAAAGCAAGGGATGACCAGCCCGGTCGGAAGCCATACTTTCCGCGCTTTCCCGTCTTCTTTAGTTTCAGGTGATAGCCCCCAGGCTTCCCGGCTCTGATATTGGTCTGAATGGTTCCAACCCAGGCCCGCCCGATCTCTCGTTTCAGGTTTCAACCCCCGGCCCTTCAGCCATTCCCGGCAATCAGCCCCGGAAGACTCGGCCAGTTTTTTTTGACAAGCTCGAAGAAAGGCCCCGGCCTTATCTTGCCAGGTGGTCCCCGGTGTTTTAACTTGTCTCGGTTCCCAGGTGGCCCGCTCAGATCGGTGGCCGGTGGTTCGGGTTGAAGGAAGGCCCCAGGCTTTTAATGCCTCAAGGAAGGTCAACCTGTTCCGGTCCCGAAGTAATTGAAGGCCGTCCCCGTGTTTTCCGCAACCCCGGCACCAATACCGCCCGGTGGTTCCCTCGTTCGGCCAGGCCCGGAAGCGGTCTTTTCCTCCGCAAAAAGGACAAGGCCCGGCATATTCCCCGCCGTTCGTGGTGGAAGCTCGCTTTAATCCGGGTATCAGGTCAAGTAAGGTCATTTCCTTTAATGTCCCATTGCTTCAAAGTCTTAGAGGGTTTAGACCATTTAGACAGTTTTTGTATAAAGTCCTTATAAGAAACCCTAAAAATTATATTTAAAAAGTTATACAAAAACCCTCTAAACTGTCTAACTGTCTAACAGACCCAAGCCCAAATAAAAGACGTAGTTCGTCTTGTGCTGGTCGAAGCGGGTTTTAATTTCGTTTCCAAATTTCTTTCCGTTTGTGGCTTTCAGTCCCATAGTTTCGGCCCATATCTTATAGGCAAGAAACAGTTCCCCGGCCTTGACTTGCAGGGTAGGACCCAGGGCGCATTTTTCTTCAATGAATTGTCCTATAAGGTCCTCTTCGTTTCTATATTGCTCCGTAGCCGCTCGGACCGCCTCCGGTGGGTTCAATCCTTCCTTTTGAAAGTCAAGGCACCCCCGGACAAGCCAAGCCAGGACCCCGGAAGCTTCGGCCTTCAAGGTATCCAAAAGGTGAGGGTCAGCTTTTCTTTCGTTCGGCAATTTCGGATCTGCTACAAAGGAAACCATGAAGGGGATTAAAATAAGGCGTTCCCAAAAAGCATAGTCAGACGCAGGCGCGGAAGGTTTATCGTTCGTAGAAACAAAAAGAAGGTATGATGGTTTAAATTCGACCGGACGTTTTCCGAAGGGTGCCCGTGCGTTTTGGGTGTCACCGCCAACCAATTCTTTTAACTTTCCAGGGTTCCAGGCGTCTCCGGTTTTTGTTTCCGTCGCCCAGACAATTCTTTTTCCCCGAAGTTCTAAAGTGTCGGCGTCCGGTGCGCCGCTTCCCCTTTGGTATCTTTGTTCAAGTAGGGTTTCGGCCTTCGTCTTATGTGCCAGGCGTCCCAGGACAAATTTTATGAGTTCAAAAAAAGTAGTTTTCCCATTTCGCCCCCGTCCCCAAAAAATAATTAGAAGATGAAGGAAACTTTCACCAATTAAGCCATAACCCAAAAGCCTTTGAAGGAATAAAACCATTCCCCGGATTTCAAAGACTTCGCTTAAAAAGCGTTCCCAGGTCGGCGCGGGTTCGTATGGCCCCTTCCATTCAACCGGCGCAACGGTTTTAATGAAGTCCTCCGGCTTCCCCGGCCTGAAGGTTCCCGTCTTCAGTTCAATGACCCCATTGAGACAACCCAAAAGCCAGGGGTCCCGGTCCCATTCTTCGCCGCTGGTTCCCAGGCCGTCTTTGCCGATCCGCGCCAGTTCCAGGACGTTCTTTTTCCTGGTCAGGGTTTGAAGTGCGCGGACCCGCTTATAAAGTTCCGTTTCATTCCGTTCGTGTTTTTTTGCTCTGTCTTGGTTCCCGGATTTTTCGGCCTGCAATCGTTGCCAGGCTTGCCGTTGTGCTTCCAGGCCAAAAACTGAAATGACTTCTTCAACCCCGGCCATGACTTCATTTAAAAAATCTTCAATCCAATAATGACCGTTCCACTTATACCAGACCCCCGCGGCGTGGTCATACATGAAGCGGTCCCGGTGAAGTTCAATAAAAAGTCTTCCGTCGCCGTCTTCGTTCGCGTGAAGGCAGGCCATAACAAACTTATTTCCAAAGCCGTGATTCGGGTATTCTTCGGCCTGGTCGTTGTCGTGCCCGTTGCCGCCCTCAGATTGCCCCGGCTCCGGTTTCGCTTGAAATTGTACGGCTTCAGCTTCGGCCTTGGCTTCGGTCATTCGCCGGATTTCTTCAATGTCGGTCAATGGTGCAATGTTCGCTTCCATCGGCTTAATTGACCGATTCGGACCGGCCCTCTAACCATGCAACAAGCTCGGTTACGGGATAGGCGATTTTTCTGCCTACCCGAATTCGGCCTTTGGGTCCCAAGCCCCGGCTGTCAAGATTAGCAAGATACTTTTCTGAAATTATCCCGCCCGTGAAGTGGCCGACTTCCTGTCTTGAAACGAAGGATGAAGGCCATTTTGCGGCCATGGATATCAATCCGGATTCCGTATGATGTTTCATACGACTGGTCTCCTTTTATTTGTTTTTAGTTGTTTTATGAGACCAGTTTAATTATTGAGAATCAGGCTGTCAACGGGGTGAATTAAGGGGGTATTCGGGGGTAAATAATACCTATTCGCTTGCGGGTAAAAGATCCAAAATCTTGTCCAGTTCGGAAATTATTTGCTTCACATTCTCGGTTATATTGTTTGAATTCCAGTAACGACATTCAGCGGCTTGTCTGAAAGGGTCTTGTTTAGGTAAATTTTTCACGTTTTCCAGGGCTTCTACTGTCTTTTTGATTGCACTTTGGCGTTTTTCCCCCTGTAAACGTAATCTCTTATAGTGCACCCATATAATAAAGTCAGAGGTTCCTTTTTCTGGTTTTAACCCAGCCTTCTTTTTTATCTCACCCTTTAGAAGTCTTGCTAAAAGCTTCTTATTTTCATCATGGAATAATGTTAAGAATTGTGACGGGTGACCTATCGTTGCTTCTATCCATTCCGCCACTTTGCCTTTGTCCGCTTCAAGAATTGCACTCTTTACTATATCTGCCGGACTCCGCGCAACTTTTATTCCAGGCTTAACTGAAATTATGTATTTCATCCCGCTTCTCCTTGGGGGTTATTCCACATTAGATTCCCTTCCCTGAATCTTTGCTGAAGTTTCCCAGGGAAGCGGGTCAGGGTCCCTCGTCTTCGGCTCGCGAAGTCTATCCCCGGAAATTGATCTACTTCTTTAGCGCAACAACCTTTCCTTTTTTCGGTTTCCCGGTCAAGCTCGGAAGCCGTTTAACGGCCTCTTGCATGGCCCCCGGCCCCAGGTGCGCATAACGTGCGCTCATTTGAACGGTGGAATGTCCTAATAGCTTTCCTATGGTATAAATGTCAGTCCCGGCTTCGGCCAGCCATGAAGCATATGAATGCCTTAAAGTATGGAAGACAACCTTTTGCCTTTGGTCGGTTATTCCCTCATTAAATTTCAATTCCTTCACAGCGTCCCGGAAGGTGGTCGGCGTGTCGGTATATTCTCGACCGTCAAAGGTGAAAAAAACCAAGTCTTCAGGGTTTTCCTTTTCCCGCCCAGTCAACATGGCCCGGACCTCCGGGGTCATAAAAGCGGTCCGGCTATTGCCTCCCTTGGCATCGAATATATTTATAAGGCCCCGGTCCAGGTCAACCGCCCCCCACTTCAGGGACTTAATTTCTCCGAAGCGCATTCCTGTTGAAAGGCTTAAAAGGGCCATGTCGTGAATGGTCGGATTATTTGGTTTCAGGTAGGCCAGCAATTCCCCGGCCTCTTCATGTGAAAGAAACCGTACCCGCTTATTTTCAATCTTCTGAATCTTGACGCCCTTAGTGGGGGACTCTTCAAAAACCAGACCGTCCCGGCGTGCCATATTCCAGACTTGCCGAAAGGTGGCGAAAACGTATTGCAAGAAGCGTGGGGATCTCTCGGCGTCCAGGATATTCTTTTTTACCCGTTCAAGTGTAAGGGGTTTCATTTCCTGAAGGGGTTTATTGCCTAAGACGGGTCCCAGGTAAAGCCTGAAGTGTTCTTCTTCCTTCTTCCATGACTCCGGCTTTTTTGAAACCTTGGAAATAGGGAAATAGGTATCCCGGAAAAATTGGCCAAAGGTCAGGCCTTCCTTTTTCCGGTGTTCGGCTTCGGCCTTAACTTTCAGACGCCGCGCCTTTAAGGTGGTCGGTTCATTGGACCCCCTCCGCTTCGCCTCTTTCAATTCGGCCAAAATGCCAGCCGCTTTTTCGGCAGTCATTTTTTCAGTAAGCCAGCCAAGGCCTTCTTCCCGTCGCCGTCCATCAATCTGATAACGGATATAAAAATATTTATCCCGTTGGACCCCGTGTTTCCTTTTCGGGTGTTCGACGTATCGGACCCCCGGAAATTTCGTGCGGTGTTTATCCATTTTAACCCCCTCGGGGGATAGTTACCCCCATTTTTCAAAAAGTCCCCAGGCTATTTTACCCCCACTTTACCCCCACTTTTTAGGGGAAAGTAAGGTTTTTAATGGGAAGTCATGGGAAGTATTATAACAGGTAAGTTTATAGAAAGTCAAATAAAAAATGCAGTTAAAGGAAATTATTGGAAAAATAGAAAAAGGGACTCAAAATCCCCCGACCCTCGCGGTCATGTCGGTTCAATTCCGACCTCCGGCACCAACTCCCCTATTTGTATCGATTGGCCTTGCCTAATGTGCAATATGCAAGACCCCGCCTCATATGCCTTTTTGGCCTCGGCTCAAAATTAAAAAAATCCTGGCTTTAATAAATCGGCAACTATATTAATGCACTTTCTGCACAAAACCCTATTCTCCACTCTTTTGAGAAATAGGGCCTATTATCTCCATTGACGTTCCTTTAAGGATTGTCAAAAAAAAGGGCTGGTATTCATAAACATGTCCAGCCTCGATCCCTTTCTGGTTTATGTTGTAGTTAATCCCACTTTAGAGAAAACTTAGAGAATATTTTCTTCCAATCATCTACTGCTTGAAATGCTAACGAAAGCCCATCCATTTTGTTTCCGTCAGAAGTTTCAACATAAAACCTGTATTCAGTTTGTCTTTTTTTAACATCGTAAGTGGTGTCAATTCTTTTTATTTTTGCATCCACTCTAATATATTTATCTAAAATTAAATGTTTACTTCTGTTCGTTAAGTCAGCGCAAATCTTAAGACTGGAACAATTCTCCGCCTCATCTTTAATGGTATCCCTGAGGTTCTCTGGTAGGCCGGGGTCATTTTTAATCCAGTCTTTCAAATGCCAGCAATTTTGAAAAAAAGCCCAGACATCGTCAAAATATTCGAGTGTTTCTCGGTTTTGGTTCTTTATTTTTTCAAAGTACCTATGTAGCCTTTTAACTTGTTCATAATATCCGCCGTTTAATAATATCATAACTTACCCTAATGTTTATTCTTCTATATATGGTTTTACAAGTGCATCAAATTCATCTTCAGCAAACTTCCAAACGGTTGCGCATGATTTGCCGGCCACGTAACAGTGTTTGGATATATTATTAAACTGTCCGTATTCCTTGTTTTCGTTAATATCTATAAGTTGTTTCATTAAGGTATTAACACTATGACTTTTTTTTGTGACAGCAAAAAGTTGACTTTCTGTCAGGACAAAACACTTGTTCAATTTATTATTGTAATGATTAAAATAATCTGTGTTAATCCAAGTTGTTTTATCTTCATTATTTTCATCTTTAAATGTCGTTTTTTCAAAATCCCGACCGACATACTTATTCTTGAAAAATTCCCTTGCCTGTTTACCGCACCGCTCTTATAACTCATAGGCTTCTTTATTTGAGTCCGCATAAATATAATTAAAAAAAGTAAGTATCAACAACAGAGCCAAAGTAATAATTTTTTTCATGGGAGATATATCCTTTTTGTTTTTTCCCTTTATGTTAAAAACAAATTTATTCCCACCTGTCCTTTGCCTTGGCCGCTTTTTTGGTTTACCATTGCACATTAGAAAGATGATTGGCCCCCCTTCTTCTTGTGGTCTCTCCGATAAGGACCATTGTTCGGGCCTGGCCTCAATCCCTTTGGGCTGGCAAGGATGGCAAGGATTCGGTTGTCCCTGTTCCCAAGTGCGTCTCTTTTGGTTGGACTGGTCAGCCGATGGCCCAAATCAGGGGTTCATGGAATTGTTATCATTTTGTTTCTGCTTTGCTTTGGGGATAAGGGTGACAGAGAAATTCTTCCTTTCGTCACCCCTCAGAATTTCATAGGTATTTACTTGTCCAGGTGTCCCAAATCCGAGAATAAATGCATCTTTGATAGAATGAGCCGGTTGGCCGTTTACGGAGATTATTTTATCGCCTGACTGAATCCCGGCCTTCGCCGCTGGTCCTTGGGGCTGAACCTTTAGGATACTGGGCGGGTTTCCTTCCGAAAAAAAGAAACCAGGGACCCCAACTTTTTCAATTTCAACATAGCCCATTTGTTTGTAAGATTCGATACAGTTCTTAAAGCTATGTATCGCCAAGGATCCACCTATATATCACCAACCAGCTGAATGACATCGAACTCCCTGCCCTTCCGGATTAATCATGTTTTGGGAAAAACTACAGCCAAAACCCGAAAGAAGTGCAACACCTAAAAGCATTAAAAAGTTAATTTTTTTCATGAATCCTCCTTAATGATGGGTATGGTTAACCTTTCTCTCGTTTTATCTCTATATTTTCTACATTGCGCTACCACCTACTGCAATGGGACAAATAAACAACTTTGCCCCCTGTTTAACCTTTGATTGCAAGAAAAAACCCCACCTCTCTATTGAGAAATGGGGTTCCATTATTCTTACATCGACACTCCTTGTTTAAGGGTTGTCAGCAATGAAACGGTTTAATATTACATAAAATTTTCTATCCTTTCACAATCAAAAAGTCAAATAAAATCCTTAGAACGATATTTAACCGGACAGGTAGGTTCAATATATCTAATAACTGAAGAGTACACCTTGACCTTCCCCCTCAAAGTGGACACATGGTTAAGTTTCATTAAGGAGCTTTTCATACTGCTCCGGGCTTCTGTACCCTAGGGCTGAATGGCTCCTCTGACGATTATAAAACACTTCCACGT
>JBEKPQ010000058.1:0-23366 GCA_049520575.1 Thermodesulfobacteriota bacterium | reverse complement strand
CTTTTATTCCAAACAGCCCGATAATATCTTTTTCTCTCATGCCGCCCATGTCAAGGTGGCCAAATTGGAGTGTAAGGCCTGTCATAAATCGGTTGGCGGTCGAACCGAAAAAAATCCCACCTATAGGTCTAAGTGGATTTCAGGGTATGCCCCGGAAGTAATGAGCATGAAGACCTGTGAGGCCTGCCATGAGAAGAAGGGGGCGAGTAATGATTGTTTTGTCTGCCACAAATAGTTAACTGGTCGATGAAAAACGCCCATCTGCGGCGTTGTCCTCATCCCTCGCCTTTGCGGCGTACTCTTGTGTACGCCTCATTCCTCGGGATGTGGGGCGTCTTGCATCTGAACGTTTTTGATCAACCAGTCAATTCAAACGTTTCATTTTGTTTTTGTAGAGATAGGGATTTTTTTAAAGAGGAAGAATGATGGAATTTGATCGGAGAGATTTTTTAAAGTTGGTGATTGGAGGGGCCGTGGGGACGGTGTTTACTCCGTTACCTTGGGTGTCCATGGACGAGGTGGCCAGATGGACCCAACGCTGGGCCCCAATTCCTGGGAAAGGCGGGGTTTCCTATATCTATTCGATTTGCAAGCTTTGCCCTGGTGGATGCGGGATACGTGTCAGGGTGATCGAAGAAAAAAGGGCCGTCAAGATTGACGGCAATCCCAACCATCCGGTCAACCGGGGTGGAATGTGCCCCTTAGGTTTGGCTGGCCTTCAATATCTTTATCAGGAAGATATTCGAGTTAAATCCCCTTTAAAAAGGACCGGAGCTCGCGGTGCGGGGGCATGGAAGCCTATTACCTGGGAAGATGCCTTATCGGATGTCACTTCCAAATTAAAAGAATTAAGACAAAATAATCTGTCGCATACCGTGGCCTTCTTGGATGGAGAAGGGGAGGGAAGTCAAGCTCAATTGGCGGGCAGGTTCTTAAAGGCCTATGGTTCTCCTAATTATATTCGACCCTTTCAATTGAGAGATCTGGAAGAAATATTGACCCAAACTATTCACGGCCTCCGGACCAGCATGGCCTATGATCTTCCCAGGTCTCAATATATTTTAAGCTTCGGGAGCGCTTTGTTGGACGGCTGGGGAAATCCCTGTTGGGTGGCTCAATCCTTTCAGGAATGGCGCACGGATTCTCAAAAGGACAGGGCCAAAATTATCCAGATCGATGCTATGGCTACAACCACAGCCTCTTTGGCCGATGAGTGGATAAGCATCAAACCGGGAACTGAAGGGATTCTGGCTTTAGGTCTGGCTCAAGTGATGATTGAGAAGGGCTGGTATGATAAAGAATTCGTTGGTGCTAAAACTTCCGGTCTGGATGAATTAAGAGGATTATTGAATAAAAACTATACGCCGGATCAGGTGGCCAAGGAAACAACCGTTAGCCCGGAAACGATTCTTCAACTGGCTAAAGATTTTTCCTCTGTCAAACAACCGATCGCCCTCTGGGGCAAAGGCAAAGGAGAATTGCCAATCAGTCTCTTTGAGGCCCAAGCCGTTCACCTCCTGAATTTATTGACGGGCCGCATCAATCGACCGGGCGGTGTTTATCTTCAATCCGGGTTTCCTTATGCTTCCTGGTCTAAGGTGCCTTTGGATGGATTGGCCCAAAAGGGTCTTTCTCAGCCCAGATTGGATGGGGCTTTTTCCACCAAGTATCCCAAAACCGGGCAAATGGCCGGCCGTTTTTTTGCCAATGCCGGTCAAAAGGATCCTTACCCCATCAATGTCCTGTTGATCAACGAGGCCAATCCCGTTTTTTCCTTTGGTGAAAAAGACATTCCTCAGGCTATCGACAAGATCCCTTATGTTGTCAGTTTTTCCCCTTTTATGGACGAAACCACTGCGTTGGCCGACCTGATTCTTCCATCTCCCACATTCCTGGAGCGCTGGGATGACCTTTATGGCAGTCTTGGCGTGCCGTTCCCTATTTATGGTCTGACTAAACCGATTCTGCCTCCTATCCATGACACACGACCTATGGGGGAAGCTATTCTGCAAATCGCAAAAAATTTGGGCGGGACGGTTCAGGAGGCCCTTCCTTTTGAGAATATGGAAGGGGTTGTCAAACAGTCGGCTAAATCCTTATTTGATTCCCGAAAAGGGCGGCTGACCGATGAACTAATACCGGAAAGGGGAAACTTCAGTCCAGCCTCTTTTGAATTCTTTGATAAGTTCTGGGAACAATTGGTAACCCAAGGAACCTGGTATCATTTGGAGAACAAAGGCGCAGAAGGAAAAGGCCGATGGAATTTTTCTTCTTCCACCTTTAAAGCTGGAGAACCTGGAACAATCCAGACCCAGAAAGAATATCCCTTGATGATGGTGCCCCAATCATTACTCCTGCTTCAATCCGGCTATTTGGCCAATCCCCCCTTTCTGACCAAAACCCTGGGGAGAGAAACTTTGATAAAAAATATCTTGGTCGTTCAGATTCATCCCGATACGGCCAGATCCTTATCTTTATGGGAAGGGGATCGTGTCGAGATTCAATCCGTCAAAGGAAAGATCAAAGCCCGGATCCATCTCTTTGAAGGGGCCAGGCCCGATTGCGTCTTTGTTCCATTGGGAATGGGACATAAGGCTTATGACCCTACTTTAAAAAACAGGGGTGCAAATCCTTATCCCATGTTGGATAGTCAGGAGGACCCCTTGACCGGCTTGGATTTGACTTGGGTCACGCGGGTAAAAATTAAGAAAGTGTAGGGGTTGTTCATGAAAGAGGTATCGGTCGGAAAAGAATTATATGGTATGGTCATTGACCTGGACAAGTGCACCGGATGCGGGTCTTGTGCTGTGGCCTGCATGGCTGAAAACAACCTTTCTTTCCGGGAAGACGAGACCGACAAACTCAGGACCACCACCTGGATGCGGCTCTATCGACTGAATAACGGTCAGCCTTTTCCCAAGACCCGAGTGGCTTTTTTACCACGTCCCTGTATGCACTGCCAGCACACCCCTTGCGTCTCGGTCTGCCCGGTCAATGCCACTCAGATTGATGAGAAGGGGATCGTCAGTCAGATTTATCCCCGATGCATAGGCTGTCGGTACTGTGTGGCCGCCTGTCCCTACCATGCCAGATATTTTCATTGGTGGGACCCGGTTTATCCCAAAGGTATGGAGAATTATTTAAACCCGGATGTTTCCACGGCCATGCGCGGTGTGGTTAATAAATGCACCTTTTGCAATCATCGCTATCAGCGGGTCAAGGATAAGGCCTTTATGGAAGAGCGGCGCGACCTCAAGGATGGAGAATACATCACGGCCTGCGCCGAGGCCTGTCCGACCAGGGCGATTACCTTCGGTAACTTAAAAGACCCTCAAAGTCAGGTCTCCCAACTTAGCAAAAGCCCCAGGGCCTTTCGACTCCTTGAGAAATTAGGGAGCAGGCCAAAGGTTTATTACCTGACCAGTCAGGATTGGATTCGCCGGCAAGGGGACAATGATTTGAGAAAAGAAGTGATAAAAAAGGTTTCATAAAATCAGGATTCAAGAGGTCGAGGATTCGAGGATTCAAGTGATTATCTTTGGTGTTTTTAACTTGAACCTCTAAGTTGTTCTTGTTGATGAAAATATCATAACAGTCCGTCGCCCCGGTGAAAACCGGGGTCCAGGCGTTGATACGGTGGACTCTGGATCAAGTCCGGGGCAGACACCAGGAACCGGCTCCAAAAAAATACTGGATTCCGGCTTTCGCCGGAATGACGGAAAAAGGATATTTTCCTTTTTTTCGAGACTGTCATTCTTATTGAGGTAAAAAATGGACGAAATTGTAATTGAAAAAGAGAGTCCCATATTTATGGAAGGATTACCAAGGTGTTCCAGTCGCAAGTTTTCCCAGTGGATTTTTATTTTATGTTTGTTCTTGGGGTGGGGGCTACTGGCGGCTTTTCTGATCTTCTGGAAGGGATTGAACCAGACCAATATGAACGATTATTTCGGGTTCGCCCTGTGGATCACCTTTGACCTGTCGGTCATTGCCCTAGGGGCCGGTGCTTTTTTTACGGGCTTTTTGACCTATATCTGGGGCAAAGAAGAATTGAAGGCCATCATCAATTTTGCGGTCATCATCGGGTTTATCTGCTACAGCGGGGCGATTTTAATTCTCACGCTGGATGTGGGGCAACCGCTGCGGGCCTGGTACGGTTTCTGGCATCCCAATGTGCATTCCATGATGACCGAAGTGATTTTTTGTATCACCCTTTATTTGGGGGTATTGATGATCGAATATGTCCCCCTGATCCTGGAAAACAAGAAAATTGATTCCAAACCCTTTGCCCATTATTTTGGCCAGAACCTGCATCAACTGACGTTTATCTTCGCCGGGACAGGAACCTTTCTGTCTTTTTTCCATCAAGGTTCTCTGGGCGGCATGTTCGGCGTCATGTTCGCCCGGCCTTTTGCCTTTAGGGGAGGGTTTTTTATCTGGCCCTGGACCTTCTTCCTTTTCATTGCCTCGGCCATTGCCTCCGGACCGGCCTTTACGGTTTTGATTACCTCCCTGGTACAGAAGGTAACCGGACGAAAACTGGTTAAACAGGAAGTGCTGGCTTTATTAGGTAAAATCGCCGGCGGTCTGTTGATCGTCTATCTCATTTTGAAATTTGCCGATACGATTTATTGGGCGGCAGTCAACCTGCCGGAACGGGGATTAAGCTTTTGGGACCAATATCCATCTCCCTATGGTTTCTGGTTGATGGTAGCTGAACTGGGCATTTTTGGAATTCTTCCGGCCTTTATGCTGATGAGCAGTAAAGTGAGGATGAGTCCCGGATGGCTGGCCTTCGCCTGCCTGCTGTCTTGCACCGGGGTTGTCTTTAACCGGTTTATCTTTACCGTGGTATCCCTGGCTCTGCCGGTAATGCCCTTTGACCGCCTGGTGACCTACTGGCCGAGCTGGCAGGAATGGGCACCGGTTATTGCCGTTCTGGCTTACGGGGCCTTGATTATTTCTCTATCCTATCGCTACCTGCCGGTCTTTCCGCAGGAAAAAGAACTAAATTGAATAAGTTGATAGAGGAAGACGATCGTAGGTCTTATGGTATCTTGTCTGAAGCCGCAGCTATTTTGCGCCGGGTGGATATCATCCAATCATCTTCTCCGCCACCCAACACAAAATCTTATTAAACGTTCAGGCCTTTAAGAGGCAGGCGCCAGGAAACATTAAAGTCCCGCTAATTCCCTCTTTGAAAAAAGGGATTAGCGGGACTTTTTAATCTATTTTCGTATTTATTATACGAAATCCAAATGGCTACTTTTTTTTCTCCAGCATGACCAACCCACGATCGACTGTGGGAATATAAATATTCCCTTTGGCATTAACCGTCATGGGTAAGGGAAATTCCAACCCGGGATAGGAACCAATGGTACTATATCCAACGGGAAGATCTTCTGCTATAACAGAAATAGCCAGATTTTTAGGGTTGATTCGGAAAAGCCTTCCACTGGCGCCGTCAAGGGCTAAAAGATTCCCTTTGCCGTCATTGGCCAAGGCCCCGACCTTGCCGACTACTCCGGCCAGGAACACTTCTGCCTTGCCGCTTCCCAGGTCAATTTTACTGATCCTTCCGAGTTTTGCTTCGGCTACATAAAGAGAGGTGTCTATAACGGTCAAGGCCAACGGCCCTTCAAGGTCTTTCACTAAAACTTTTTTGGCCCCGTCGGTCAGGCTGACCTCTGTGATTTGTCCGGCCGCATATTCGGCCACATAAATTTTGGGTTCGGTTTTACTCATCAACACGGCCATAGGCCGGTTCAATCCTCCGGCAACGGGTTTGAATTCCCCTGTGGTTGGGTTGCCAATGGCTACAGCATTATTGATGCAGTCCGGCCAAAAGACCTGATCACCCGGGCCATCGGTCAGGCCAAGGGGGAGTGGCATTCCATGAGCGGCCCAGGCATTGATTTTAGTGGGGACATATTTACTGTTTTCCACACTGCGGATCATAATGGCATCGCTGATTAAAAGCTTACCATTTTTAAAGATCACCCCGTTGATCTGGTTAGGGCCGGTGGGGAAAAGGGTTTTATATTTCCCGCTGCCGTCCGTAGCTACCTCATAAACCGTGGCATCCCAGTAACCGGTAACAAAAAGACGACCTTTTGAGGTTATGGCCAGATTATCCAGACCAGGGGGAAGCTGAGCGAGTTTTTCCCTCTTTTGCCCATCCAGGCTAAGCCGGTAAACGTTCCCGCCCAATTCAGGAAAGTAAGCCATCTTGTCCGGGCCGACTTTTAAGGCAATAGGGGCGGTAAATTTATCAGCGATGGTGGTAATGGCGCCGGTATCCGGGTTGACCCTCAGGATCTTGCCTGTACCCATATCGGGAATGATCAGATCATTGGTTGCGGGATCAAAATCGAACCCTTCAGGCACGGCAATAACGTTTTCTTTAACCAAAAGTTTCGCCTCTTTTACACCGTTGGGATCAAGCTCAAAGACGCGGTTGCCCCAAAAACACTCGCTGGCGAAGAGTCTTCCTGTCTGCTTGTTGTATTGGATACCGTTGGGGGAGGCCAAGGCTTTGCTAATGACCGTCTTCATGCCGGTCTTGTCGAGGCGATAGACATCACCAACGAGCTGGGTCGTTCCGGCAACGTAGAAATTCCCTTTGTCATCGGAGGTCAGATCGTCGGTAATGAAGATCCCGGCATAGGGCGGCACGAATCGGCTGGCCTTCATGGTTTTCAGATCCACCCGAGTAACCTGACCATTGCCGGTATGGACCATGTAAAGGGCACCGTCCCATCCGATGGTCGCCCCGTTACAACCAGGGAAGAGGGTGTCCTTTACCAAGCGAACCATTTTATAATTTTGGTCAAGGACTTTGGGTCCGGCTGCCAGGGCCGCTCCTGAAAAACTGAAGGCCAAAATGATGAAAAGCAGAACAGCCATCCAGGGTAAGCCATTTTTCAGATTTTTCATTTGATTTCCTCCTTTTAATAAAATGTTTAAATTGTAATTCCCCATAGCTTGCGACGGGGCACCAAAAAAAGATGAGTTCGAGAAACCCTTGGATTCTCGGTTAAAGAAATTTACCATTCAACGCCCCGCAGCTTGTTGCGGGGAGATTCATTATACTATAATTTTAAAATAATCAAAGAAAAACTCAAAGGGTAAAAAATTTCGTCAGTTATTTGTGATGGACTTGTAACAATTCATCAACTTAAATTTCTTTCAATTGGCAGCAGGGTCCGCCAAGACGGAGCTTTCCCACCTTGTAACAAGTTATTATTGCTATAAAAACTGTCTTTTTAATGGGAAGAGCAAAAAAAGAAAAAGATATGGTCAAGGAGAAAAATGGGGCGGAGAGCACGGAGGCAGAGGGGATCGCCCTCATATATTTTCTGAATCAAGTGACCCAATTCCGGTTGGGTTTTGTATTCTAATCTGGTTCCATAATACAAGGGTTGACCCCAAATATTTCGCGAATTCTCCTGGTCGTTAATCGATCTTTTTCATTTTAATATAGAGATGACTGCCATTCCCACTTATGAAATGTCCTTTCATGATACTAGGTTCATTTTTTTCGACCGTAAAAGAAAAGTCGTAATGCCCATAGCGATTTCCGATGCTACCGAGCCATCCTTCGTCTTCCCCGGACAATGTATGCTGTTTCTCTTTAAAGTTGCGACTTTGAAGATTGGGTGTAATAAATTCAATGGTTGCCTTCTCTTCACGATAAATTACTTTGGCCTTTTGCACCGTTGCCCAATTCGGTTCACAATGGCAACTCATTTTTTTAGTGTTATACTCTCCCCAGGAAAGGCCGACCTGAGCAGAATCTTTATCTAGTTTCTCTACATATAGAACACAATCCCACCCGTATGGTGATTTCCACTCTCCAGCCCACTTCCCCGTGAGGAGTTTAGCTTCGGCCGGCAAAGAGGGATCGGGCGGTTCAATAGTTATATTGGGAGGTACGGGAGCAGAAGCTTGCTGAAATGAGAAAATTAAGGACATACCTAATAATAACATGAGGAAAATTACAAATACAATAAATCGTGTTTTTTTAATCATCTCAATCATCACCTTTCGGTCTGGTACTGTTTTTTAACCTTGTTCTTTAAATGATTAACTTGCAACAATTAACCATAGAGTTTTTTAAGCAACCAGGCCATTCTTTGTCCTAAGGTCTTTACCATCTGAAGACCTTCTTCATCTTTTTCCACATCCCCTTTATCTCTACCTATGCCTATTCCCCTACCTACAATGATTATCTGCCCGGCAAGGAAGAAGTGATTCAAGGAATCAAGGGTTTGTATGCCTCCCGTTCGACGTAAAGCAACGACAGAAGCCCCCACCTTATTTCTATACAACCCACCGTTAGCCAAAGAGACGAAACCGGCACGATCTATAAGGGCTTTCATTTCTGAAGTGAGATCGGCAAAATAGACTGGGGAACCCAGGATAATCCCATCTGCCCCAATCATCTTTTCAATGCATTCGTTTAAGTCATCCTCTTTAACAGAACATTGCTGGTCTTTATTTTGAAAACATTTATAACAGGCTATACAACCATGAATTTTCTTTCCGGATAACTGAACCAATTCTGTTTCTATCCCTTCTTTATCCAGTTCATTAAAAACATGGTTAATGAGAATGGTCGTATTGCCATCCTTCCTTGGACTACCATTAAAGGCAACAACTTTCATGTCATTTGGGTCCTTTCTGATTTATTGAAAAAGTTATTAACTTCACTTAGGAATAAATTATCCCTATAGGATAGGAAAGTCAATATAGGAGAAAAATCCGAGCATCAAAAGGAAAGTTGGAATAAATGGATTTCATCCACAATTCTTCGCCATTAGCCTGTGTGTATCTTATTGATCGGGAGTTGAAAAAGACAATCCGCCCCAAGTCCTTAGGAGAAGTATATTCATATTATTTTTTTATCGGATTTTTTGTTTTCATCTGGTTTTAGGACGCCGAAACAAGGGCGTTTTATTTTCTTTTTGACGAAGCTCCCGGGAGACGTTACAATAACAGCGTTAATAGCGGATTATAAACAAGAGATGGCCCTAAAGAATAAAATCCAAGAAATCTCCAATGGGGCTGATAGCTGTAACAGCCCCGGAAATGGTGTGGTGAATTGACCATGAGTAATATCAAGGCTATGTTCGATCCAAAGACGATTGCCCTTATCGGGGCCAGTGATAAAGCAGGCGCTGTTGGAAGGGCCATTCTGGAAAATATTCTTTCACCAGGGAAGAGAAAAATATTCCCGGTAAATCCGAACCAAGAAAGCATGTTGGATCTTAAGTGTTACCCGAATATGGCAGGCATACCGGAACATATTGACCTGGCCGTGATTGCCACACCGGCCAAAACCGTAGCCGCCATTGTTGAAGATTGCGGAAGGGCAGCGGTTGACGGGATTACCATTATTTCAGCCGGATTCAAAGAGATTGGCGAGGAAGGGAAAAAACTAGAGGAGGAGATCAGCGAAATCAGAAAAAAATACGGTCTAAGAATTATTGGGCCGAACTGTGTTGGTGTGATCCGACCCCATATCGGTTTAAACACCTCTTTTTTAAAAGTCGATCCGCTCCCCGGCAACATTGCGTTCGTTTCTCAAAGTGGTGCTTTGGGCAGTTCCATACTCGACTGGGCGATTAATGCTCATGTCGGTTTCAGTATGTTTGCTTCCCTGGGATCCATGATCGATATCGATTTTGGCGATATGATAGATTTTCTTGGCGACGATTCGCATACCAGGAGTATTATGCTTTATATGGAAGGGGTCGGACATGCCAAGAAATTTATGAGTGCAGCTAGAGGATTTGCCCGGAACAAACCCATATTCATAGTAAAACCGGGCAGATTTATGGAGAGTGCCAAGGCCACACTCTCTCATACCGGTGCCATGGCCGGGGATGATCAGGTGTATGAGGCGGCCTTCAAAAGAGCGGGGGTCATCAGGGTCAAGGAGTTCGGCGGTTTATTCAACACGGCCGAGGTTCTCGACTCGAATTGCCTGCCCAAGGATCGCCGGCTGGCCATTGTCACCAATGCCGGTGGTTTTGGCGTGATGGCCACCGATACGTTAATGGAATTAGGAGGGGAACTGGCTAAACTGTCAGACCAAAGTATAAACGAGTTGAATGCCTTCCTACCTTCGTTCTGGAGCAAAGCCAACCCCATTGACGTGCTGGGAGATGCAGACAACGACCGGTATGTGAAGGCCATCAAGGTCTGTTTAAACGATCCGAATGTGGATGGCGTCCTGGTCATTTATACCCCACAAGCCATTTCCCAGCCTGACCGTTTGGCTGCCTCGGTGGTGGAACTGGCCAAGGAAGCCCGGAAACCGATCATCGTTGCCCTAGTCGGAGGAGAATCTGTTTATCAAGGGAGAGAGATCCTGTTGAGCAACAAAATACCCGTCTATGAAACCCCCGAAGATGCGGTGAAAACCTACTTGTACATGAATAAATATTACAGAAATCTTGCCCTGCTTTATGAAACGCCTTCCGAACTTCCGTTAACAGAGTCCCCTCCGAAAAATCACTTAAAGGCCCTTATCAAGAGGATTGTTAAAGAGGAAAGGGCCATTCTGTCCGAAGAAGAATCAAAAAACTTTTTAAGTAATTACGGCCTTCCGGTTATTGAGGCCTACTTGGTTCACGGTATTGAAGGAGCCATCAACATAGCAGACAGGATAAAATACCCTGTGGTTATAAAGATTGTCTCCCCGGATATTTCCCATAAAAGCGATGTCGGCGGGGTGAGGACCGGCATCCGGTCTGCAGAAGAATTGAAGGAGGAATATTCAGAGTTGCTCAGAAGGGTTAAAGAAAAAATGCCCCAAGCCGTAATATCGGGAGTCACGATCCAAAAGATGATCGAGAATATTGATTATGAAATTATTTTAGGGGCCAAAAAAGATAAAGATTTCGGGTCAGTCATCCTTTTTGGAATGGGGGGAATAGGTACCGAAATATTCAAAGATATTTCTATCGGCCTTCCTCCGCTGAACCAGACACTGGCCCGGAGACTGATGGAGGAAACCAAAGTATATAAGATGCTCCAAGGTTATCGAGGAAAAAAGCCTGCCGACATGAAAGAACTGGAACACCTCCTGGTCAGCTTCTCCAATCTGATTGTGGATTTCCCGGAAATTGCCGAAATGGATATAAACCCGATTGCCATATCAGACGGGAAAGCCTATGGTCTTGATGCCAGAATCATTATAGACAAAGAATCGATTGATCATATCCTCCCATACCCCCACCTGGTCATCACACCCTATCCGACAAGATATATCGCCTTCTGGAAATTGTCGGACGGCACCGAAGTGACGCTTCGGCCGATAAAACCGGAGGACGAACCTTTGGAACATGAGATGCTTTCAACTTTATCCCAGGAAACATTGAGGACCCGATTTTTTCACATAGTCAGAGATATCTCCCATGAAATGCTTATCCGTTTCTGCAACATCGATTATGACCGGGAGATGGCCATTGTAGCTGAAGTAAAGGAAGGCAGTCAGAGAAGGATCATTGGTATCGGGAGGCTGATTATCGAACCCGACTTCCGGAGCGGTGAATACGCCGTTCTGGTGCATGATGATTACCAGGGGAGAGGTCTGGGCTATAAGCTTGTTGATCTGATCATAGGCATTGCTCAGGACAAAGGCCTGGAAGAGATTTATGGTTCGGTCCTTACCGAGAACAATAACATGCTAAAAATGGCCAGAAAATTGGGCTTTCAATACAAAATGATGTCCGGTGGTATAACCGAGGTAAGACTGGCCTTAAAATAGAAATGACCTAAGCTAATATGGACAAGCCGATTTTAAAATGCCGTCGATAAAGGGACAAAGAACTTGAAGATTCAATTGAACCTTTTTGTTTCCCTGTCCGGCTATCTGCCTGAGCAAAAAAGAGAGAGTTTTTAAATCTGATAGACAATGGAGAGGGAACGACGGTCAAGTCCCTGTTGAACCGATTAAAGATTCCGCCGGAGTAGCCCAAAATCATCTTTTTGAATGGAGTCCACGACGAGGAAGCCGAGGTTTTAAAGGATGGATACCGGTTGGGTTTTTCCCGCTCTTCGCTGGCGGTTAAAGTGTCTCAAAAAATTGGAGACATTTCCCGGTTGAAAATCCGGCCAGGGGGTTAGGAAGCAGTAATGATGGGGACCATCAAATCGTTTGAATGAAGATGTCGGTTAGTTTGGGGTCGAGTTTATTGCCCTTGTAACTGTTGAGTATCTCTATGGCCTCTTCCCGGGGTAGTGCTTTTCTATAGGGTCTGTCTGTAGTCAAGGCATCATAAATATCGGCAACCGCCAAGATCCGAGCTGTTAAAGGGATATCCTCTCCCTTGAGGCCGTCCGGGGAGCCGGACCCATCATAGGCTTCATGGTGGTGTCTTACCAGTTGGTTTAATTTGGCCATGGATTGGAGGGGTTTTAAAATATTCTCTCCAATAATAGCGTGCTGCCTCATAATGCCAAATTCTTCGTCGTTAAATCGGTCCTCTTTTTTTAAAATAGTCTCTTGTATCCCTACCTTGCCGAGGTCATGAAGAACGGCACCTCTGGATAAAACTTTTTTCGTCTCCTCATCTAAGTCCAGTACCACAGCCATCTTTTCACAATATTTGCTTACCCTTTCCAAATGGCCGGCGCTATACGGATCTTTGGCTTCAACGACACGGGCCAAAGTAAGCAGAGTTTGATAATAGGTCTCTTCAATATCCTTATTCAGTTCGAAATTCTCTATGGCCGTGGCAATCTGTCCGGTTACATTTTCTATAAGAAAAAGATCTTCTGTGCCCATTTTGTCCCGATCGATAAGATCACAAACCCCATTACACCTCTGATAATATTTTTTGAAATAATCGGAACACACAAAATACTCTGGTAGTGTATTTTCTCTACCTCAGAATCGGGATCTAAGTCGGTATCCTGGACGGTTTTTTGTATGACCATAGGTTTGCGGTTCTGGATCACAAATCCGATAACTCCTTTATTGTCGGCCAGTTCCATGTTTTCTGTCAAGTCATGTTGCGGCCCGGAGTAGGCCTTTAAGAAAAGGCGTTGACTGTTTTTTCATAAATGGCAATAAAGCCGGCTTTGGCCATTAATACTTTCCTGAGGCTTTGAACGATCAGTGTAAGGAGACCTTCCAGTTTTTGGGTTGAAGTGATGGTTTGCCCGATTTGTTGAAAAAGTTCCCGAGTCAAACTGCGGGAATATTCCAATTTTACGATCTTTTTTTCTAAGTCGTCGGTTATTCGGTTAAAGGCCAGGGCGAAATCTTTAAGTTCGTCTCCTTGTGAAATTTTAATTTCCTCACCAATTTTTTCTCCGGCAAAATGCTTGGCTTTTTCGGCCAAGTTCAATATGACTTTAACCGACCGCCTTATGATGACATAACCAAGTAGCCCGGAAATGGCCATCCACAAGAAGATCATGGGTGAATAGGCGATGGTGGCTTCCTGAGTTTTACCAAACAAGAAGGGCTCCATGACAGAAAAAGCCAATAAAAGGGGAACGACAAACATAAAAAAGGCGGCCAGCTGAATTTTTCTGACCAGACTTTGATCTTCGATGGATTTTTTTATTGGTGAATATTCCCATTTTATTGATAAGAATTCCCTAGTTAATGGAGAGATTATAAATCAAGGGAACGACAAGATTAAAGAAGAAAAATAGGCCGGAAGGTCAGGGGACGGAGGGTGTCTTTTGAAGAAAGATGATTTAATTGTTTTTTCTTGACTTTTGGGTTTGGAAAAGACAGAATTACAACATGGTTAAGCGAATTCTTTCCATGATCATGTTTTTCAGTCTTATGGCCTGTAGCCTTCCTTTAGTGACCGAGGAGAACTTAAAGTCGGCCCCTAAGATGGTCTTGAATCCTACTGTCTTGAACGTCGGTAACCTGGTCTCTCCCGAACCAGTCACCTACAGTGTCGCCATTAAAAATTTGGGAGAATCCCTTCTTCATATCTCCAAAATTAAGTATTATTGAAGCACCAAAGTGGTACGGTTTGACCCGTACATCCCGGCCGGCGGCCAGGGAGAAATCTTGATTCAACTGATACCTAAGAAATTGGACGGAAACTTTGAACGATTTTTTAAGGTCATCAGCAATGACCCCGTCAATCCGGAAGTGGAAATTCGATTCTATGGACATGCCCCTGAGTTTTGTACGCACGCCGGATGTGATCATTTTTGATTGCGACGGTGTCCTGTTTGACTCCCGAAAGGCCAATCAATCTTTTTATAATCATTTATTGACGCACTTTGGGAAGCCTCCTCTGGCTGAAACCGATTTAGATTATGTTCATATGCATACCGCCGGAGAGTCGATCAATTATTTATTCAGGGACCATTACCTCCGGGATACGGTCCTGGCTTATAACCGGACTCTTGACTATTCTCCTTTTATCCAATTGATGGATATGGAACCGGGACTGATCGACTTTTTAGATTATGTCCGGCCAAAGTTCAAAACAGCAGTTTCCACCAACCGATCCACCACTATCGGACAAGTGTTACAAACTTTTGTCCTGCAACCTTATTTTGATTTAGTGATCAGTTCGTTGGATGTGAGTCACCCGAAACCGGATCCCGAATCGATATTCAAGATAGTGGATTATTTTCAAGTGACACCTGAACAATGTTGGTATATCGGAGATTCGGAGGTCGATGCCCAAACAGCCGGTAGGGCGGGCGTGATTTTTGTGGCTTATCAAAATTCAGCCTTGCCGGCTGATTTTCATATCCAAGGATTTTCGGAGCTGAAAAATTACCTTGAGAGTTCCAGAAGTCAAGGAACCACGTGATTGAAAAGTTCAAGGTTCAAGGAAAAACTGGGTACCATCCAATTTATACCGGCAATTTTTTGAACTCTATTTTCATGTTAAAACGGTATGGATCTGTTTTCAGGATCTATGACATACCGAACCTCGGGTTCTCCCAGCAGATCGGAATCGATGGAAAAAAACATATAGTTGGATGTTCCGCCCTTTATGGAAAAAGATTTTGAAAAGGTCTTAAATTTATTTTTCGATGGGTCTTGGGCAAGACTGAAAAAAATCGAATGAGGCCCTTCTTTAATCATATCATCAAACCAAATGGTGTCGGCACCGAACCCGCTTAAAATATCATGATACTCTTTCTTCTTGAAATCCTCCCAATCTTTGACAATGGATAATTCTTTTTCGTCCAGCCAACAGGCAATATCCATTATGGACAGGGGTTTTATGGGTATTTCCGAGGATTCCCCAAAGCTTTTCGTGGTTGTCCTGTCCTGAGATAACAAAGTCCCACGCTCGGGATCTTTACCTTTCTTTATTTTCAATAAAGAAACAATGACCAAACGTCCTTTGGCCACGGTCGGTATTTGAATGACCGACAGGGCCTTGTCCATCTCTTGTAAGGATAGGGCCGGGCTGTAGAATTGTTCTGTCAGGATATCGGTTCTTCCGGTTTCGCTTTCCACCAGACTTATGGGTTTATAAAAAGGGATCAGGTTTGCCGTTACTTTTATACGGTTTTCCGGCTCCCGGCTCACCTGTCCGTCGATAATCAAATCAATGGGAAATGGTTTAAATTTTTTCAATAAATTTTGCTGAAACGTTCTTTGAGAAGAGGCGTTCCATTTTGGATCGGCGGTTAAGCCGGCTTTCAAACTTTGGCTTACCGGATGCTCTTTTCCATAGACATGAAATTGTTTTCCCTTGTTTAAGGCCGCCCGCAGTTCCGAGGCGATTTGATTGCCTATTTCAATTTCTTCCCCGGCCGGATTGTAGAAATCCGAAACCAGGATGCCGACCACCGGTCTCTCGCGGTAATCAAAACCAAGATCGGCGGCCAAAAAAGAAACCGATTGGGTCACATTTTGGATAAATCCTTTTATGAACTCGGAGAAATTCGTCGGCTGGGAAGGGGTTTCAACCTTTTGGGCATAACCGGTTTGAATTATCCCATTCAACAACAACAAGCCGAGTATCATCAAAAGAACAATTATTTTTTTCATCTGGCCCTGCATTTCTATTTTGGTTAATGTTCAGGGAAATAGATTCGATCGCCGACCGCAATTTCTTTGATACTTGATTCAATAACACCTAACAACAAACGTTCATCGATGATTTCCAGGATTATAATCTGCCCCGCCCGCACAAAAGGGAAAGCAGGTTTACCTTCAATCGTCAAATAGGCTTGTTGAAAAATCTCCAGAGTATCCCCTTTTTTAACCGGATGGGTTTTATCCAAAGCGACGAAAATCTTATCCCCGGAAGAAAGGGCTTGTTTTCTTTCTTCCACCGGAGAAACAATAGTGCCTGATAATTGAGACAGCGGACGTATTTCTTGTGAAGCTCCAAAGGCCCAGGAAAAGGAACCCAAGACCATCAACAAAACTACCAACAGATTGAAAAACCATTTACGAATATTAATCATAAAATTCCCTGATCTTTTCTTTAATGCAAAAATAACTTTTGTCCACCCCCAGACTTTCCCTCCCCCTTCTGAGGCCTGCGACGAGCTCAGCCGAGGCGGGGAGGGTGAGGGAGGTGGGATTTCCATGTTTCGTGGTTGCCCCATTAACTATCATTCCTAAAACGCTCGGAGAGTGATGGTTTAACTATTTTGGGGGTTAGGAAAATTAGCAGTTCGGTATCTGCTGTGGTCCGGTACCTTGTTTTAAAGAGCCAGCCTAAAAGGGGAATATCCCCCAGACCGGGAACCTTGTTATCTTGGAGGGTTTCCTTCTTGAAGATAATCCCTCCGATGACTACCGTATCACCATCCTTGACCATCATTTCCGTTGAGGCCTCCTTCATATTAATGTACGGGTTTCCAATAATGTCTTTATTGGTAAAGTCCGGATCTTTTTTTACAATATCTATTTTTATCCGAATATTATTATTACTTGAAATATGGGGGGTAACCTTAAGTTCCAAGATAGCATCTATATAGGTAGTAGAATAGACAGGGGTGCCTGATACTACAGTTTGGGTTGTTACCGGAATTGATGTCCCCTGTTTAATGTTGGCCTCAGTATTATCCTTGGTTAACACTTTGGGAGAAGAAATGGTTTTGCCCCGGCCTTGTTGTTCCATGGCCTGAATTCGAACATCTATGTTTAAATTGGCTGCGGCAAATGAAAATCCAAGACCTCCAAAAGCCGTTGAACTTGAGTTTAATGGCAAATTGATGGCATAGTTGTTTCCTGTTCCTGATGTCCCGGCTCCTCCCTGAACAGTCCCGGCAAAAGGCCCGGAGGCGTTGGCGAAGGAAGAGGATCCCCCCCATTGAATCCCCATGTCTCGTGTAAAATTGGCATCGGCCTCGACAATGCGGGCTTCGATCATAACTTGAGAAATTGGTTGGTCAATTAATTTTACAAGATTCTCGATATAATCCAGATCACGTTCGGTTCCTTTGGCGATCAGGGTATTGGTATGAGGGACACTGATAATATTCACGTTGGTACCCAAGGTCCTGGTGGTTTCCGTAGTTACTTTATCGCTTCCCAGCTGTTTATCGACGGAGATTTTCTTTTCTTTTTCTATGGAACCTTGAATCAGATCTTCAACCAGTTTCACATCCACATTCTTGACCTGGAATTGTCTGGTGCTCCAAAGAACTTTCCCGACTTTCTGACGTTGTTCTTCAGCTTTCAATTCCTCCTGTTCCGTTTTTATAGCTTCTTGTCGCAGTTTGTTTTCATCGTCCAATATTTTTTTATAGTTTTCTCTGGTGGTGATCAAGAAAGTTTTTTCTCCACGCTTCAACTTTTTCAGATTGTTGCCCTCCACTATCGAATTCATGGCCTCGTCCCAGGTGACTTTTTTTAAACTCAAGGTCAGTTTTTTGTCTTTGACCTCATCCCCAACGATGATATTGACTCCTCCGATTTCGCCGATAAATCGAAAAACATTATGGAGATTTTCCATATAAAAATCAAAGTCTAACAGCGGTTTTTTAGCAAGAGATTTTTCTTCGTTTAACCGACTGTCTTGTAGGGCTTTTTCTTTTTTAAATTCTTCAATGGTCACTTCAGGAAGAATCTCTTTTTCAACCTTTTCAACCTGTTGGGGAATGGGTTGAGAAAGTTGGGGTTTGATTTTGGAAAAATCCACAAAAAGTTGAAAAGGTTTTCCTCCTTTGCTGGCAATGTGGACCGTGGGATGTTGGGAGACCGTAAAAACGAGGCGGACGGTTTTGGGATTGAACTGGATAACCCGTAACCCTTCGATAAAGAGATCGTTGATTTTAAAGGATTTATCTTTAATTAAGACACAAGAGGTTAAGTCGACAACCAAGCGATGAGGATCGGTCATGGTAAAGGATCGATGGACCACCGGTTGGCTTGTTTTGAGGATGACCCGCAATCGATCAGGGAACACTTGGTCCTCTATTTGGATTAATCTGGCCTTGGGAGAAGCCTTTCCCGTTTTAGCCCAGAGGGGAGTGGTAATATTTCCCAAACCAAAAACGAAAACCAGAATTCCCCCAAGAAAGATCATGAGCGGTCTTTTATTTTTCTTCATGTTCGCTCCCGAATATGGATAAGGCCTGGCTTGTTTTCCTATAAACAATCATTAAATCATTTTATCAGAGGAGTCTCATGTTACCAATAAGGCTTCAAGAATCCAAATGGTCAATAACTCAACCCCGATTACGGTGGGATCAAACTCCAGAATTTTGGAATCCATGAATCCTTACTTATAAAAAGTTAGTCAAGAAAAATCAAGTCTTGGCGCTTCCCTATTCTGACTGAGGAATTGATAATAGGATTTTTCGGGAGCTTTTACGTCCTAAAAAATCCTGAAAAGGTTCCTCGACAACGACTTGTCTATCGGTTATTCGAATTACTTTTCCATTTCTTTTGCCGATGCGGGTTCCCACCTGTATCAAAAAACCTTTACCGGTAAGGTCCTGAACCATGGCCTTTTTTATCCCCGAACCGCTGACTATGCTGACCAGTTCATATTCGTTGACTTCAAACTGTTCCAGGGGTAGGACCTTCCCTTTTCCCTTGTCTTTTGCCTCAAGGGACACCTTTGTGGGTTGAAAGGGATCCGGTTTTCCCTTCGGATCATAGAAGGGGGGTGTGAGTTCTGATCCCTCCACAAGAGATAGCGTCGAAGGCTGGAGAATTGTTGGCGAAGGCACAGAGTTATCCTTTCGAGCCACGGGGAGTATTTTTTTCGTGGACGAACCCTCTTGAGCCTTTTGACTGCAGCCCGCTATGGCTAAGAGAACAAATAAGAACAGGACCAGACCTTTTTTCATGAGTTACTATTTCTTTACAGTTTTTGGCGCCGTCGTTGATGCTGGGGGCGGGGGAGGTAAAACCCGAAAAGTCACCAACTGACAGCGTGCAGTAATTTGGGCTGTTTTTTCCTCAAAAGCCCCCAATTCCAACTGTTTTATATTAATGATTCTAGGAAGCCTCCGAATACGGTCAAAAAATACCCCAATTTGATGAAAGGGACCTTTGAGATGTACTGTAAGTGGGATTTCAGCTATAAACTCTTGGGGATTTTCCTTCTCGGGTTTAAACAGAAGGAATTCCAGGCCCTGCTGCTGTCCCAGGTTGGCAACGTTTTTCAGCAAATGAGGTATTTCTTTAGCTTCCGGTAACATGACCAGTATCTGTCTATAACGGACATCCATTTCGGCCAGTTCTTGTTTGAATTGGGTGATCTGTGCCTGGGTTCGAATAATCTGCGCCAATTTCATTTTTTCCCGGTTGATATGCTCGCGGAGGTTCTTCGATTCTTCCCACAGGGGCATGAGTAAAAAGAAACCCAATACCACTCCTAAGATAACCATTCCGCCGACCGCCAATACTATTTTTTGAGGGGTGGTTAATTGTGATAAACGATCAGTTATGGAAGAGAATGAAATCATCCGAACCTTATTTTTTTTCCTTTGAGGGCGTTGAGGGTTTTGTCCGGGAGGTTAGGGTTAGGGTAAATTGCTTAACTTTCAGATCCTTGTAAACGGCTTGAATGGATTGAACCAGATCAACCTGGCTAATCATGGGGGCGGCTTCAAGGCGCTTCATGTAATCAGCCAGAATTTCGTTACTAAGGGACATGCCATCTATCCGAATTTCCGGGCCGTTTTCCTTTAAGGCGGTCAGCCAGAGTTGATTAACCGGCAGGGTCGTTGAGAGATATTCCATCAGGTTTACTGGACCGTGACGTTCTTTTTCCAGATTTTGAAGGATGGTTAGTCTGTTTTGGGCCATCTCTTTCTTGCCTTTGAGCTCTTTGATCTCTTTCTGTAAAGACAAAGAATTCCGAGTTTGACTTTCCAAGGCCCCTTTCTCTTTTTTAAGATTTTGAACTTGGCTTCCTAACATCCAAAATCCGACAAGGACAGCTGCCAATAGAGTCAAATAAGATAGTATGATCCCTTTTAATAGCCACTGCTGTTTTTTCTCTCTTTCGACCTTATGGGCCGCCAGTAAGTTAATCCGGATCATCACTTCCCTTTTTGACGTAAGGCCAGGCCAAAGGCAATGGCCAGTTGAGGTCCCAGGCGTTGCAAATAGTTGGGGTCAAAGATTTCCGGGTCAATCCGGATTTGGGAAAAGGGATTGAATAATTCCACCGGGAGCTGAAGCCCCTTGGAAAGGAATTGGGGAAGACCGGGCATCAAAGAAGAACCGCCTGAAAGAACGATTTTCTTCGGTTTGGTTTCAGGGTCCGAAGCCGTTAAGACATCCAGTACCTGTTTAATCTCTTCCATCCAGGTTTTAACTGTCGATAAAAAAGAAGGCCCGATTCGGTCTAATTGGTCCGACATACGATTCCTGCCCAGTTTTATATTTTCGGCTTCTTCAAAAGAGAGATTCCAGAGCGATTGTATTTGTTCGGTAAGCTGACGTCCTCCTGAATAAATATCCCTGGTAAATACTGGACCATCTTGGTTAAGGACATGGAGCGTGATTTGCCCGGCGCCTATATTAACCAAGGCCACCGGGCTGGAATCTAAGGGATAACTGTTTTCGTAAGCATTGGCCAAGGCAAATGCTGCCACATCGGCAATGGAGGCCTCCAGCCCCGACAACTCAATGACCTCCAGATAGGCGTTCAATGTCTCTTTTTTGGCGGCTACCAGAAGGACGGACATGGAATCCATGTCTCCCTTGACAGGACTTAAGATTTGGAAATCCAAATTAACTTCTTTAATGTCAAAAGGAATGTGTTGTTGGGCTTCATATTGAATAGATTGGGCTAATTCTTTTTCCGGTGTGACCGGCAGAATAATTTTTTTAGTAATAACCGAATAGCCGGAAATGGCGAAGACGGTTTCTTTTTTGGTTATCTGCAAGTTGGCCAGTAGGGATTGTAAGGTATCGGCGATTATCCGAGGTTCTTTAATAACCCCGTTGACTATGGATGAGGAAGGAAGATTGGCCAGGCCGAAACTTTTAAGGGAAATTCCTTTCCGGTCATGAGCCAGATGACAAACTTTAATGGCCTGAGAGCCAATATCTACTCCAATATTATTATCTTTGTCGGCGCTTGAAAACAACATGGTATATTTTTAACGAGTAATGTTCATTAATACATTAGTTAATTTTATATAAATTAGTTTACATGTACCTTCCTAACTTCTTATAAGTATGAATTTTTCTCACCCCTGAGGACCCTAATAATTTTACGAAATTTAATAAGAAACAAAAGGTTTTGTCAATAACTTCTTGCCATTAAATATAAAGAAGGGGTAATGACCATATTAATTAGAATCCGTTTTCGGACTACCTTCATCAACTGAGATAATTTATGAGCTATTATTATGAAATGAATCGGTTTTGTCAAGGCATTTATTTGGTTTTTTATGTTATGACAAATAGTTAGGACAGCATCGGTTAAGAGAAACGTTTGAAGGATTTGAAAAGAGGATCTTGGTTAGGGGAATATTTGCATGATTCCTTGGCCGTGCATCCTTTCTCGAATCAACGCCACCAAAGACCTTTGTCTAAAGACGGGTATTAGAAATAGATACGACACAAACCGCATTATTTACCGCTGCTTCCTTCCGGACCTGACGGGGTTCATAACCGTTTGTTGCGTACAATCCAATACTGACCTTAGAAAAGGGTGCTTTGCTGTCGGCTAATCCTCAAAAGAAGATTCTGCCCCGCATGAGCGGATTTCGGGTACAGGGCACCGCCAGCTCCCCGCTTAGCACGGCCAAGTAAAACTACACGTCAACGCGTTCTTTTAATTCCTTTCCCACTTTGAAAAAGGGGAGTCTTTTCTTTGAAACATTGATTATGGACCCGGTTTTTGGGTTTCTACCCTTATAGCCGTGATAATTTTTAACCTTGAAACTACCAAAGCCGCGAATTTCAACCCTTTTTCCTTTGGCCAGGGACTCTTCAATGCTTTCAAAAAAATGAGTCACCACTAATTCAGCGTTCTTGATGGTTAGGTCCTGATCTTTGGCTAAGGCTTCAATCAACTGGGACTTGTTCATCTTTGATTCCCTTTCTTTTTTAATTAAGGATTAGATCCTAACAGCTTAGGGTTATAATTTTACCTCTTTTTCATGAAAAGGCAAGAACTTTTAATTGTTGCATTTTCATGAAATGACCACGACCTTTAATTTTGAAAAAGATATTGATTTTTATTATAGGGTGATGTAAGAACTGGTTAAAAAATTAGGGAAAAAAGATGAAAATAAAAAAAACCATCCTTGATCTAGTTCCCTATCCTCCAGGAAAACCCATTGAAGAATTGACTCGGGAATATGGGATCCAGGAAGTGATCAAACTGGCTTCCAACGAGAACCCCTTGGGTCCTTCCCCTCAAGCTTTAAAGGCCATTCGTCGAGCCTTATCTCAACTTCATCGTTATCCGGATGGAAGCGGTTATTATCTAAAACAATCTCTCGGCCGATACCTTAGTGTTGCGCCGGAACAAATCATACTGGGGAATGGATCCAATGAGATTATTGAACTGGCCTTGAAGACCTTTTCGAAACCGGGTTTTGAAGTCATATCTCCATTGCCTTCTTTCCTGGTCTATGAGAAGGCGGTTCAGGCGTTGGGCGGAAAGAACATCCTGGTACCGCTTAAGCGATTTACCCTTGATCTGGAAGCCATGCGGGACCGGATAGGTCCCCGAACCCAGGTCATTATTGTCAACAACCCCAACAATCCCACCGGGACGATCATAAAAAGGAAAGCCTGGGAACGGTTTTTAAGCGTTGTTCCTGACCGGGTTCTGATCCTATTGGACGAGGCCTATATAGACTTTGTGGAAGATCCGGAATGCCCCAATGGTTTGGATTATCTCAATTCCGAAAATAATCTTTTAGTTCTAAGAACTTTTTCCAAAGCCTATGGCTTGGCCGGTCTGCGTATCGGCTAT
>JBEKPQ010000057.1:6977-30659 GCA_049520575.1 Thermodesulfobacteriota bacterium | reverse complement strand
AAAAATCTATCAGGTCCAGTTCCAGAATGACTTGGTTAAGGCTTCTCGGTAACATTAATTATGAGTCAACGTTCCCTATCCTACTATCCTCTTGGTAACATTTAATTATGATTCAATTGGGATAGGCTAAGGCTCCTGAACCCAGACTGTAATCGACCACCTGGGTTAGGACATGCATGGCCAGAGCCAGGGAAACCCCCTGAGCCGGTGGAAGGCCTAAACCGGCCAAAGTGGCCCCTAAAACTCCTTCGTAGAATCCAATTCCGGCCAAACCGCTTATGGGCAGACTGACCGAGACCTCGGAACCCATCAATCCGAACAGGATAATCAGAAAAGGCAACTGTGTTTTCTGATCCAGGGGGCCGCTATAACAGCCAACAGCATCAGATAAAGAAGGGTATATTTAATGACCCGGATAAGAAGTGAAAGCCCCAATAAAGGCCAAAAGATCTTCGATCTGCGCAGGATATAGAAAGATTGATCGATCTTATTCAGTTGATGATGTAAGCTTTCTTTCCAGGAAGCCCTTTTTAAAAAAGATGCCCTCGTCCATTTCTGGACCCAGAAGGTCAATCGATGAGTCAGAGGCTGAGCCAACATCATAGCCAGAAGACTGACGATAAGGATCAATCCGGAGACTCCCCAAAGCCATGGGTAGTGGTGGGAGGTCGTCATGGTGTCCCAGGGGAGGGCCAGACTTAATAACGGTCCGAGACATAACATGTCAAAGATAAAGGCATAAGTAAAAGACGTCAGACAATGGGACAAATCCACCCCAACCACTCGATTTAAGAGGATCGGGTAGGAAAGTCCATCCACCCGGGCCGGAAGAAAATCCACCAACATATTCCGGACGGCGGTCACTAAGGTCAGAGAGCCGAAGGGTATCCCGGTTTGGGGGGAAGAGGCCTTTATTAAAAGGTAATAACGCCAAGTCCTGAGGATAAGGGCGACCCCATAAAGACCTAAGTAGGCCCAGGCATAAATCGGATTGAAACGAACTACTATATTTTTCCAAGATAAACCGTTGGGCCGGGAAAAGACATAAAAAAGGAGGAAGCCGGTGACCAGGACTGAAAAGGCCAGGGAAAGAATTTTCCGGCCCTTCATTTTTTGATGGCTTTTTTGCGGGTCATCATTCTTTTTTAGGGAGGCTTTTAATGACCCGGGCCGGAGTCCCCACGGCAATACTGTTATGAGGAATGGGACTGTTTACTAGGCTGTTAGCTCCTATAACCGAATGGTTTCCAATATGGCAATTTTGAAGGATAGTGACTTTGGCGGCAATCCAACAATCGCTGCCGATTTCCAAAGGAAGGCAATCTCCAACCCCCAAATCTTCCGACAAGTAATCATGTTCCCCCCCGCTCATCACCAAGCAGTAAGGCCCGATGAATGTCCGCGGTCCAATCCGGAGCAGGGTGGTGGAACTGAGAGTGGAATAATAGCTGATATTCACCTCATCTTCAAGAACCATATCGCCGTTTTTGGCTTGCAGAATACTCCCCTGACCGATAAAAACGTCGTTGCCGATGAGGATTCCTTGATTTGTGGTTCCTTTGGCATCCAGCATGACACCGTCATCGATAAAAACCCGATCGCCAATACTGATTTTATAAGAGGAGCGAATGTTCAGGTCCCGGCCGAAGATGACCTTCTTCCCCACCTTTTTGAAAAGGAAAGGGTAAAACAGGGAGCGCAGGAACAAACCGAAGGCCCCGGGGATCCAGCCAAAGAGGGTGATAATAATTTCGTATTTTATGAGGGACCACCAGCTTCCCTCACCGACCATGAAAGATTTGTATTTTGAAACCAATCCGCCTGAGGAATCAAAGATAGTCTTGACCCGGAACTGATTGACCTCACGGTCTTCGGGGTTCATAACTTGCGGATTATCATTTTCATGAGGGGATAAAGGTGATTCCATCCGATATTTAATCCTTATAAACCCTTAAGTAGTTTTCGAAGGGGTCTTCGAAATTTTCCCAGGATCGCCAAAAGGGTTTCTCCATAATTGGACAGCATAATTCGGTAGCCGAGGGCCCTGATCTTGGAGTAAGGCCAGAATACCTTAAAGGCAAACCACTTGAGGGCTCTTTCGATCTCATCCGGCTTAAACTGGGGCATGTCCAAAATACTTTTCTTGTAGATAACATCATCATCCTTCAAGGAGGCATGGTCTTCATTCAGATAGCCTTCTTTCAAACAGAGATCATAGAGATCCGTCCCTGGAAAAGGGTAAAAGATGCTGACTCCTGCTACATCAGGCTGGATTTGCTGGTTGAGCTTAATAGTGGCTCGGTGGAGTTCAGGCGTCTCCCCAGGCAGACCGACCATATTCAGGGTCTTCACCTGTAGTCCCACCTCCTTGGCTATCCGGGAGATTTCCAGCATTTGTTTGTTGGTTGTTTTTCTACGCAAAACCTTATTTCGGAAGGCTTGGTCCCCATGTTCCACCCCAAACCCCACTCGGGTTCCCCCGGCATCTTTTAGTTTGGTGAGTTTGTCCCGATCCAGGATCTCTGCTCGGCCGGAAAACATGAAAGGCAGACCGATTTCTTTTTTATAGCGTTCGGCAAATTCATGAACCAGGTTACGATCGATCCAGCAGATGTCATCATCAAACAAGATTTCTTTGAAACGGTATTTTTTTTGAAGCTCTTTTATTTCTTTAATGATATGATTGGCACTTCGGAAGCGGACGTAGCGGCCTTCCTGCATTTTTCTGATCCGGTGGTTGGAACAAAAGGTACAGTTAAAAGGACATCCCCGGCCGGCCAGGATGCGGACTTGGGATAGGCCCCAGTTGTCAATGACCTTTTGATGATCACCTAATTCACGATCCACAAAAGGAAGGCTGTCTAAATCCTGGATAAAAGGACGGGTTGGGTTCTGGATAATCCGGTTGTCGGATCTAATCCATAGGTTTTTTATTTGAGTATAATCTTTTCCTCGTTCCAGGGCCTGGGCCAGCTCGAGCATAGGATATTCCCCTTCGCCGAGGCAGAGGGCATTCAACCGCGGGGTCTGTTCCAGACACTGGGGGAAAATGGTAGGATGGGGCCCCCCAAGAATGATAAACGTGACAGGATTGGATACGGCTTGAACCATTTTTTGGATAAACTGGAATTGGGGAGCGGTAGCATAAATTCCTATCAACTGAGGTTTAATTTTATTCAAGTCTTCCTGCCACAGCTCGAGATACCCCTTGTCCGGATAATAGCCGAAGTGGACATCAGTATAGCCGTTTTGTTTCAAATAGGCGGAGATGGACATCAATCCGTGGGCTGCCCCTAACTGCCCAAATCTTTGGTTGATTTCCGTTAGAACTAATAATATTCTCATTAATTATTTCCGACTCCACCCTTTCCCTCCCCCCTCCGAGGGGAAGGTGAGGGAGGGGAAATATTGAATTTTAAAGTTTCTTAAAATAGATAAATACCATATGGTGATAATTGAGACAAGGATAAATCTCCGGAATAGGAACAGAGGGTGAAATTTGGAAGGGGTCGGCAAATTAAAAAAAATCATGATACTTGAGAAAGAGCGCTCCAACAGAGGGAAAGTTTTCTGGTGGGCGGTAAGTCTAACCGTCTTATTCTTATTTTTTGCCGGTCTTTATTTTTATCTTTCCGGGATGGGACCTTTTTACCGCCAATTTGGTTTTTATTTCCTTAAACCTTCGGAAACCCAATGGCCAGCCGGCTCTCGTGAGGCTATTCGAGCCCTTCTTGGACCCGCAAAAGGGAAAGTGGTCTGGGGATCCAGCCGGACCGGATCTCACCAGATTTTTTTAATGACTCTGCCTGAACTTACTTTCATCAATTGACCAATCATCCTCATGTCAATTATCACCCCCATTTCAGTCCGGATGGAAAAAGGATTGTTTTTGCCCGTTCGCAAAAAAAATGGGTTTCGGAAAGGGATCAAATTCTTTGGGATGTCTATCTCTATAACTTAGAGAACGGCAAAGAAAATTTGGTGGACAGCAACGGTAACTTTCCCGTCTTCCTTCCTGACGGAAAGCAGATTCTTTTTCTGAGAGGCTACTAGGTAATCGTTATGAATCTTTTTTCCAAAAAAGAGAGGATAATCTTTGATGGACAATTGCCTCCGTTTGAAGGTCAACCTTCCAGCCCTGAATTATCTCCAGAGAATTCTAACCTCCTGGCCGTAACCCTAAGGGGAAAACATGACGGCGTTTTCCTTGCGGACCTTTTAAAAAAGACCATGATTTTTTTTGCAATGGGTGCCTGTCAAATAAATTGGTAGCCTGGGGACCCTTGAATTGGTTTGGGTGGAGGTGGGGGGCAGAGGAGGGACCCTTCTGATGGCCTCACCGGCCCAAAAGCCGGAAAAGCGTATCTTCATGGATCTTCCCTTTTCCTTCAGCCACGAATACTTCCCCAGGTTCACTCGGGATGGGCAATGGCTTACTTGGGGGGCGTCCGAAGGGGACCACGAACACGATTTAGCCGATTATGAAATTTTCCTCTGGAAGGTAAGTAGTCCCTGGGAGTCCGCCGTCCGCTTGACCTTTAATAAGGCGAATGACCGATTCCCGGACATTTTTATTGAAAAGGCCCGGTAAGTCCCATAGTTCCCCCTACTGAGGCAGTATTCTCCGGTCTTCTTTCCGAAATAAGGATGCAAAGATATACGGAAGTTGCGTTATAACTATTATCGGTTTTCACCGTCAGCCGGCCTTTTAAAGACTTCAGAAAAAGTTTTTCTCTTGAGAAAATAATTCGGGATTTTAAAGAATTTAAATAGCAGGGAGGACAAGCAAATTTGCTGAATTGACAGATAAAGAGCGGCATGGTAAATAAAAGTCTATCAAGGAGGGACGACCGACGGGTTGAAGGCGGTGGTCGTGAAAATGTTTTCCCACCGGGGAAGTGGGTTCGAATCCCTTTCTCTCCGCACCCAGCTCTATGTGCAGTTTCGTTCCGGGAACTATCAACAGACACATCAACAGACAGGTCAGCATGCGGGATGATATAAACATTGTCGAGTTAGAGAAAGAGTATCTTCGGCACACGGACTACCATCTTTTTTCAGGAGGACGGAAACGTCTTCGGGAAATTGTCAGACTCTGCGAACAAAAATCCCGACAACTCGGCCGGCGGCTTAAGGTGTTGGATATAGGGTGCGGCAATGGTTCGAACAGCCTTCCGGTAGCCAGTCTTGGTCATTACCTTCTGGGGATCGACATTTCCTCTGAGTCGGTCGAGTATGCTAATGACCGGAATCCCTTTCCGAACGCTCGATTCATGATCCATAATCTGATGGAACACCCTCTTTCTGAGAAATTCGACCTTATTATCTGCTCCGAGGTTCTTGAACATCTGCCTGATCCCAGGCCGATGATCCGGGCCATGGCTGAAGTTCTGGAAGCCGGTGGTCTGGTGGTCATTACGGTTCCGAACGGTTATGGTCCTCGTGAGGTGCTCGGTCGTTTGGAAAACCGTTTGAAGCGAAGTCATTTCTGGAAGCCCTTTGTGGAGGTATTCCGCCAAATGTTCCGTATGAGTTCTGCTGAGGAGAAATGCCGAATGCACACCTCGAATCCGGACCAAGATCACGTCCAGAAGTTTACTCCCTGGCAGTTAAAGCACCTGATTAAAGAGAGTGGCCTGCGGGTAACGGAATGGGTGAACTCTTTCTGGCTGTTGAGTCTTTTCGGGAAGGCCAAGGCAGGTATGACCTTCGTGGCCCGGGTGGACTCGTGGCTGGCGGATATCGGCCCAGCGATAAGTGCCAGCGGCTGGTATGTAATTTGTGAGAAACCTGATGAATAATAATTCCAAACAGGACGGTTTGGTCCTGGCCGATTACGAAATTTTCCTCCGGAAGGAAGGAACTTCCTGGGAGTCCTCAGTTCGTTTGGCCTTCAATAAAGCTTATTGATTGGAATCTCTGTTCGCCTGGGGTTTTTTTGACAGGCAGTTAATACCCTTAAGTGATTACGGCGGAAAGATTATCTGAAATACCTTTTTGGATTTCATAATTCCAAGATAAAAATCATCCAAATTTAAGGGTCAAGATAAGTTTGCCGGATTTAATATGTTGTTGACCTGAAGCAGGATATTGACTAAATTATAAAGGAAATTGTTGTCATAAAATTGTGATCCTGAGAAATAGAGGAGAGCGTATGTCCGTGATCATTTCCATTGTAGGGTATTCCAACAGCGGCAAAACCCGTTTATTGGAAAAAATGATTCCCATCCTGAAGGCCAAAGGTTATTCCGTAGGGGTGATTAAAAAAACCGGGGAAGCGTTTTTGCTGGATCAACCGGGAAAAGATACCTATAAATTCGGGCAAGCCGGGGCAGACGGTGTGGCTTTGTCCGGTTCCGGACATATTGCCTTTTTTGGTCAAATAGACGATAGCGAAAACTCTATCTTGGATAGGATTGAACAGTCTTTTTTCTCTGAACGGGATATCGTACTGACCGAAGGGTTTAAAAAAGAAACCAAACCTAAAATTGCGGTGTTGACCAAGGGAAAAGAAGAAAAGCTTTTTCAGGAAATCGCCGGGAGTATAGTGGCCACCGTGGGTGAAAAACCTGCCCGGGCGGATCTTCCCCATTTTAGACCGGATGACCCCGAGGGTTTGGTCCGAATGTTGGAAGACCGCTTTCTGAAGGACCGGAAGAAGGCTCCCATCAGGGTCATCCTGGACGGAAAAAATATCCCCATGAATCATTTTGTCCAAGAAATCGTAACCAGCGGGATCATGGGGATGCTTTCCCCATTAAAAGGATTTAAAGATTCCCGTAGGGTTGAAGTCAAAATCAATTTTCAGGAGAAAGAACCTTCACAATGAAGAAGATCAATCTGGCCCTAATCCTCGGAGGGCTCTCTAATGAAAGAGAGATTTCTCTTAAAAGCGGGGAGGAAGTTCAACGAGCCTTAAATCCTGACCGCTATCAAGTTTCCATTTATGATCTGAAGGAAGGTTTGTCGCGGCTTGTAGCCGATGCGCCTCGGATTGATGCGGCCCTGATCATCCTGCACGGGCGGTTTGGGGAAGACGGCACGGTTCAGGGGCTGTTGGAATTGCTTGGTATCCCCTACCAAGGTTCCGGGGTTTTAGGCAGTGCCATTGCCATGAACAAGAGACTGACTAAGACCTTATATCGCCTTGAAGGGCTGCCTGTGGCCCGGGACCGGGTTGTTCAGCAAGGGAATCCTTTAGCCCTTAAATCCGTATTGGATGAGCTGGGGTGGCCCATCGTGGTTAAACCCAACAGCGAAGGATCGAGTATCGGGATACGGATGGCCAAGGATTCCAAAGAACTTTGTGTTTCTGTTGAAAAGGCCTTTGCCCTGGATAAGGAGGTCTTGCTGGAAGAATATATCAAGGGCCGGGAAATAACGGTGGGGGTGATAGGAAACCAATCCCTTCAAGCCCTTCCTGTCGTTGAGATCATTCCCAAAAAAGTTCATGAATTTTACAATTATGAAGCCAAATACCAAGAAAAAGCCTCTAAGGAAATTTGTCCGGCCGAGATGCCGGAATCGATCACCCGCCGGGCTCAAGAATATGCCTTGAGGGCCCACAAGACTCTTAATCTAAGGGGATACAGCCGAACCGATATGATCGTGCGGGGAGAAGAAATCGTTCTCTTGGAAACCAACACCATCCCGGGTATGACCCAAACCAGCCTGTTGCCCTTGGCCGCCATGGCAGCAGGGATGGATTTCAGCACGTTACTGGATCGATTGATTGAGCTGGCCCTCGAAGATCGCCCTTTATCTTAGTAAATCCTAACCAAAAATATTTGAAATTCCAGACCGGAAGGAACGGTCTAAGTTGATTTGATAATTATCTTGCTATAATAGGGACGAGTTCCTATAATTTAGGAAAGCTTTCAATATTTCCTGGAGGTTAAGGTTAATTTTCAACATTTTTATAACCTGTTGTCCCTTAGAAGGAATTAAAAATGAAAGCAGAAGGAAAAACCAAAGCACAGCTCATCAAGGAATTGGAGGAGTTCCAACGTCGGATCAATAAGCTGGAAGCCGGGGAGAACAAGGTTAAAAAGTCCACCTTGGCCCTGAAGGAATTTGAGAGCAGGTTCCGGAATGTCTTTGAGAGCAGCAAAGACGGCATTATCTTTTTCGACGGCAAAACGCGAAAGATCATCTTGGGAAGCAAGGCTATGGCTAAATTGCTGGGATGCTCCAAGAAGGAACTGGTTGGCCGAACCATCAAATCCCTGCATCCTCCCAAAGAATGGCCCGGTATAGAAAAGGAATTCCAGAAACATGTGAAGGGTGAGGTTTCTGTTTCTCCCGGGATCCCCGTGCTCCGCAAAGACGGTACCGTTTTCTATGCGGACATAAGGTCAAGTCTCATAACGCTTGATAAGAGATCCTACTTTTCGGCCTTCTTTCGCGATACCACCGAACGCAGACTGGCCGAGATGTCCCTGATTGAATCGAGGGAACAATATCGTTCCCTGACATCGTCAGAAGACTCCATGTACCTGGTGGACCGTAAATCCCGTTTTCTTTTTATGAATGATACCCACCTGTCAAGGCTCGGTCTGTCATTGAAAAAGGTGGGGGGCAGATCCTATGGCAACCTTCATTCCCCCGAAGACACCAAACGCTTCCAAGCTTCGATTAAAAAGGTATTGGAAACCAAGCGTTCCTTTCAAGTCGAGCACCACAGTGAAAGAGATCAGAAATATTTTCTCCGCACCTTCAGTCCGATCAGAAATGCACAGGGAAACATTACTGCGGTAACGGTTACTTCCAAAGAGATCACCGAACGCAAGCGGGCGGAGAAGGACCTGCAGGAAAGTGAGGAAAACTTCAGAAACTTGGCCGAAAGCGCCAACGACGGTATTATGATCACCCTTGGCGATGGGACTTGGGTCTTTGCCAACAAGCGGGCGAGTGAAATTACCGGCTATAGTGTACCCGATTTGCTCAAAAAAGGGATTCGAGATTTGGTTATTTCCGATGATGTACGGAAGGTAATAGAAAGATATAAAAGAAGAATGGCGGATGAGTTTGTCCCGTCACAATATGAGATTTCCATTAGACACAAAGATGGGAAGATCATACCCTCAGAGATAACGGCCGCAAAAACAGTCTGGCAGGGGCGGCCGGCTAACCTGATCATATTCCGAGACATCGCCGAACGCAAGCGAGCGGAGGAAGCCCTTCGGGAGAGCGAAGAGAAATACCGTAATCTCGTTGAGCGGGCCAATGACGGGATCGGTATCGGGCAGGATGGGATCATGCAGTATGCCAATGCGCGGCTGGCCGACATTGCAGGGTATTCTATTGAAGAATTAGTCGGTAAGCCCTTCACCGATTTCTTTATGCCCGAAGAAGTCCCTAAGGTTATGGATTTCTATAAGCAGCGTTTGGACGGTGAAGACTTACCAACCATCTATGAAACGGCCCTACGGCATAAAGATGGGCGCAAAATCGATATTGAAGTCAATACCGGTATTATTAACTACAAGGGAAAACCCGCCGACCTGGTCGTGTCCAGAGACATCACCGAGCGCAAGCAGGCCGAAGAAGCGCTGGGTCTGGCCGAGGAGAAATACCGGGCCATTGTCGAGAATGCCGTAGAAGGCATCTTTCAGTCCACAAGCGACGGGAAATTTATTATGACCAATACCGCAGTGGCCAAGTTTCATGGTTATGACTCTCCCGAGGAACTGATCGCCGCCATATCCAACATTGGAGAACAACTTTATGTACATCCCGAAGAGCGTCAAAGATATCGCCGGATCCTGGCCGATGAAGGGGTGGTGAAAGGATTCGAGACCCAGTTTTACCGGAAAGACGGCACGATCAAATGGGGTTCGATGAATGTGCGTTCCGTTCAGGACAATGAAGGACGTATTCTTCATTATGAAGGCACGATTGAAGATATCACCGCCCGCAAAGAGGCGGAAGAAGGATTGGAGAAAAGTCTGGAAAAGCTGCGTAAGGCCTTGGGAGGGATTATCCAGGCCATGTCCTTGACTGTCGAGACCAGGGATCCCTATACCGCTGGCCATCAGCGGCGGGTGGCCGACTTGGCCCGGGCCATCGCCCAGGAGATGGGACTTCCCGAAGATCAGGTGGATGCCTTGCGTATGGCCGGAACTGTCCATGATTTGGGAAAAATTTCCATTCCAGCCGAGATCCTCAGTAAACCGGTTCAATTATCCGATATTGAATTCAGCCTGATCAAGGGCCATCCGCAGATCAGTTATGACATCCTGAAGGATATCGATTTCAACTGGCCTGTAGCTCAGATCGTTCTTCAGCATCATGAAAGGATCAATGGGTCGGGATATCCCAATGGGCTGTCGGGAAAGGCCATTTATTTGGAGGCCCGCATCCTGGCTGTGGCCGATGTTGTTGAAGCCATTTCTTCTCATCGGCCCTACCGGCCGGCTTATGGGATTGATGTGGCTCTGGAGGAAATCGAAAAGAACAAAGGTGAACTTTATGATCCCAAAGTGGTGGATGCCTGTTTGAAGTTGTTCAGGGAAAAGGGATTCAAATTTGAATAAAGGCAACTTGAGTCTAGAAAAGAATTCAAGGAAGGGGTCAAGGACCGCAGGGCGGAGTGAAAGGCATGGAAGTTAAAACCCTTGAACCACATTTTCGTTTAACATCATGGCCCATCCCCCAAAACCGTATCGCCTGATTACCCACACCGCTGATCTGGGAATGGAAGTCAGGGGAAAGGACCTTCCCGATCTTTTTACTCAGGCCGGTTGGGCTTTTTTTGATATCATGATGGAAGCCCGTCGAATTGACTTAAAGCAGGAAAGAACAATTAAAGTTACGGCCACTGACCGGGAAGCCCTTCTGGTTGCCTGGCTGGGAGAGCTCTTGTATCTATTTGAGACCCAACGCCTGGTTTTCGGCAAGTTCTTGATTCGATCAATGACCTCGCAGTCTCTTCAGGCCTTGGGATGGGGGGAATTGTTTGACCTAAAAAAACATCATTTGAAATCGACCTTCAAGGCCGTAACCTATCATCAGCTTCGTATCTGGGAAGAAAAGGGGGTTTGGCGGGCCAGGGTTATTTTTGATCTTTGAGAGAAGACAGAAGACAGAAGTCAGAAGTCAGAAGTCAGAAGAAAAACCCTAAACAAAGAATCGGGGGGAAAAGTCTTTAATTCTGGATTCTGGATTCGCTTTTTTGGGGATATTTTATGAGCGAAAAAATAAAAATCCAAAAATTGGACGATTATCGGTTCCTGATCCCCCGGGAGGGAAAGATGCGGACCGATGGTCTGGTCTTTGTCTCCGAAGCCATGCTTTCCGATTTAATGCAGGATCAAAGCCTCCAGCAAGTGGCCAATGTCGCCTGGTTGCCGGGGATCGTCGGTCCTTCTTTGGCCATGCCGGATATCCATTGGGGGTACGGCTTCCCCATCGGCGGGGTGGCTGCCTTCGATCCCGAAAAGGGGATCGTTTCGCCCGGCGGGGTCGGATACGATATCAACTGCGGGGTGCGTTTGCTGCGCTCCGGGTTGAACCGCAAAGACTTAGAAGGCCGGATCAAAGAAATCGTTGGCGCCCTGTTTCGAAATATCCCTTCCGGGGTCGGCTCTCACCGTAAAGACTTTAAACTTTCAATCAATGATCAGGAAAAGGTTTTAAACCTTGGGGCCCGCTGGGCCGTCCAACAGGGTTTCGGCAGCCTGAAAGACCTGGAACATATCGAAGAAGGAGGCTGTATAGAAGGGGCCAGGCCGGACCTGGTTTCTGCCAGGGCCTTGGAGCGGGGCAAAGACCAATTAGGCACCCTCGGTTCTGGAAATCATTTTGTTGAAGTGGGGTATGTGGAATCCATTTATGATCCGGAGGCGGCCCGAGGCTTGGGCCTTTTTGATCAACAGGTGACGGTTATGGTCCATACCGGGTCCCGTGGTTTGGGACACCAGGTCTGCGATGATGCCATCAAAAAACTTATCCAGGCCACGGCCAAATACGGCATTGAATTGCCGGACCGGCAATTATGCTGCGCCCCTATCCATTCCCCAGAAGGCCGGGACTATTTAGCCGCCATGGCTGCAGCCGCCAACTTTGCCTTTGCCAACCGTCAGATTATTACTCATTGGGTGCAAGAGACATTGGAGCGGGTCTTGCGTATAAGTCCGAAGGACCTTCAATTGGAACTGGTCTATGACCTGTGTCATAATATCGCCAAATTTGAGGATCACCTGGTAGATGGCCGAATGAAACGATTGTGTGTTCATCGTAAAGGGGCAACCCGGGCCTTCCCGCCCGGCCATCCTCAGATTCCTTCGGATTTCCGGGAGCTGGGTCAGCCGGTCCTGATCCCCGGAGACATGGGCCGTTATTCTTATGTCCTGTTAGGGACCGATCAGGCCATGACCGAGACCTTCGGCAGCGCCTGCCACGGGGCCGGACGGGTCATGAGCCGTCAGGCCGCCAAAAAAGTGGCCAGAGGCCGGGATGTGGTGCGGGAAATGGAAGATCAAGGGATCATTGTTCAAGGTGCTGGTTTGGGAACGATCGTCGAAGAAATTTCAGAGGCCTATAAAGATGTGGCCCAGGTGGTCGAAGTGGTGTATAAAGCCGGTATTGCCAAGAAAGTGGCCAAGCTGAGACCCCTGGGAGTTATCAAAGGATGAAAGATGTCCATTCAGAAAAGACCGAAACCGGGAATAAACGAGAAGGTAACCAGCCGGATAAAAGAACTGAACCAGGCGTTTAAGAAAATACTGCCGGAATTTCAAAGGACCGAAACCAGAGATTTGCCTAACGTCTTACCCCCGGCCGAGGAATTACAGGAACTCAAGATGCTGATTGAATGGTGTCTCAAGCTTTGGGCCGAACATGACGGCTATATTTTTAAGCCCGGCCTGTACTTTAATGAATAATCCCGCCAAGACAAAGGTCATTGATCTGCGCTCTCTTCGGCTTTACCTCAACCCGTTTAACTGGTTTCAGCAAACAACACTTTTATAGACTGCCCAATGTCGTTTTTTTATCGAATATAACGGTGGGCGACTTTGCGCAAATCCGGACTCTCCAGGACGTGAAAGAAACGGATTTGGGTCAGCAGGACAGGTGAGAACTGGCCCAAGGGAAGATAAATGATTTTCCGGCCCTGGTTGTGGGCGAAGGTATGACAAAAGGAACGAGGAGGACGGGCAGCAATATAGGCTACCAGCCGTTCTTCACTGTAATCAATGCCGGCCAAAAGCAGCCTCTCGGCCTTGGTTTGGGCCGTATTAAAAAAACGGTCTTTCCAGATGTCGACCATACGATAAGGGGGATAACTTAAAACAAAACCGCCGTATTCACAGCGGGAGATACCCGGACCGATGACCTCTTCTCCGGCCGGGGTGGCGTAGAAGGCCATATCCGATTCCTGATCGTGTTCCCCCAGCCAAGTCAATTTCCAGGGATATTGTTCCGATTTTTCCGGAGCAGGTTCATCTTCATGGAAAATAAAAATCACCGAGCCAACCCGGCCGCGCACCTGGATCTCTTCCCGGACATAAATCTTTTGTTCGATAACCTGCCGCATCGTTTCCCGGATATCCAGGCCGTCCAGCAAAGACGAAGTAAAGGGGATCACCCTGACCTGCTCCTGGGATAAAAACCCCCGGACCTTTTTCTTGACATAATCCCCCAGGCCTTCCACCCGGATATCCTCCGGGGGATAGGAGCAGATATATTGACCGGCCCACTGTTTTTTGTAGTCCTCTTTTTCCGCTGCAGAAGGCCGTTTTTTTAAAGGCACAGGCACCAGACGGCGGCGGAAGGTCCGGAAACGCCGATAAAAACGGATCCGTTTTTGGTTGAGTCGCAAATCTTCGGCCGTTACCTCGATCTCCGGTAATTGGGGTGAGTCCTCCTGAAAAGGATAAGTGGAGCCGATATCCCAAACCTCATAGGCAAAGTTGTCATTGAACATTCCACGTGCGGCTATCAAAAGCTGGTAAAAATCCGGGAATAAGGCCCCTTGAAGCAAGGCCAGGTTGCGGGCGAATTTTTTTGTCAGGTTCAAGAGGTAGGCCTCAACTTTTTCCCGGCTGTTTTTCAGGTACGCTTCCCTGGCTCGATTCAGCAGTTCTTCCTGAACGGCCGGGCGATTCAGCTCTAAAAAGCCGGAAACATCAGAAGCAGATCCGGCCCTTTCTTCTTCATATCTTTTCTGCAGAAAGGGCATTTCAGAGAGGATCTCCCGGCTGGAGGATTCCTTAAGGAAACCTATAAGGACCCCGGATCTTTTCTCTCGTCCCAAAGGCAAGTCCGGATTTTTTTCGATCTGTTGAACAATACCCGGCCAATGGGCCAGCCCGCAGACCAGCAGGACTCGCTGGTATTGATGGTTTAGCTTAAGGGCATGAAAAGCCATGGTTCGTTCTCTCAAAGCGTCATCCGGGGAAGGGACCTCCTGTCCCCGTTCTTTCAGGTAGGCCAGGCAATAAGGCTGATAGCCGATCCGGGTGACAGCATAGGGATCGGGCATGGGCTCCATCCTCTGAGGATAGCCCTCAGTGTCCCGGTCGATAAAAAAGACCTCAAGATTTTTTTCCAGGCCCAGACGTACGGCCTCAATGATCCCATCCACCGGTTCAATGGGCAAATAGACATGGCGACCTGATTTTTCCTGATAGAGGATCACGGAAAGATTGGGAAGTCTTTTGACCGCGGTCAAGACCGGATCTCGTAGCGTCGGGGGAAGTTCCACGGCTAGGGCTTGAGGCTGGAATTCAATCCATTGTCTATGGACCTCCAGGGCAAACTCCAGAAGGTTGTGGAGGATGGGCAGAAATTTTATATTTTGATATTGGAATGGATTGCCTTCCATGATAGAATACTAATCAAAGATATTTGAAATTTGGGTATCTTAACCCTGGTCCTTTAAAAATTGCGGCGGACTCAATAAATTAAAAGATACTGGATGCTGGATTTTTATCGAGGATCAGTCTTTGGTTTTATCCAGTATCCAGTATCACCCCGTCTGAAACGATTGATCCCGAGGTATTGAAAACTGGGAGATAATTTCTCAGATGACCCATGGTAAGAATATTAACACGATATGAAATGATAATCTCCCAAAAAATAAAGGAGAGGACAGCCCCATGACTATCTTCGAAGATGAATTAAGCGATCTCAAGGTACAGATCCTGAAAATGGGATCTTTGGTGGAAGAGGCCATCGTCCGGTCCATTAAATCTCTGGTGGAACGAAACAGCGCCCTGGCCCATCAGGTGATTGAAAACGAAGCCCGCATCAACTCCTATGATGTGAATATTGACGAGGAATGCATCCGGCTCATTGCCCTCCGCCAGCCCACGGCCGGCGACTTGCGATTTATAACCACGGCCATGAAGATTACTACGGATCTGGAACGAATGGGGGATTACGCTGTCGATATCTGCGAACGGGTTTTGGAACTCAATGAGGAACCTCAGCTTAAACCCTATATTGATATTCCTCGGATGGCCGAGATCGCCGAGGGGATGGTCCACGATGCCCTTCAGGCCTTCCTGGGAAAAAACACCGCCCTGGCCTATGAAGTGGTCAACAGGGATGATGAGGTGGATCAACTTACCGTCCAGATCTTTAATGAACTTTTACTTTTTATGATTAAAGACAGCTCGACCATAACCCGGGCCATCAAGATCTCATACATTTCAAAATACCTGGAGCGGATCGCCGACCACGCCACAAATCTTGCCGAGATGGTGGTCTATATGATCGAAGGAAAGATGATCCGGCATATCAAGGACCTGGAAGATTAATCATAACATCCCACTCCAGTAAAAATCCACTTAAGGGAAACATATCACCATGAACACCTTAAAGGAACTCATCCGGGAAGCCTTAAAAAAACCGAATAGCTTGACAATCCGCCTTTAAATGATTATTGAATAACCAACCTTAAGTAGGTAAGGGAGAGCTATTTTCTCAATCTTAACATTTTATGATTGAAGTTGAACAATTAACCAAATATTACGGTTTGTTGCCGGCCATTTCCGATCTTTCTTTTTCCGTTGGACAGGGAGAAGTGGTCGGTTTTTTAGGGCCCAATGGGGCAGGGAAAACCACCACCCTTAAAATACTGACCTGTTTTCTCCCTCCTACATCCGGTAAAGTCCGAGTCAATGGCCTGGATGCCTGTCAGGATTCCTTAAAAATCCGGGAGCAATTGGGCTACTTGCCGGAGAATGTTCCCTTATACAACGAAATGACCGTTGAACGGTTTCTGGACTTTGCCGCCCAGGCCAAGAGGATTAGGGCCAAGGGCGTCAAATCGGCCCTGGCTAAGGTTATAGATGATTGCGGATTGCAGAAGGTCCGGGGCCGAATCATCGGGCATCTTTCCAAGGGATTTAAACAGCGGGTCGGACTGGCCCAGGCCCTTTTGAATAATCCGCCGGTCCTGATCCTGGATGAACCGACCATCGGACTGGATCCGGCCCAAGTGGTGGAGATACGGAAATTGATCCGGTCGTTGGGTCGGGAACGAACCATTATATTAAGCACGCATATCCTGCCCGAGGTCAGTCAAATCTGTCAGAAGGTGATCATTATCAATCGGGGCCGGATTGTGGCCATCGATACGGTTTCCAATCTGACAGCGCAGGTACAGACCTCAGGCAAAATCCATTTAACCATTCAGGGTCCGGAGGAAGAGGTCATAAAGGCCCTGGGGCTCCAGAAAGGGGTCTTGAATGTCGCCAAAGAATCCGATGACGGTCCTTGGAGGTATGTGGTGGAGATGGAGAAGGATCAAGATATAAGAGCCGACTTGGCACGATCGGTTATTGAGGAGAGATGGGGATTGTTGGAGATGCACAGCCAAGAACTCAGTCTGGAAGAGGTCTTTGTACAGTTGGTGACCGAAGAACCGGGAGGCCAGGCATGAAGGGATTTACAGCGGTCTTCAAGCGGGAACTGTATGCCTTTTTTGCTTCCCCTATTTTTTACGTGGTAGGGACTATCTTTCTGGCCCTGAGCGGCTATTTTTTTTATACCTCCGTGGCTTACTACAGTCTGATCAGCTTCCAGGCTGCCCAGAATCCCTATATGGGTGGGCAGGTCAATTTGAATGAGATGGTCGTCAAACCTCTGTTTGACGATATGAGCATCATCCTGCTGTTGATTGTCCCTTTGCTGACCATGCGGCTTTTGGCTGAAGAAAAGAAAAACGGGACCATTGAGCTCCTTCTGACCTATCCTGTACGGGAATTGGCTGTGGTGCTGGGAAAATATCTGGCAACATTGTTGGTCATCATCATCTTGCTGGCCTTGACCGCCATTAATATTTTCATGATATCCCGGTTTGGGGTAGTGGAGTGGGGGCCTGTTTTAACCGGTTACGGCGGCCTGATTTTACTGGCCGCCAGTTTTGTTTCTCTGGGCTTATTTGCCTCGGCCTTGACTCAAAATCAGATTATCGCAGCGGTCCTGGGATTCGGGGCCTTACTCATGTTCTGGATCATCGGCTGGGCCGGTTCGGTCTCCGGTCCGGCAGTCGGCGAGGTGGTCAATTACCTGTCCCTATTGGAGCACCAGGATCCTTTTACCAAAGGGATTCTGGATACCAGGGATATTATGTATTATCTGACTTTTTTGGTATTTTTTATTTTTTTGACCTTGCGCTATCTGGATTCGCAGAAGATCAGAGGATGACGGCTTCGTAAAAAATCCATCTGCGGTGTTGCGCTGCATCCTTCGTCTCTCCCCGGCTTTCGCCGGGTGCTTATTGCGGCGTACTTCTTTGTACGCCTCATTCCTCAGGACTTGCGCGCCTTGCAGCCGGTCGGCTTTGCCGACCTATTTAAAAGCCTCCAAGGAGGCCGGCAGGATCTTTCTACTGTGCCGTCTCATTTGAAGACTTTGTACGAGTCCATCAAGAGATGAAAGGATTTTGGATTGCGGAATATTAATCAAGAGAAAAAGATTTCTTGACCCGGTTTTCACTTGAATCCGGCGGTTCCCCAAGGGGAACCTTTTTATAGCTCGACAAAGTCGAGCGCCTGGAATCCTCGAATCCTTGAGCCCTATTTTAGTGATAGAAAAATTTAGGTTAGAAGAAATAATTTTTAGAAGAAACTATGATCTTGGCAAAGACAAATAGATGGAAAGAGGGGTCCTTGTTAACCCTCTTAGCGCTGGTTTTCATCGCCATTCTGGTGGGGATCAGCCTGATCGTCCATCGGTTTCCCTGGCGCTGGGATTTGACGGAAGGGAAGAAGCACTCCATTTCCGACCAATCGAAAAAGATTGTCAAAAACATCAACCAGGACGTCTGGATACGGGCCTTTTTTCAGGAAGGAAACCCGGCCAAGAAGAATGCTCAGACCCTCCTTGAGATTTATGGCTACACCAATCCCCGTATTCATTACCAGTTCATAGACCCTGATCGGCAGCCTGCTTTGACTAAACAATATGGGGTGCGCAACTACGGGGCCTTGACCTTGGAATCTGCAGGGAAGACCCAGAATGTATTGACCGCGGATGAAGAAGGGATCAGCAGCGGTCTTTTGCGCCTGATACAACAGAAGGCTAAAAAAGTGTTTTTTCTTGCAGGCCATGGTGAAAAAAGCCTTCAGGATTCTCAAAGGACCGGGTTTTCCTTGGCCAACGGACTGCTGGAAAAAGAAAATTACCAGGTGGGGGAGATCAATCTCTTGTCCGGGACCGGCCTTCCGGCCGAGACCCGCTGTCTGGTGATCGCCGGGCCGAAGAAGCCCCTTTTCCCGGAAGAGATCGAGGACCTGAAAAAATTTGTAAAGGCAGGAGGCCGGCTTATCCTGATGCTTGAACCCTATCAAGACGGAGGGGTTAAAGAATGGCTTGCTTCTCTGGGGGTAACCATTGGTCAGGATATCCTGATCGACAAGATGAGCCGTGTCTTTGGGGGGGATTACCTGATCCCTATGGCCGGGTCTTACGGCCGGCATCCGATAACAGAAAAATTTACTGTGGCCACCTTTTATCCTACGGCCCGATCCTTAACCCTTGCCTCCCCTTCCCCCGCAGGCATCTCATACGATATTCTGGTCCTTTCTTCTCCTCAGAGCTGGGCAGAAACCAACAAAACAAAATTGGAAAAAGGAGAGGCGGCCTTTGATGGGGGACAAGACCGGAAAGGGCCGTTGCCCCTGGCTGTTTTAGTGAACCTTTCTTCCCAGGAACAAAAAGCGGAGACCAAAGAATCCAAAGGACAGGAAACAAAATCTCCGAAAGGCCAGATCGCCGTTTTCGGCGATTCGGACTTTGCCAGTAACGGCTATTTTAACCTTGCCGGTAACGGAGATCTCTTCTTAAATACTGTCAATTATCTGACCGAAGAAGAGCACCTGATTTCCATCCGTCCGGTCAAAACACCGGTTCGGCCCTTGTCCCTTACAGCAACCCAAGCCCAAGTGCTGTTTCTGGTTCCGATGGTCTTACTGCCGTTGGCGGTGATTGCGGTCGGAATTCTGGTTTGGCGGTCAAGGAGAAAGGCCAGGTGACCTTAAAGAAGCTCTGGATATACCTCTTCGTCCTGGTGGTGGTGGCCGGTCTGTGGGCGGCATCGGAATTTATTTTTCCTAAAAAAACGGAAGAATCAAAATCTCCGTCCCTTTTTCCCAATCTGCAAGCCGACAAAATTCAGGAAATACAATGGCAGAGAGGTGCGGAGATTGTTCAATTGAAAAAAAACAAGAGTTGGGAGATCATTCGGCCGATATCAGCTCCGGCCGATGCCCTGGTGGTGGAAAACATACTCCGTACTTTAAGCTCCCTTAAGCCGGAAAGAAGTTTTCCCTCTTCAGAACAGGCCTTGAAAGAATTCGGTCTGGATTCACCCGGAGTAAAACTTCTTTTTTTAACCCAGGGGAAATGGTTTGAAATACAGGTGGGAAATAAAACAGCGGTCGGTAATGACTACTATGTCAGGTCCTCCAATTCAACAGACCTTTTTTTAATCCAGGCGTTTCTTGTCCGTGAACTGGATCGGGACCTTTCGGCCCTGAAAGAAAAAAAGGTCAAGAAAGGTCCTTGATGTCTAAGATATTAAGCTGTTTAAAAAAAAGGGATTTGTTGCATAACCCCAATATCAGCTCTGATGAACTGGCTCAATACGGGTGGGAGTATTTAAAGCAGGATCGGCCGGTCGACGCCCTGGATTTTTTTGAAAAGGCCCAGAACTGGGAAGGGATTCGGCGGATCAGGGAGTGGAGCCTGGAACAAGGGGATCCTTTTCTGTTACAACAAACCAGTAAAATTCTGAAGGAGCAGGTCCCTGAAGATTCGTGGAGGAAGGTCGGAGAAAAAGCCAAGGTCGCCGGCCGGCATCAACAGGCCTTAATGGCTTATAAAGCCATTGCCGACGAGGAAAAAATTCAGGAGATCCAAGCCTTGATGAAGTCATCAAGTTTAACCAAAGCAGTTTGAAAATTTGGAATCCAGAATTCAGAATAAGGATGAAACATTTATTTTTAGGAAGCACTTGGAAAAGTCCCGCGGGCGTCATTCCGGCGGAAGCCAGAATCCAGTCTTTTTAGTTAATCTTTTTTGGACTCCGGCTTGCGCCGGGGTGACAGAATTAGTGAATTTTGCAAGAGACTTTAAAATTTAGACTTTTTCTTGGTTCCAAGCATTACTGAAAAATAAAGCCGGTTTGTTAAAATTGTGAGAGATAAAATCTCCGAATGAAAAGTGTAAACGACCAAATGCATAACAACAATCACAAAAGAGATTACTACGAAGTACTGGGCATTTCCCGGCAGGCCGATGAAGAAGAAATTAAAAAAGCCTACCGTAAAATGGCCCTTCAATACCACCCGGACCGCAATCCAGGAGATAAAGAGGCTGAGGGACGGTTTAAAGAAGCAGCCGAGGCCTATGAGGTTTTACATGATTCGCAAAAGCGGGATATCTATGACCGGTTCGGCCATGAAGGATTGAAGAGTACCGGTTTCAGCGGCTTCGGTGGTTTTGAAGATATTTTTTCCAGTTTCGGGGATATTTTTGAAGACTTTTTCGGATTCGGGCGAAGAAGCAGGGGAGGTGCATCCAGAGCCAGGGAGGGAGCGGACCTTCGTTACGATCTTTCCATCTCCTTTATGGAAGCGGCCAAGGGAAAGGAGTTGGAAATTAAAATCCCGCGAATGGAAGCCTGTTCCCATTGCCAGGGAAACGGCCTTGAACCCGGCACGCGACCCGAATACTGCCCCACCTGCGGCGGCCGGGGACAGGTGGTCCAGAGCCAGGGGTTTTTTAGAATCAGCACCCCCTGTCTCAGGTGCAACGGGCAGGGTCAGATCATTGCCCATCCCTGTCCCTCCTGCCGCGGGCAGGGACTAATTGAACAGACCAAAACCTTGTCGATTAAAATCCCCCCCGGGATTTCCAGTGGGTCTCGCTTGCGTTTTCGAGGCCAAGGGGAGGGTGGCAGTTATGGAGGTCCGTCGGGGGATTTATATGTCATCGTCTATGTTGAGGAACATGATTTTTTCAAGAGAGAAGGGGATGATGTGGTTTGTTCCATTCCTATTTCAATGATCCAGGCCGCCCTGGGAACCGAAATGGATGTTCCTACGTTAAACAGCTCAAAAAAATTGACCATCCCCAAAGGGACCCAAAACGGTCAAACCTTGCGATTGAAAGGGGAGGGATTTCCACACCTCCGCGGATCCGGTAAAGGGGATCAGATCATCGAGGTCTCGGCTAAAACCCCCACCCATTTAAATAAGAGACAGGAAGAACTGTTACGGGAATTTGAGGAATTGGAAAATAAAAAAAGTGGGTCCCGGTTGTTCAAAATGTTTTCTTAAGCAAAGCCTTTAAAATAAATTCTATTTGGAGAGATTATCCCCAACCTCCAACCCCCGTTGGATTATTTGAATCTTCTTGAAAAACAGCCCACCAGAACCCCATATCAGGTGTTTTGTCAGATTAGGTTAACAGTTAAAGAAATAATTTAGTGTGGGGTAGGTATGGTGGTTATGAGGCTTCATAAAATAGGGATTCAGCCAAAGAGTTCTTCCTGTAGTCGTGATTTTAAATTTTGGCTCTTTATACTACATTACAAACGGTAATCAATTTGTAAAGTCCACCCCTGCAAAGTCCTTTTTCTACAGAAGCCCCCTTCTATCTCCTTGCCTTTGGCCTTGTTTTTATCCTTGACCGTGTCCTTTTCTTATTTTATACTTCCCCCATTCAAGAGCAATATCTTATCAAATAGCCTTTACCCTGGATACATACAGCCATGTTATCGGCGGACTGCAGAAGTCGGCCATGAGCAGGCTGGACGATATGCTTCAAACGGAGATACGAGCAAATGATTCCGTTAGCAAAAAAGATGATTTGAATGGAGCCAGCTGTCAGAGTCGAACTGACAACCGGCGGTTTACGAAACCCCTACTCTACCACTGAGCTACGCTGGTACGTGAAGCTATCGATAATTGCTTGGCGTTATTTTCCCGGAAAAATCCTGCAGGCAGTAATCTAGCAAGGCCATGGCATTTTCCTGCATGCCACTTAATATATGAGAGCAGGCACCCGTTGTAAAAGCTGCACTTGCCGGGCCTGAGCCTCAGTGATCACCTCAGGTTTCGCACCCCTTATTAACATTAAACCGGCAAATTCATGGCGTTATACAGCCGAATCAACAGCCGTATGAGAGGACTTGGTACTTACGTTGACGTAGGCGTGGCAAGGGGATATTATCATAATCAATAGGAGTGCCAATAATAATCACCCCGTGGCGAATTGTAATGAGCCATCCTCGGTGATAGAGCAAAAACCTTTAAAATATTAAAATATTTGAGACGGTAATTGAATTTCGAAGCCATTCAGACAGCCCGTGAGAAAAGGGCAGCTGTCATTGCTGCCTGCGGCGGACTCATCGGCGCGATCGTTCAAAGCAGGATACCTTCAAAGCTCGATATTACGGTTTCTGAAGCGCTTGTCCTGGGACTGATCAAGCAGAACGTCCGAATCTTCTTCGCTGTATTCGGGCATGGAAGTACGGACCTGGCCGAAGTGCTCCGTATCTACCAGCAGCACGGCCTGGTAAAGGTACTGAACACCCGCAGCGAGGTCGAGGCATCCCACGCCGCAACTGCCCTGCGCTGGGTCACCGATCAGAAATCAGCCGTTGTCACATCCATAGGCCCGGGCGCCCTACAGGCGCTGGCGGCCTCGCTGGTGCCGGCATCCGACGGTTTGGGCATCTGGTATATACTCGGGGATGAGACCACCGATGACGAGGGGCCAAACATGCAGCAGATCCCTCGCTATGAACAGGACCTGTTCCTACGCCTTTTTTCTACCATGGGGCAGGCTTATTCCCTGCATACTCCCGGGGCCATCTCGACAGCGCTGAGGCGGGGACAATCCGCCGTGGACCATCCCTTTCGGGCAGGTCCCTTTTTTTTACTCTTGCCAATGAATATCCAGCCTGTTTTGATCGAGAGGTTCAACCTGCGCGAACTTACTACAGCATTTACTATTAAATCTGCAGCCGCGGAGGCCGACTATGCCACTGCCGCTGACTGGTTGCTATCAGCGAAAAAAGTAGCTTTGCGGGTCGGGGGCGGAGCGCGCAATGCGGGCCCTGAAATCGCCGAATTGCTCGATCTTGTGGATGGAATGGCGGTAATCTCACCGCTGGCCTCCGGCGTCATACCTTACAGCAATCCCCGCCATATGACGGTGGGA
>JBEKPQ010000057.1:0-6970 GCA_049520575.1 Thermodesulfobacteriota bacterium | reverse complement strand
GGCACCCTCTGCGGAAACTATGCTATGGAGCACGCAGACCTGCTGCTGGCAATAGGCTCCCGCTTCGTCTGCCAGTCCGACTGCTCACGCACCGCCTACCCAAAAGTTCAGCGTGTAATCAATATAAACACCGAAACTGAAGCGGCACTGCACTACAGCGATACGCTGCCGCTGCTCGGGGATGCCCGGCTTACAGTGCAGAGGTTGCTAAAAGAGCTAAAAAAGAAGCAGGCAAAGAGTAACAATCAGCCTTCGTCATGGTTTAATGCCTGCAGCCTTCAGCGTCAGGCGTGGGAAAAATTCAAGCAGCAACGTTATAATCACCCCACCCTTTTCGATGAAAAATGGAAAAGGGAATTGCTCACTCAGCCAGCCGTTATCAAGGCCGCCAGCGATTGGGCCGGGGCGAAAGGCGTGGTCAAGTTCTTCGACGCGGGCGATGTGCAGGCCAACAGTTTTCAGATCGTGGAAGACGAAGAGCCGGGCTTCACCTTCACAGACACCGGCGCCAGCTATATGGGGTTTGCCGCGTCGGCCCTGCTCTCAACTGCTGCCTCCGAGAAGAAATTTTTCGGCCTGGCCTTCACGGGAGACGGCTCCTTCACCATGAACCCGCAGATCTTGATAGATGGGGTCCAGCATGGCGCCAGGGGTTGTATACTGCTGCTGGATAACCGACGCATGAGCGCCATCACGGGGTTGCAGAAAGCCCAGTATAATCACGAGTTTGCTACCGACGACTCGGTTGTTGTGGACTATGTGGCCTGGGCCAATGCAGTAAAAGGCGTACAGGCCATGAGCGGAGGATTTTCCAGGAGCTCGTTATTAAAAGCTCTGGACAGAGCGTATGGGTATGACGGGCTTTCGTTGATACATGTGCCGGTATATTCAGGAGATAACGAACTGGGCGGGATGGGTGTCTTCGGGCGCTGGAATGTAGGAAACTGGTGCGAGAGCACTCAGGCTTTGCGTCACGAAATCGGGCTATGAGAAATAGGCTTTTATGACGATAGAATATAGCGATCAACAGATAAGGGAGCTTGAGCAGATTGCAGTAGCTTTGAGGCGAGATAGCTTGAGGATGATTTATCAACGTCAGGCAGGACATCCGGGCGGCTCACTCTCGGCCGCCGATATCATGGCCGTGCTCTATTTCAATACCATGCGGATTGATCCTCAAAACCCGGACTGGCCGGACCGAGATCGTTTCATCCTGAGCAAGGGACATGCCTCGGCGCTGCTATATTCCACTCTTGCGCGACGCGGGTTTTTCCCAGCCTCTGACCTCGATCACTGGGGCGAGCTGACCTGTCACCTGCAAGGACACCCGGATCGGCTGAAAACTCCGGGGGTTGACATGACCAGCGGTATACTGGGCCACGGCATCGCGGTTGGAGCGGGACTGGCGTTGGCGGCAAATCTGCAGAGCAGGAATTATCGAGTATACGTTCTGCTGGGGGACGGCGAGTGCCAGGGAGGCATAGTCTGGGAAGGGATCAACGCCTGCGCCAAATTCGGCCTGGCCAATCTGACAGCAATCGTGGACTATAACAAAGTCCAGCTCGACGGGCCAGTGCAAGAGATAATGCCGATGGAGCCTTTTAATGATAAATGGCGTTCCTTCCGCTGGAATGTGATCGAAATCGATGGGCACAGTATAGGGCAGATACTGGCTTCCCTGGATCAAGCACATTATGTAAAAGAAAGGCCCAGCGTCATCATCGCTAATACAATTAAAGGTAAGGGTGTCTCCTTCATGGAAAACAAGGCCCAATGGCACGGAATAGCGCCGAACAAAGAGCAATTCGAGGCTGCCATGACTGAACTGGGGGGGAGGAAGCAAATAACATGAGCAACCAAGCCATGCGCGAAGCCTATGGCAAGGCCCTGGCGGACTACGGTGAGGCCAATCCTGCGGCGGTAGTGCTGGATGCCGACACGTCGTCCTCCACCCTCTCCAGCTATTTCGCATCACGTTTCCCCAGGCGTTTTTTCAATGTCGGCATTGCGGAGCCATGTATGATAGATATGAGCGTCGGGCTGGCACTGGGGGGTATGCTACCCTTCGTTAACGCCTTCGCCGCTCTGGTTGCACTGCGGGCGCTAGAGCAGATACGCACCTGTATATGTTATAACAGGGCCAACGTCAAAATTGCGGCCAGTTATGCCGGCGTCTCGGATTTCAAGGATGGGCCGACGCATCATGCCATCACGGATATCGCAATCATGCGTTCTTTGCCCGAGATGACCGTTATCGTTCCCGCCGATGCAGGAGAGGCTGCATCCCTGGTTAAATTGGTTGCTGAATATGATGGGCCCGTCTATTTACGGCTTAACCGCTCGGCTACACAACCCGTTTCACAACCCGGTGATAACCTGCATATAGGTAGGGGTATTGTGCGCAGACCAGGGAGTGATGTTACCATAATTGCCTGCGGATCCATGGTCGGGCGCAGCCTGCAGGCCGCAGATATATTGGCTGATTGTGGAGTCGATGCCTGCGTGCTGGATATGCACACAGTCAAGCCGCTCGATAATGACTTAATCCTGAAGATGATCGGAGATACCGGTAGGGTGGTCACAGCAGAGGAACATACGGTGATAGGCGGACTGGGATCGGCGGTAGCCGAACTTCTGGCGCAGGAGATGCCTGTGCATCAGGCCTGCGTGGGCATCAAGGACACCTTCGCCTGCACCGGGCCCGACCCCGAGGCCATCATGGATGCCTACGGCCTTGGCGCCAGGGACATCGCTGATGCCGCTTTGAGAGTTATGGAGAAAAAGAAGAAATAATCTGGAGGAAAGATGCGTATAGCTACTATCAGCGAGGCCAGCGCCGCAGATAAAAATAGCGATATCATGACGGCCCTGGACGGATTGGGACACGAGGTTGTCAACGTCGGCATGAAAAAAAGCGGCGAGCAGACCGAGCTATCTTACATCCATACCGGCTTGATGGCCGCAATATTACTTAATGCCGGGACTGTTGATTTTGTAGTAGGCGGCTGCGGCACGGGGCAGGGTTTCCTCAATTCGGTCATGCAATACCCGGGCGTCTCCTGCGGACTGATACAGTCGCCTCTCGATGGCTGGCTTTTCATGCAGATTAACGGCGGAAACTGCATTTCGCTGGAGCTCAACCAGGGATATGGGTGGGCGGGAGACATGAACCTGAAGTTCATCTTCGAAAAACTGTTCAGTGTGGAAAAAGGCTTCGGCTATCCGCCGCAGCGGCGTGAACCGCAGAGACAATCGCGATTGCTTCTGGAAAAACTCAACAACCTCACACACAAAAATATGCCGGAAATTATCCCACTGCTTCCGGAAGATATCATAGGCGCCGTCGTTAATTATCCCGGGTTTTTACCTCTGCTGGAATCAAGTGCGAAAGCCGGTCAGGCTATCTTATCCGCATTGAGGAAAAGAGCGCAACGCAGTTAAATGAATTGAACAGACCATGATAAAAGGGGGTTGGAAAAGTGAGCGCAAAACCAGTAAATGTCGCTATCGTCGGCTGCGGCCGTATCTCTGACTTGCATGAACTGGGGTATCGCGGACGGGAAGACGCCAATATCACGGCCGTATGCGATACTAACAAAGGCCGCGCCAATGCCAGAGCTAAAGCATGGGGAGTGGAAAAGGTTTTCTATGACTATAACAGGTTGCTGGATGACAGGGACATAAACCTGGTTGAGTTGCTCGTGCCGCATCACCTCCATGCCGAGATGACTATAGCTGCATGCAGGGCAGGCAAGCATGTCAGCGTGCAAAAACCTATGGCCACCTGCGTCGGCGACGCAGACCGCATGATAGAAGCGGCGCAGAAGGCCGGCGTATTGTTGCGGATATATGAGACGTTTGTATTCTATCCCCCTGCCGTACAGGCCAAAAAAATGATCGACGCTGGAGAGATAGGGAAGCCGCAGATGCTGCGCATGCACGTCAATACCGGTAAAACTGCAAATGGCTGGGACGTTCCCTTAAATGCCTGGGTCTGGCGTTTCAATAATAAAAAGTGCGGCGGCGGTCCACTTGTTTTCGATCACGGATATCACCTCTTCTCACTGGCATATTACCTGATGGGACCGGTCGAAAGGGTACATGCATGGATAGACCATACTGCCGTTATACCCGGCATCAACCTGGATGCGCCTGCAGTGGTTTCATTTCAGTTCAAAGGTAAGAGGCGTTACGGCCTATTCGATGTCGAGCATACCCCCAATATGGAGATAGAGTCTAAATATTATGTCGATGATGACAGAATTGAAATCATCGGCGACAGGGGAACCATTTTTATCAACCGATATACCACTCGTACCGTTGATCTGCCCGAGTTGATGATCTTTTGCAATGGAAAAACGACGGCCTGCGAGGTACCCCGGGTGGACTGGGCAGATAGTTTCATTGACTGTACACGGCATATGATCGATGTTATTCAAAAGGGCGGCAGGCCGGTCCTCGACGGCCCGCAAGGCAAAGCAGTATTGCAGTTCGCTCTGGCGGCGTTGGAATCGTCTAAAACAGGCCGAGAGGTAAAGCCGGACGATTTGAAATAAGCTATCGGGCAATCCGGGAGGTTTATCTATGGGTCATACCTTTGAAATGCTGAACTATATTGGGGGCAAGTGGCAGCTTTCCAGTAGTGCTGATTACCAGGATGTGGTCAATCCGGCCACGGCCGAGGTTCTGGGACGCGTGCCGCTCTCACCGGCGGTTGACATTAACCTGGCCGCTCAAGCGGCTTCCGATGCTTTTATACAATGGAGACAAACTCCCGCTGCTGACCGTGTACAGTTTCTCTTCAAACTGAAGATTCTATTGGAGGAGAATTTCGAAGAGCTTGCACGCACGATTACAATGGAATGCGGGAAGACGATCGATGAGTCCAGGGGCGAGATACGCCGCCTGATCGAAAACGTGGAGGTTGCCTGCGGTATACCTCTATTGATGCAGGGCTATAATTCAGAGGATATCGCTCCCGGCATAGACGAGTTTATGATCCGCCAGCCGGTGGGCGTCTGCGCAGTGATCGCTCCCTTCAATTTCCCCGGCATGGTCCCTTTCTGGTTCCTGCCATATGCCATAGCCTGTGGAAACACTTACATCGTAAAGCCTTCAGAGAGAGTTCCTCTGACCATGCAGAAGATATTCAGTCTCGTGGAGAAAACGGGTTTGCCGGCCGGGGTGCTTAACCTCGTGAACGGTTCTAAAGTTGCGGTCGATGCAATCCTGGACCATCCGGCCATACGGGCTATCAGCTTTGTAGGCTCAACGCCTGTAGCCAGGTACGTTTACAGCCGGGCCACGGCCAACGGCAAACGCGCACAGTGCCAGGGCGGGGCTAAAAATCCGGTGGTTGTTCTGCCCGACGCCGACATGGATACCGCTACACGTATCATCGCCGACAGCCTTTTCGGCTGCGCCGGCCAGCGCTGCCTGGCCGCTTCACTGGTGATAACAGTGGGCGAAGCGCGTGGCGTTTTTACGGAGGCCATTACTGGAGCCGCCAGCAGCAGGGTGGTTGGCTATGGTCTCGATGAGAAGGTTCAGATGGGGCCGGTAATCACGCCGCAGAGCAGAGAACGCATTGAAGCATTGATCGGAAAAGGGCAGCAAGAGGGAGCGAAAATCCTGGTGGACGGGCGCAATACCCACATACCCGGTTATGAGCGCGGCAACTTCGTACGCCCGACTGTTCTACAGGATGTGCCCCCCGACGGAGAGATCGTCAGAACGGAGATCTTCGGCCCTGTTCTGGGGATGCTGCAGGCTGACAACCTGGACCAGGCTATATCCATGATCAACAGCGGCAAATATGGAAATATGGCCTGCCTCTTCACCAGCAGCGGGCCTGCGGCACGCAAGTTCCGCTACGAGGTTATTACCGGCAACATAGGAATAAATCTCGGCATTGCCGCGCCCATGGCCTTTTTCCCTTTCACGGGATGGAAAGATAGCTTTTTTGGCGACTTACACGGGCAGGGCATGGATGCCGTGGAATTCTTTACACAAAAGAAAGTGGTCATCGAACGCTGGCCCAAAGATTGGAAACGTAAGTTCTGATAGTACATTAGATTAGTTTACGAGTGCGAGTTAAATTGCCTGATCTTTATATTGCTAATCTTACATTGAAAGAAGGCAAGCGGTTAGCGCCTTTTATCCCGGCTTAATGATGTCCAGGTGGTCACCGGAATCCAGCGGGAGGTTGAACAATGATCTCGACCCTGCAAGAATTGAGGATACCTAAGGTCTACCGGATTGGATTTCAAACCGGCGGTGTGCTTTCGGCTCATTACACGGCCGGGGGAAATAATTTTCTAAGGCTAACGACGAGGAGTTTATGATGGAAGAAAAGAAGCTTTCGGTGGGAGTGAAGCTCGGCTACGGCATCTGCGACCTTGGCGGGAACCTGTTTTTCACAGCCACAGCCTTTGTGCTGATGAACTACCTTACCGATTCGGTGGGCCTTTCGGCTGCGCTGGCAGGCATAGCGTTGATGGTGGGCAGGCTGTGGGACGCTTTCTATGACCCTGTCATAGGCTTTATTTCTGACAAAACGGCAACAAAAATGGGCAGACGCAGGCCTTTCATGCTGGGCGGCACTATCCCCCTTTTCATCGCCATGGTGATCATGTTTACCAATCCGGCCTTAATCGCTGGCGCCGGTATAGGCCAGACGATGCTTTTTATCTACGTTATGGTAGTTTACATTATACTGTGCACAGCATACTCGACGGTGAACATCCCCTATTCTTCCCTGGCACCCGAGCTCACGACCGACTACCACGAGAGATCGTCGCTCAACGGTTACCGTTTCGGCTTCGCCGCCGTACGTACGCGGCTGGGCGCCGGCCGGGCCCTCCCAAGAGTGGGCCGGGCGCCGGTCAAGAACCTGGGTTTTGTGCTGATGGGCATCGTCTTCGCCACGGTGATGCTGGTCTCCGCACTGGTTACCATATTTACAGTAAAA
>JBEKPQ010000056.1:0-23957 GCA_049520575.1 Thermodesulfobacteriota bacterium | reverse complement strand
GAAGACGTTCGGCCCCCTGTTGAATCCATTGCCGGGCCATATCCTGGGGACGGTCTGAAAAAACGGTCTCGGCATCGGCTCGTCCTTCCCGGAGCCGGACACACCGGCCGCCTTTAATATCCACTGCGGGTATAATGATCATATCAAAAAGGATCAGGGTTCAAAGTTTAAGGGTTTAAGTTTAAAGTTGAAAATTCGCCGTATAGGTATTTGAAACAAGTTTTATTTTTGATGATTTCGGGGAAAAGGTAACTCCGACAAAAACCTGGATCAGAAGCAGTTCATCTTTCTGGATTCCATTGCTTGCCCCAGACTCGATCCAGGACTCATCGAAATGACCCCTTTAGGTCATTTTAGAATTTTTACGGGTTTATCAACTTAGAATGCTGAACCTTCTTTTATCTGCGATTATCGTAGTGTTTCAGCGGATGGAAAATCCTTCAACATCTCCATCAAACCCTGGGAAGACAGTTCCTTAACCGTAACCCAGCGCATTTTGCTTCTAATAAAGGACTTCATTTCCAAAAGATTCTCACTGAGGGATTTTTGAGTCTGTGCCCAATGGGCCTTCCAGATCAGGCTGCCGTCTTGAACTTTTAAAAGATGGAGGTCCATGGCTATCGAAGCTGGTTGTTGAACCCCATAGGCCGTTCCTTTTCTCTCTTGATAATGAAATACGGTCCCCCAAAGCACATAATCCGCTTTAATCTGGAGGCCTATGGCTTTCATCAATATCAAGGGGTCTTTCTCGATCCCCTTGGCCAGCAAGGTATTGTAAACCCCCTCCACCTGGCCCTGAGGGATTAATTCAATGCCTTTCCCCTTTTCCTGAATGAATTCCCATAGCAGATAGATCAGGGTGGAAGCCGGATCCCCTTCAATGGGTCCGCTTTCCATGATATTCCCGCAAGATCGACAGCGAATAACTTCTTTCCCGTAGCCATATTCCACTTCAAAAGGCGCAACAGCCAAGCGTACCTCTGCCAAGGAGAAATTCACCCGGATAAGAAACGACACCCCTATTACTAACATCAACAACAGGGACACTTTTATTATTTTTTGTTTCACTAGAGTATCCCCTTGGTCGAACGTACCGTTTTCAGATTCACTTCAAGACGACTGGCCTCAGCAATAGCCCGCCCAAAGCCTTTAAACATGGCTTCAATGATATGGTGAACATTTTCTCCGTCCAAAACCCTCAGATGAAGAGTGAAGCCGGCCCGATTGACCAGAGCCTGGAAAAATTCCTTGATCAAGGCCGTATCAAAACCCTCCACCCGTACCTTGCGTGGTTTCCAGCCATAGGAAAGTTTAGGGCGCCGGGAAATATCAACAGCCACCAGAACCAGGGCCTCATCCATGGGAAGAAGGGAACTCCCGTATCGGTTAAGCCCCTTTGAATCTCCCCAGCACCCTTTGAAAGCATCTCCCAGACAAATGCCGACATCTTCCACCGTATGATGGAAACCCACCTCTATGTCCCCCTGGGCTTTCAGATCAAGGTCTAAAGCTCCATGATGGGCCATCAGTTCCAGCATATGATTCAGAAAAGGAACCGGAGATTCTATGCGGCTTTTTCCCTTTCCATCCAGAGACATTTTCAGCCGGATTTGGGTCTCCCGGGTCTCTCTGTTCACCTCGGCGATTCGTCGTTTTTTAGCTTTTGACATTAGATTTCAGCTTTCAAGTTACAAGATTTAAATTTAAAGTTTAACATATATTAATATCCTTAACTGACCTTAACCTTTAGCCTTTCTCGTCTCATTCATGGTTTTTCCGCCTGTTATTTTGGTGGAGATGGGGGGGATCGAACCCCCGGCCTGTACGTTGCGAACGTACCGCTCTCCCATCTGAGCTACATCCCCACAATGACCTGAAAGGATTCAAGGAGCCATGTCCCGCTAATGGCAGGATCGACCCCTATTTCATAAAACCACTATATCAAAAAAATTTGACAAATCATTAATAAAAATATATTATTGAGTATACTTTTTCAATGAGGAGGTTTCTTTGGCTAATCATCCCTCGGCCCTCAAAAGGGCTAAACAAAACAAGGTTCGCCGTTTACGAAATGCGAGCCTGAAATCAAAAATAAAGACCAAGGTTAAAAAGTACCTTCAAACCCTGGAAGCTTCATCCCAAGAACCGGCACACCCGGCCCTGATTCAGGCTGTTTCTTTGATTGACCGCGCCGGTTCCAAAGGTATTTTACATCAGCGAACAGCCTCCCGAAAAATTTCCAGACTTTCAAAAAAGCTCAATAAAATTTCCGGACAACCAGCTGCCCAGGCCTAAAAATTTTCCAGTATCCCATTGTGGATCCGTTCGGACAGATCCTGGGCAATTTTTTTGATCGCAGCTTGTTTGTAGCTCTCGGTCTGATTGGGATCGCTGGTGACGTTGTAGATCTCATATCTTGACAACCCCTGATTCTGCCAGAGGATCTTTTTATTATCGGATCGCCGGAAAGAAATCTCCAGGGTAACGGTCACCCTTCTCTGCAAGGCTTGAGTCTGGTTGGCATAAATGACCGGATCTATGGCGGCGGATTTAATTTTTCCAATGATCTGGGCCTGAGCCGTTGATTCCGAAACCACCTGCAGGACTCGGCTCCGGTTAAATTCATAAATCAAGGCATTGGCAAAAACAACATCTATCCCCGGTTCGATGGTTTCATTGATAAAAGGGGGGATGTATACGCCTTTGATATCTGGGGGCAGGTTATTAATAGTTCCTCGAAAACCGTATCCGCATCCGGAGATAATAAACAAAACCCAGAGCCCTATAAGTACTCTGAGACTAATTGGACGGATTCTTTTCACGGAGAATCTCCTTTTTAACTAGGTGGTTAGATTGAAGACTGAAGATAATAAACCATCTCGCTAAGCAGAATCAAGCTACTGAAGAAAAAATCTGGTTCTGCACTCATACAATCCATCTGCCATGAGGTTTTTTCTAACAACCTTCAGTCTGTCTGCTTATTATGCTTATTTTACAACAATATTGACTAATTTCCTTTGAACCACAATAGTCTTGATCGCCTCTTTTCCCTGAAGCCATTCCTGGATTCGCGGCTGTTCCCAGGCCAGTGTCTTGATTTCTTCATCCGTAACCGAAGGCCCGATCATAATCCTCGAACGGACCTTGCCGTTGACCTGGATGACGACCACTTGTTCTTCTTCCTGCAAGGCCTCGGGATCCCATTTCGGCCAGGGTTGATCATGGATGCTCCCCTTTTTTCCCAAGACCTGCCAGAGTTCCTCGCATACATGGGGTACGATAGGCGCAAGGAGGATCAAACCGGTTTCCACAGCCCCGGCCAGCAGGGCATTCTTTATCGGATCCTCTCTCTCTTCGGCCTGATATAAATACAGGGCATTGACCAATTCCATAACGGCGCTGATGACCGTATTGAAATGAAACCGGTCTTCAACATCTTCCGTAACCTTTTTGATGGTCTGGTTTAATTTAATATAGAGACTTCGGCCAGGGCCGCTGACGGGAATATTTTTTGGTGAAAGGGATTTCCCTCGTATTTCATCTTGACATTCCAAAACCAAATTCCAGAACCGGTGAAGAAAACGGAAAGAACCCTCAACCCCCTGGTCGCTCCATTCCAAATCCCGATCCGGCGGAGAAGCAAAGAGGCAAAAAAGCCGCACTGTATCGGCCCCATATTTTTGGATCAGTTCATTGGGATCCACGACATTTCCTTTGGATTTGGACATCTTGGACCCGTCTTTAATCACCATCCCCTGGGTAAGCAGGTTGATAAAGGGTTCGTCCACTTTCAACCAGCCCATATCCCGTAAGACCTTGGTAAAAAATCGGGAATACAACAGATGGAGTACCGCATGTTCAATCCCGCCGATATATTGGTCCACCGGCATCCAGTAGTCCACCCGACTTGAATCCAGAGGCCCTTGATGATAATCCGGACAAGCGTAACGGTCGAAATACCAGGAGGACTCCACAAAGGTATCCATGGTATCGGTTTCCCGTCGTCCCGGACCTTGACACTTCGGACAGGTGGTTTCCACAAATTCTTTAAGCAAAGGCAGTGGTGACCCTCCCGCCGGGGTAATTTCGGCTTCCAGAGGCAGAAGAACCGGCAGGTCTTCTTCCCGGACCGGTACGATCCCGCACCGATCGCAATAAATCATCGGGATGGGGGCACCCCAATATCTTTGTCTGGAAACCCCCCAGTCCCGTAAGCGGTATTGAACTTTTTCCCTGCCCTGCCCTTTCTCTTCCAAACAACGCGTGATGGCCTTTTTGGCCTCTTCATAATCCTGTCCATTAAAAGGGCCGGAGTTGACTAATCTCCCCGGTCCCTCATGGGCTTCTTGCATGGTTTCCGGAGTCAAGGGTTCTTGTCCCTCCGGCTGAATAACCACTCGGAGCGGTAAACCGTATTTGCGGGCAAATTCAAAATCCCGTTGGTCATGGGTGGGTACGGCCATAACCGCCCCGGTCCCGTATCCCATCAGAACAAAATTGGCGACAAAGATGGGCATCTTCTCTTGCGTAAGCGGGTTGAGGCAATAGGCGCCGGTAAAAACGCCTTCTTTCTCCAAATCGACATCCGAATCAGGACGGCGGTTCAGCCCCTGAACCTTTTTCACAAAGGCCTTGACCTGTTCTTCCTGGGCGGTGTTCCGGCAGAAATCCAAAACCGATGGGTGTTCAACCGCCAAGCTCATGAAGGTGGCACCGAAAAGGGTATCGGGCCTGGTGGTAAAGACGATCAATTTCCCGGACCCGTCGGCCAGAGGGAAATCGATTTCAGTCCCAATGCTTTTCCCGATCCAATTACGCTGCATGGTCAGGACCTTTTCCGGCCATCCCGGTAGTTTGTCGCACCACGAAAGCAGCTCTTCCGCATATTGAGTGATCCGGAAAAACCACTGTTCCAATTCTTTTCCTTGAACCGGATTGTCGCAACGCCAGCATTGCCCGTCTCCCACGACCTGCTCGTTGGCCAGAACCGTCTGGCATTGGGAACACCAGTTGACCAAAGACTTCCGGCGATAGATTAGCCCTTTGTCCCACATCTTCAAGAAAAAAAGCTGCTCCCATTTATAATACTCTGGATCACAGGTAGCTAGTTCGCGGTCCCAGTCATAACTGAATCCCAATCGTTTCAACTGGGTCCTCATGTAGTTGATATTATCATAGGTCCAGCGGGCCGGATGAACCTTGTTGGCAATGGCCGCATTTTCAGCCGGCATTCCGAAGGCGTCCCAACCCATGGGATGGAGGACATTGAACCCTCTCATCCGTTTATAGCGGGCCACTACATCACCGATAGTGTAATTCCGCACGTGGCCCATGTGGATCCTCCCCGATGGATAAGGAAACATTTCCAGGAGATAATATTTTTCCCGTGCCGGATCTTCGACTACGCGGAAGGCCTTATTCTGTTCCCATCGGGCCTGCCATTTGGCCTCGATATCATGTGGATTATATCTTTCTTTCATAAGCCTATCATCTCGCAAAATCTCACCAAGTTAAGCCGGGGGTTTCAGAAATCTTTTCCATCCCCACTCCCTCACCCTCCCTCTGAGGGAAGGCCGAGGGAGTAAGGAATTTTCAACCATTGGGGTATAAAACAGAAGGTTTGAATATTTTTTAAACACCTATGATAATTTAGGGGGCTCTAATTTCTCCGCACTTGATTTCCCGGATCGTTCCAAAAAAATACTGTCCAGAATGCCGTTGATAAAGGCACCGGACTCTTCCGTGCCGTATTGTTTTCCCAGATCAATGGCCTCATTAATGGCCACCCGGGGAGGGATGTCGTCACAATAAATCAGTTCATAAACCGCCATTCTCAAAATATTTCTATCCACTCCGGACATCCGCTCGATCCGCCAATTTTCAGCATAATCCTTAATAAGCTGATCAATGGCTTCTTTTTGATCCCAAACCCCCTGGACGAGCCTGAAAAAATAGGGCTGGGATCCTTTTTTGACCGGAAAGTTCTCTAAAAAAACAGCCAAGGACTGCTCAAGTGGATTAGAAGGATTCATCTCTATCAGGAATAAAGCTTGAAGGGCCGCCTCTCGAGATTTTCTTCGGCTGCCCATAGACGAGGTTTTGGTTATGAGGGATAGGGCCGGAGCCTCTCTTGGTTCCATATGACACTGTCAAAGCTATCCCTGAATTTGTTTGAATAAATCCACCATCTCAATCGCGGCTATGGCCGAACTCCATCCTTTGTTGCCGGCCTTCGCTCCGGCCCGTTCAATGGCCTGTTCCAGGGTGTCGGTGGTAATCACCCCAAAAGCCATTGGAATCCCAGTCTCCAGAGATGCGTTGGCGATGCCTTTAGATACTTCGGCACTGACGTACTCAAAATGGGGTGTCGCTCCCCGTATCACCGCCCCCAGACAGATAATGGCATCATATTTTTTTTGCAAAGCCAATTGCTTGGCCACCAGGGGAATTTCAAAAGCCCCCGGCACTTTAAAAACAGCCACGTCTTTTTCTCTGGCACCGTTCCGATGCAGGGCATCCAAGGCCCCTCCCACCAAATGTTCGCCGATGAAATCGTTAAATCGACTAACCACAATGGCGAATTTCATCCCTTCGGCCTGCAATTTTCCCTCAAAAACCCTGGCCATAATGCATCCTCCTTTGGTTGCGAAAATAGAATAGTGAATATCGAATCCCGAATGTCGAATGATGAGGGTTTTTTAACTGCCACATTCAATATTCATTATTCGACATTCTTTTTTTTCCTGCTTGGCTGACCGGCAAAAATGAAGCTGGGTTGTTTATTTTACTTTTGCCTCAACATCACCGGTGTTCAAATTGAGCAGGTGGCCCATTTTCTGCCGTTTGGTTTTTAAATAATTGATATTTTCTTTCTTGGGGAAAATCTCAATGGGAACCCGCTGGGTTACCTGGAGGCCGTATCCTTCCAGTCCTATGATTTTCTTGGGGTTGTTGGTCATCAATCGCATTTTCCGAACCCCCAGGTCCGCCAAAATCTGAGCCCCAATCCCATAATCCCGAAGATCGGCTTTAAATCCCAAGGCCTCATTGGCCTCCACTGTATCTTTCCCTTGATCCTGCAACATATAAGCCCTAAGTTTATTGACCAGTCCTATCCCCCGTCCCTCCTGATGGATGTATAACAACACACCACAGCCCTCTTTCTCAATCTTTTTCAGGGCGGATTTCAGCTGTTCGCCACAGTCACAACGCAAGGAACCAAAAACATCCCCGGTCAGGCATTCGGAATGGACCCGGACCAAAACCTCCTTTTTGGAATTGATTTCTCCTTTCACCAAGGCTAGATGCTGGTGTTCATCCACATCGTTCTCATAGACTATGGCCTTGAAGGTCCCGTAAGGAGTAGGCAAAATCGTCTCCGCCCGCCGATGCACAAAGGATTCGTTTTGAAAACGATATTCGATCAAATCCTGGATGGTAATGATCTTGAGGTTGTGCTCCCTGGAAAAAGACTCCAAGTCCGGCATGCGGGCCATGGTCCCATCGTCTTTCATAACCTCACAGATGACCCCATAGGGTTTTAATCCGGCCAGACGGGCCAGATCCACCGAACCTTCGGTTTGTCCGGTGCGAACCAAAACCCCCCCCCTTCGCGCCCGCAAAGGAAAGACGTGCCCGGGGCTGACCAGATCCTCCGGCTGAGTCTTGTCATCTATGGCCGTCAAAATAGTCGTTGCCCGGTCGGCGGCGGAAATCCCGGTGGTCACGCCTTTGCGGGCCTCAATGGATACGGTAAAGGCTGTCTTAAAAGAAGAAGTGTTGTTCTGGACCATCAGCGGCAGCTGTAATTGCTCAATTTTATCGGGTGTCAGGGAAAGGCAAATAAGACCTCGTCCATATCTAGCCATGAAATTGATGGCTTCAGGGGTCACCTTTTCGGCAGCCATAGTCAGGTCCCCTTCGTTTTCCCGATCTTCATCATCGACCAAGATGACCATTTTACCGGTCCTGATATCTTCCAGGGCCTCTTCAATTGTAGAAACTGGCATACTTCATTACCCCTAATTAATACTCGATATCATTAAATCAGATACTCGATACGGGATACTGGATTCTGGATGTGAAATTTTTATTTAGTATCCAGTATCGGGTTTTTAATTTTATCCAGCATCCAGCATCGGCAGTTTAATCCAGTAGCTATTTACAAAAACCCATGTTCTCTTAAAAAATCCTCGTTCACTTTTGACCCTGGTTCAGGTCCACCCTCCCTCTGTTGAGATAAAAATTGATAGACATATTTCCCAAGCAGATCGGCTTCCAGGTTCACCTCTTCCCCGGTCTTTTTTCGGACCATAGTGGTTTGGGCAGCCGTATGGGGAATAATGGTCAGATCAAAATCGTTTTCTCCGACTCGATTGACAGTCAAACTGACTCCATCGACCGCGATTGACCCCTTTTCTACTATAAAGGGTCTTATGGATTTCTCAAAGGATATTTTTACTAAAAAAAAACTCCCCCGGTTTTCTTTTTGAAGGATCCTGCCGGTTCCATCAATATGACCGGTAACCCAGTGCCCGCCCAGCCGGTCGGACAGACGCAAGGCCCGTTCCAGGTTAACCTGATCCCCAACTTTAATTTTTTTCAGATTGGAACGGAGCAGGGTTTCTTCCGAGACATCGGCGGAAAAGACCTCTCCTTTCCAGTCTGCAGCCGTCAAGCAGACCCCGTTCACGGCGACACTTTCCCCCTGTTTTTTTTCTTCCCAAGGGAATCCCGGTTTGATCGACAAAAGGGTCTTATTCCTTTTCTTCTCTACCCTGGTAATTTCCCCTTGCCCCTCAACTAATCCGGTGAACATAATTCCTATAGCCTGTTAAGTCTATTACCTTTCAGAGATTTTTTTAATACCAATACCCCCAATAATAATCCGGATGCAGGATTCGCGATGCACGATGAATGCCTTGATATTGGCAGGATTTTTTATCCTGCATCTTGCATCGAGCATCGTAGATTTTTTATTATCTCACTTTTCCGGATAGGCTTCCACTAAAATATCCCCGGCCGAGGATTTAAATTTCATCTTTTTAAGCCGGACGGCCTCGGATATTTTGGCGACCCCGGTTCCGCCGATCATCCCTACGGCCTTTCGGCCCCCGATCAGACAAGGGGAAATAAAAATGATTAGCTTATCCACTTGTCGTTCGCTTAGAAACGAGGTGTAAACCTCAGCCCCCCCCTCGATCAAAAGGCTGGTTATTCCCCTGCGCCCTAAATGGGTTAAAAGCTCTTTGATGGAGATGTGCCCATCCCGCTCAGGCAAGGGAAGAATCTCCACATCCTTGCTTTCAAGCTCTTGTCTTTTTCGGATCGGCAACCCGGCACCCCCGCCGGCCCCGCTGATGATCAAAGTCTTCACGGAAGAATTCAGGGTTCGGGCTTTTTTGGGAATACGCAATCGCGGGTCGATGACGATCCTTAGAGGATCACGGATCTTTCCTTTTGCTAACCGTACGGTCAATAATGGATCATCTTTTACCACGGTTCCGATACCTACCAGAATCCCATCTACCTGATTTCGTATTCGATGGACCAGAAGCCGGGAATGTTCATTGCTGATCCATTTTGAATCGCCGGTCCGGGTGGCGATCCGGCCATCGAGACTGACAGCCGCTTTCAAGATGACAAAAGGAAGGCCGGTGGTAATCCATTTAACATATACTTCGTTAAGACGACGGCACTCCTCCTCCAGAACACCCTGGACCACATCGATCCCCTGAGAACGAAGCCATGCGGCCCCACCCCCTTTGACGTTCGGATTGGGATCGGTCATCCCGAAAACCACTTTTTTTATGCCGCTTTCAAAGATCTCCTGGGTGCAGGGAGGGGTTCGGCCGAAATGATTACAGGGTTCCAAGTTAACATATAGGGTTGCCCCCCTGGCTTTTCCGCCAGCCTGAGCCAAGGCGATCCGTTCAGCATGGGGACCGCCGGCCTTTTGATGAAATCCCTGCCCGACAACTATTTCTTTTCGAACGACTACCGCCCCGACCATTGGGTTAGGAGAGGTCCGTCCCAAGCCTTTTCGGGCCAAGTTAATGACCTTTTTCATAAAGGCAACCTCCACGGGATGATAAGTGTTCTTTTTGGGAATCATTTTTCGCACATAAAATTGAGAAGATGAGGCATCAGGGGTCAGGGGGTCGAGGATTCGAGGATTCGAGGATTTTAGGATTCTGGATTTTTCCATTAAATCCCTCAACACTTGAATCCTTTATTGATCACTTTTTATCTTTTTGGATTACTTCTTTTTGCGGTTCTCCAGCATTTCTTTCAATTCCTGCATAAAATCACCCGAATCCTTAAATTGGTGATACACCGAGGCAAAACGCACATAAGCCACATCGTCCCACTCATGAAGCTTGGCCATAACCAGCTCGCCGATCTCTTTGGTGGCAATTTCCTTCCGCCCGGAATCCTGGAAGGACTGCTCTAATAAATCAATGAATTCCTCAATGACCTCGACACTGATTGGACGCTTCTTACAGGCCAATTGAATCCCTTCGGCGATCTTTTCCCGTTGAAAAGGCTCCCTCCGTCCATCTTTTTTAATCACCACCGGGTGGATCTCTTCCACTTTTTCATAGGTGGTAAACCTACGCTGACAGGCATCACATTCCCTCCGTCGTCGGATCATGATCCCCTCCCTGCTGAGCCTTGAATCAATGACCTTGTTATTAAAAGAGCCGCAATAAGGACATTTCATGGATCATTCCTTCATTTCTCGTTTAGATGGGGAACCATTAGGCTTAAACCCCGGTTTCACCGAACATAAAAGATTATCTTCGCATTAAGGCTTAACGATCCTTGGATCCGGGAAACTGGATCACTGGGACCTGAGCGGCCTTTAACAATTCTTCAGACAAGGTGTCGGCATATCCTTCCCGATATATTATTTCCCGTATTCCGGCGTTGATCAGCATCTTGGAGCAGATGATGCAGGGGAGGTTGGTGCAGTACAGGATCGCCCCTTCAATGGACACGCCGTGATAGGCAGCCTGAATAATCACATTCTGTTCGGCATGAATGCCCCGGCATAACTCATGCCGTTCTCCGGACGGAATCCCTTCCTGTTCCCTCAGGCACCCCACGTCCAAACAATGGGGAATACCGGAGGGCGCCCCGTTATATCCGGTGGCCAGTATCCTTTTGTCTTTTACGGCCACAGCACCAACGCTGCGCCGCAGGCAGGTCGAACGGCGAGATACCAGCTCGGCAATATCCATAAAATAAACCGGCCAGGGAGGCCGCTGAGTCATCATCGTATTACTAAACCCTCATGTCTGCTTGCGGCAGGCGCCACAAAGATTGAAAACAAACTTTAGAATCAAGCGATCAAGAGTTTTATTCTTAATTCTGACTCCTGGATTCTGAATTCTTGATTTTTGATTTTTATTTTTGTTCTAAACGATTCGGGGGAATAAGGGGAACTCACGGGCAAACTCCCGGACATCTTTCCGAATACGATTCAGGAAAGCTTTGTCCCCAACCTGATTTAAAACCTTGGTGATGTAATCAGCCACCCTGATCATCTCCGTCTCTTTCATCCCCCGTGTGGTTAAGGCCGGAGTGCCCAGACGAATCCCGCTGGTGATTTGCGGACTCTTGGTCTCAAAAGGAATGCTATTTTTATTAACCGTGATCCCGGCGAGGTCTAAGGCCTTCTCAGCCTCCACCCCGGTCAATCCGCTGAAACCGACGTCCATCAGGATCATATGATTGTCGGTTCCCTTGGAGATCAATTTGAACCCCTGTTTCATCAACTCGTCGCCCAGGATACGGGCGTTGCGCACCACTTGTTCCTGATAGGTCTTAAATCCCGGACTCAGGGCCTCTTTGAAGGCCACGGCCTTGGCGGCAATGGTATGCATCATCGGTCCGCCCTGGATACCGGGAAAAATCTGAGAGTCTATCATCTTTTTGTATTCGAGTTTGGCCAGCATTAAACCACCGCGAGGACCTCTTAGGGTCTTGTGCGTAGTGGAGGTAATAAAATCGGCGTGAGGCACAGGCGAAGGATGGACATCGGCGGCTATCAATCCGGCGATATGGGCCATATCCGCCATTAAATAGGCCCCCACTTCCTTGGCAATCCGGGCAAAGGCTTCAAAATCAAAGACTCGGGGATAAGCACTGGCACCGGCAATAATCAACTTAGGTTGGACTCTCCTCGCCTGATCGGCAACTTGTTGATAATCGATTTGCTGGGTTTCCCGATCCACCCCATAAGAGTGAATTTGATAAAACCTTCCGGAAAAGCTGACCGGACTCCCGTGAGTCAAATGCCCTCCATGGACCAAATCCATGCTAAGGATCTTTTCTCCGGGTTTAAGAACAGCAAAATAAACCGCCATATTAGCTTGAGAACCGGAGTGGGGTTGAACGTTAGCATGGTCGGCCTTGAAGATTTGACAGGCCCGTTGAATGGCCAGGTTTTCCACCTGATCCGCAAATTCACAACCCCCATAATATCTTTTTCCAGGATACCCTTCGGCATATTTGTTGGTCAAGACACTGGCCTGGGCCTCTAGCACCGCCCGGCTGGCAATATTTTCCGAGGCAATCAATTCTAATTTTTCGATTTGCCGTTTCCATTCTCCCTGTAAGGCCTTGGCCACCTCAGGGTCCACAGCCTTTAAATTGATCCCGGGTTTCCCGGTCCCTCTGATCATAAACAACCACCTTCCATTTTCTTAACCCTTCTCAGATGCCGCCCTTTTTCAAAAGGGGTGTCTAAAAATGTCTGAACAATGGCCTGGGCCAACCCAGGTCCTACAACCCGGCTTCCCAAAGCCAGTATGTTGGCGTTATTATGGGCCCTGGCCATCCGGGCCGTATATAAATCATTACAAAGTGCGGCCCGAACCCCGGACAGCCGATTGGCTGTTATAGACATACCGATCCCCGTCCCACAGATCAGAATACCAGATTTTGCCCGGCCCTTGGCGACCGCCCGGGCCACTTTGATGGCAAAGTCTGGGTAATCTACGGATTCGCCGCTGAAAGTCCCCGCATCTTCAAGGCGGAGCCCTTTGGCTGAAAGGCTTTTCAGGATGAACTCCTTTAATTCAAACCCGGCATGATCGGCACCGATTATCAGATCAATTTTCTTTTTTTTCTCAGGCATGATAGATTCATAAAAATTTATAAAATTGGACAGCAAAATAAAAAGTCTCAGATTCAGAGCAATCCCGCCTAGCGCGGAACAGATGGACTTTTTACGAAGCCGTCAGGCATACTTTTTAAATAGTAACACGGCATTGGTTCCCCCAAAGCCGAAAGAATTGGTCATGGCCACATTCACCTCGGCCTTTCGGGCCTGGTTAGGCACATAATCCAGATCGCACTCCGGATCCGGGTTGTCCAAATTGATCGTCGGCGGGATAAGACCTTCCAAAATAGTCATAACGGTAAAAACCGATTCCACCCCTCCGGCGCCTCCCAGCAGGTGACCGGTCATAGACTTGGTAGAACTGACGGCCAGTTTGGTGATATGGTCCTTAAAGACAGCCTTGATGGCCAAGGTCTCAGCTGCGTCATTTAAACCCGTCGAGGTCCCATGGGCATTGATGTATTGGACCGCCTCAGGTTTCATCCCGGCGTCATCCAGGGCCATTTGCATACAACGGATCGCCCCGTCGCCATCGGGAGAAGGGGCGGTCATGTGATAGGCATCCCCGGTCAATCCATAGCCCACGATTTCCCCCAGGATCGGAGCACCCCTCTCCAGGGCAAATTCCAGATCTTCCAGGATCAGTATACCGCTTCCTTCGGCTATAACGAATCCATCCCTGTCCCGGTCAAAAGGTCTGGAGGCCTTTTCCGGTTCATCGTTACGGGTGGAAAGGGCCCTCATGGCATTAAATCCACCCACGGCCAGGGCGGTGATTACCGCCTCAACCCCTCCGCAGATCATGGCTTTGGCCGCTCCCCTTTGAATCAGTTTAAATGAATCGCCGATAGCATGGTTGCCCGCCGCACAAGCGGTCTCGATAGATAAATTAGGCCCTTTAGCCCCATATTCAATGGCAATCTGACCCGGGGCCATATTGGGGATCAACATGGGGATAAAAAAAGGGCTGATCCGATCCGGACCGCGATTGAGCATGAGGCTATGGGTGTCTTCGATAGTCCTGAGTCCTCCCAAACCACAGCCGGTCAATACCCCCACCAAGGGGCCCAGTTCAGGGGTTATCTTCAACCCTGACTGTTCCATAGCCATCCGGGCCGCAGCCAGGGCGTAATGAACAAAGATATCCAACCGTTTAATCAATTTCTGGGGGACAAAATCCTCGGCCTTAAATCCTTTTATCTCTCCGGCTATCCGGGAGCGAAATTTGCTGGCATCAAAGCGGGTAATTGGTCCGATTCCCGACTTGCCTTGACACAAATTTCCCCAGGTTTCCTTCACCCCAATCCCGACAGGGGTTACCAGCCCCAAGCCCGTCACAACAACTCTTTTTTTCAAAACCTTGCCTCCTGGAAAAAAAGGGTTCCGTTTTGATTATTGGGTGTGGGCATGAATATAATCAATAGCGTCTTGAACAGTTTTGATCTTTTCGGCATCTTCATCGGCGATAGAAATATTAAAGGCCTCCTCCATGGCCATAATCATCTCCACCAGGTCCAAGGAATCGGCTCCCAGGTCATCTACAAAAGATGCCTTGGTAACCACATCCTCTTCGGGAACGCTCAACTGTTCACAAATAATGGCCCTTACTTTTTCTTCAATGTTCATAGGTAATTACCTTCCTTTCCTCATTTGCTCTTTATTAAAGTTTTGCTGTCAGCCTTGGTCTGACAACCTTATGGTCCTCAATATTGGTTATATATTTTATCAGTCGTTTCTAGAAAATTATACATAAACTGCAATGAATGATCTGTCCAGCGAAAAAAGAAGCCGGAATCCTGGGAGCATTATTCAGAATAAAACCCCCTCCTTCTGAATTCTGACTCCTGACTTCTGGTGTTATTTTTACATATACATCCCCCCGCTGATATGGATGACCTGGCCGGTAATATAATTGGAGACCTTTGAAACTAGGAAGGCCACCAATTCGGCTACCTCTTCAGGTTGCCCGCTCCGGCCCATAGGGATCAATCGCAAAAATTCCTGACGGACCTGTTCCGGAAGTACGGCGGTCATCTCGGTATCAATAAACCCAGGGGCGACGGCGTTCACCTGAATCCCACGGGCAGCCACCTCTTTGGCCACTGATTTAGTGAATCCTATGATCCCAGCCTTGGAAGCGGCATAATTGGCCTGGCCGGTATTACCCATGACCCCGGACACGGAAGCGATATTGACGATCTTTCCCGCTTTATTCTTGACCATGGACCGGATCACCGCTTGGGTGCAATTAAAAACCCCTTTCAGATTGATGGCCATGACCCGATCCCAATCTTCTTCTTTCATTCGCATCAGCAGGGCATCACGGGTAATCCCGGCATTATTAATCAAAACATCAATCCGACCCCATTCCTTCTGCAAACCATCGATGTGTGACTGCACTTCCTTATTGTCGGCCACATTGAAATAGCAAATTTTCCCCTTGGCCCCTTTAGCCTCCACATCCCGCAAGGTCTGTTCGGCCATCCCGGGATCGGGATCATAATGGTTCAATAATAATACAATGTCCGGCCCGGCCAGGTACAGAGCAATGGCCCGGCCGATGCCACGAGAGGCGCCGGTGATTAAGATAACCCTTTGATCTTCATTCATGTTGGAATCCTTTTCGTTCATATAGATCCTGAATAGCGGTTTCTTGATGCTGGATAAAAACAAAAAACGATGCTGGATGAAACCAAAAACCGATACTGGATATTTGATAAAAATTCCGGATCCAGTATCCAGCATCCAGTATCTGAATCTCAGTTATTTCCCATCCTGGCCTTCAACTGCCTGGTCATCTCCGGGACGATCTCGAAAAGATCGCCCAAGATACCATAGGAGGCCACATCAAAGATAGGGGCATGAGGATCCGAATTAATGGCCACGATGGTATCCGAAGACTGCATCCCGACTAAATGCTGGACCGCACCGGAAACCCCGACAGCGATATACAGTTTCGGGGCCACGGTCTTTCCGGTCTGCCCCACCTGATGAGCGTACGAAATCCACCCGGCATCCACAGCCCCACGAGAAGCCCCGACTGCGGCATTCAGCATATCGGCCAATTCCCTGATCAGGACAAAATTCTTTTCCTCCTGCAATCCTCTGCCTCCGGTGACAATCACGTCGGCCTCGGCCAACCGCACCTTTTCGGTGATCTCTTCAACGATCTCCAACAACCTGGTTTTTTGAATCAACTGGGACCAGTCCAACGCCACTGAAATAACCTCTCCAGAACGACCGGGCTGGGGGACCCCTTTCTTCATAACCTTAGCCCTAACCGTTGCCATTTGTGGCCGCTTTTGGGGACAAATAATAGTGGCCATAATGTTTCCCCCAAAGGCCGGGCGGGTCTGAAGCAGAAGACGTTGTTCGGTATCAATAGAAAGCTCCGTGCAATCGGCCGTCAGTCCGGTTCCAATTTGGGTGGCCACCTTGGGAATAAAGGATCGGCCTATGGAAGTGGCACCGGCCAGGACAATTTCAGGCCGATAGGTCCGGATGATCCGGCTCAGAACTTCTCCATAGAGTTCATCGGTAAATCCTTCCAAAGAAGGATGATCGGCCACATACACCCGATCGGCCCCATGTTCAATCAGGCTGACAGCGGCAGGGGAAATATCTTTTCCCATCAAGGCCGCCGAAAGGGACACCTTCAAGGTATCAGCCAGCTCGCGGCCCTTATGCAGCAACTCATAAGCCACTTCAGCTATTTTGCCGAGACGTTGTTCGACAAAAATCATGACGCCGGAATAGTCCTCTGGGCTTTGCCCTTTTTCCGGAGATGGAACGAATATGGCCTTGACCGGGCACTCATCCACACAAGCCCCGCACAGGGTGCATCGATCGTTGACCGAGACCTTGCCATCCTTGGCTTCAAGGGCATTGAAAGGGCAGATCGAGATACAGACTTCGCAGCCGGTACATTTTCCCAAATCAATTTGGGTTTGAAGGCTCATATTCTTTTGCGGAGTGAATCACCCTAAGAATTTTTTCAATCGTTTTTAAAGCTCAAGGCCAATCGCTTTTACTGTAACGATACTGGATAAAAACAAAAGGCGATGCTGGATCAAACTGCCGATACTGGATACTGGATGCTTGATAGACTTTATCCAGAATCGAGTATCGCTTTTCGTTTTTATCCAGTATCCAGCATCCAGTATCTATTTCATCAGTTGCTTTCAAACAATTAATTTTTGCCGACTCAATTTGTCCAGCAACTGAGTAACCTGTTCTTCCACCGTTCCCTCAATCCATTCTCTTTCTTTAAGTCTAGGCGGTGGAAAAACCTTAATCACCTGGGTAGCCGATCCTCGAATGCCCACTCGTTCGGAGTCCGCCTTCAATTCCTTGACACCATAGACTTCGACCTTCTGGGACTTGGCCCTCATTTTCCCTTTCAGGGAAGGGACCCGGGGTTCGTTGATTTCCTTTACCACAGTAAGCAAGGCCGGTAAAGGCAGTTTCATCCGATCATAACCGTCGTCCATCAGGCGCTGGACAACCATTTGTCCGTCGTATATATCCTCAATCTTGCGCACCCAGGTTACATAAGGGATGGACAACCTTTCTGCTATTCCCGGTCCCACCTGGGCCGTGTCTCCATCCATGGCCTGCTTTCCGCAGAGGATTAGGTCAAAGGGACCGATTTTTTCAATCCCTTTGGCCAAAGTATAAGAAGTCGCCCAGGTATCGGCCCCGGCAAAAGCCCGATCGGAAAGCAAAACCGCCTCATCGGCCCCATAAGTGATAGCTTCCCGCAAAGAGGATTCGGCCTGAGGCGGCCCCATGGAACAAACGGTCACCCTCCCTCCAAATTGTTCTTTCAGGCGCAGTCCTTCCTCTAGGGCATACATATCGTAAGGATTGATAATGCTATCCACCATTTCTCGAATCAAGGTATGGGTCTTTTCAGCCAGACGAATCTGTTTGGTATCCGGAACCTGTTTGATACAGACGATGATGTGCATTTTTAAAATACCGTTTAGCGTTAAGCGTTCGTCGTTCGTCGAGTTAACCTAAACCGGTTTCCCCATCATTTGGAATTAAGAGTCGCCGAACGCTGAACAATGAACGCCGAACGGAAATTTTTTAACCCTTCTTCCTTCCCCCTTCTTTATTGAGTTCCTGCCCGATGATATTTCTTCGAACCTGATTGGTCCCTTCATAGATTTGCAGGATTTTAGCGTCACGCATCATTTTCTCAACCGGATAGTCTCTCATATAGCCGGCCCCTCCAAAAATCTGGACCGCATCGGTGGTCACTTTCATGGCCGCATCACTGGCAAAAACCTTGGCCATGGCCGAAGCCTTGGAGACATCTTTGGCTCCGCTGTCCACAAAGCGGGCCGCGCAGTAAACCAAGGCCCGAGCGGCTTCCGTCAAGGTGGCCATATCGGCCAGCATGTGGGCCACCGCCTGAAAGGTGATAATCGGTTTCCCGAACTGAATGCGGGTCCGGGCGAAGGAAACGGTCTCTTCCATCGCTCCCTGGGCCAGTCCTACCGCTTGTGCCCCCACTCCCGTGAGAGACTGATCAAACTTATTCATGGCCACGATGAATCCCATCCCTTCATGGGCAATGATCCGTTCTTTCGGGATATGGCATTGGGTGAATATCAGTTCCCGGGTGGCCGAAGCCCGGATACCCATCTTGCTTTCTTTTTTGCCGAACCCAAAACCCGGGTCCCCCTTTTCGACGATAAAGGCGCTGGCCCCGCGAGGTCCCTTATGACGATCGGTGATGGCGATCACCGAGTAGATGTCGGCTTCTCCAGCATTGGTGATCCATTGTTTGGTTCCATTCAGGACATACTCGTTTCCTTTTAATTCGGCTGTGGTCATGATGTCCCCGGCATCACTTCCGGCCGTTGACTCAGTCAGGGCAAAGGCCGCTAATTTTCGACCGGCCGCAATCTCCGGAAGGTATTTTTTCTTTTGTTCTTCACTCCCGTATAAAAGGATCGGATAAGCCCCTAGGCCACTGGCAGCATAGCTGATAGAGACCCCCAGACATCCCCGGCTCAATTCCTCCACGGCCAGGCAATTTTCAAAAGAACCTCCTCCGAAACCTCCATACTCCCGAGGAATGCCAACACCGAAGAGATCGGATTGGGCGATCATCTTCAATAATTCCCTGGGGAATTCCTCTTTTTCATCCAACTCGGCTCGGACCGGCTTGATCTTTTCGTCGGTGATCTTTTGGGCGATCTCTTTGATCATCTGCTGTTCTTCGGTAAGAAAATAATCCATCTCCTGCCCTTACCCAACAAATAATTTCCCCGGCTGAAATGTGTCCGACTCCGGTCTTGCTTTCTCCAAGAAAGCTCAAAGTTGAAAGTTAAACACTTTTATTTGATCTTTCAGCCTTCAGCCAACGTATTAGGTTGTTATCTTCCTCTTAATGGAATCCCAAATTCTATGAGGTTTAGCTTGGTGATAAAAATTCTCATATTGCTGCAGTCCTTCCATTACATGTTCGGTGATCCGGGTTTCAACCGCCTGTTTGGCCACTCGAATGGCATTCATAATAGCCTTCTCATTGGAAGCCCCATGGCTGACCACGACCACTCCGTTGACACCAACCAGTGGAACCCCTCCGTATTCGGCATAGTCCACCCTTTTGGAAAAACGCTTAAAGGCCGACCTCATAAATAAATACCCTATTTTGGAACCCGAGCCGGAAAGAATTTCTTCTTTCAGCATAACCGTTATCGTTTCAGCCAAACCTTCGCTCAACTTCAGGCAGACATTACCGACAAATCCGTCACAAACAATAATATCCACCTTACCGCTGAAGATATCTCCCCCTTCCACATTGCCGATAAAATTCAAAGGGGTCTTTCTCAGGATTTCCGCCGTTTGATGAACCAGATCATTCCCTTTGGACGCTTCTTCGCCGATGCTTAGAATCCCCACCTTTGGGTTGGATCGTTTCATAATGTACTTGGCCAGAGGTTCGGCCATGATGGCGAATTGAACCAATTGATTGGCCGTGCATTCCACATTGGCCCCCACGTCGATCAATAAGGTCGAGGAGTAATGGGAAGGGATAATGGCTCCCAGGGCCGGTCGCTCCACGCCGGGAAATTTTCCCAGGATGACCACCCCCAAGGCCATGGTCGCCCCGGAATTCCCGGCACTGACCACACCCTGAGCCTGTCCATCCTTGACCAGTTTCAAGGCCACCCGGATGGAGGCGTCCTTTTTTCTCCGGATGACATCAATAGGAGGTTCCCCCATTCCGGCCACCTCTGTACAGTGATGAATAGATATCAGTTCCGGATTAAAGGACAGCCCGGCCAGTTCTCTGGCAATGAGATCCTGGTTTCCCACCAAAACCAAAGGCATCCCCAATTCCCTGGTGGCCAGAACCGCACCCTTGACTATGGCAGCAGGTGCCTGGTCTCCACCCATGGCATCGACGGCTATCTTAATGGTTTTCAATGATTCCTATCCAAAATAAATTTAACAGCATTGAATTTTCTTAACCCTAAAACAAATAAAATAAAAATCCAAATGGGTTTGTAAAAAGCTCCAGAGGCGAAGCGCGCAAGGTCTGAGGAGTGAGGCGTACTAACTTGTACGCTGCAACGACGAAGAATGCCGCGCAACAAAGCATATGGGCTTTTTACAAAGACATTTTTAGGATTTTTCTTCCTCAAGAACAGTAACCTGCCGCCCCCGATAAGTCCCGCAGGAGGGACAGGCAAAATGGGGCAGTTTGGGTTCATGACATTTGGGACAACGGGAGATCGATGGGGCTGTCAGGGCGTCGTGAGCCCTTCGCTTCCCCCCACGCGCTCTGGAGTGTCTTCTCTTAGGTAAAGGCATTGTTTTTCCCTCCAAAAAGATTAACAGGTTGCTGAAAAAGGCCCATCTACTGCGTTCCCATCATCCCTCCCCGCCATTCGGCGGGGCAGGCTATGCGACGTACTTCTATGTACGCCTCATTCCTCGGAATTTCTGGCGCCTTGTATCTGAACCTTTTTGAGCAACCTGTAAAATAAAGTTTTTAGTCATACTGTTAATAATTACTATACACACTTTTTTCTATTTGAATTTTTTATCGACCTTAAAATTTTTTAAGACTGAAAAAGGCCCGCCCTCTTCTTTGGATTTGCATTGGCATGGGTTCGTATTCCTGTTCTCCCCGCAAATCGGGCAGAGGCCAAGACAAGACTCCCGGCATAAGGGTTGTATGGGAATAGTCAGGATAACCTCTTCCAAAATCCTTTCCGAAAGATCCAGAACCCCCTCTTTGATCAAGCCGGTTCCCAGGTCTTCGATTTGGAAGACACTATCTTTCTCTGAAGGTTTGGATGGGGATGAAATCAAACGCCATTCCGATCCAACCGGCACTTCCAGAGTTTTCAGATAGGGCTCCAGACATCGACTGCATTGAAGCCGGAGTTTTCCCTTGACCTTCCCCCGAAATAGAATACCCTGACCGGTCTTGGTCAGCTCCCCCTGGACTTCCAATGGGCCGGAGGGAACAAATCCGAGGGGCCTTTCTTTCGAGATCTCCTTCATCCAGGTATGTTCCAAAAGAAAATCAATGGAAAGCCCGTCGGCCGGGATGGTATCTACTTTAATTGGTTTCATTTCTTTAAGGTAAGGGTTTCTTACCATTAGTAAAATAAACTATTTATTATAGTAAAAGTTTTCTTTTTGTCAAGAAAATTCGCCTTTAGGTTGCCTTTGGCAAGGAATTATGATAGATACCCGACCATGGTCAAAATACGAACCCGCTTCCCCCCCAGCCCGACCGGATATCTGCATATCGGCGGGGCCAGGACCGCCCTTTTCAATTGGCTTTTTGCCCGGCAGCAGGGCGGTGTCTTTGTGCTCCGCATAGAAGATACCGACCAAACGCGCTCCACCGATGAAGCCACGAAGGCCATTCTGGAAAGTCTGGAATGGCTGGGTCTTGATTGGGATGAAGGTCCTTTTTTTCAGTCTCAACGTAATGAAATCTATCGGCAATTTATTTCGGACCTTTTGTCCCAGGGAAAGGCATATTACTGCCATTGTTCACCGGAACTTTTGGAAAAGAAAAGGGAAACAGCCCGGGCCGAAGGCCGGAAACCCAAATACGACGGTACCTGCCGGGAAAAAGGTTTGGGGCCCGGCCCCCAAACCGTTGTCCGCCTGAAAAATCCGCAGACCGGGACAACCAGTTTTGATGATTTGATCCGGGGGCCGATTGTCTTTCCCAATGAGGAAATGGACGATCTCATCCTGGCCCGCAGTGACGGCTCTCCCACTTACCATCTGGCCGTGGTCGTGGACGATATCACCATGGAAATCACCCACATCATTCGGGGAGACGATCATATCAACAATACCCCCCGCCAGATTCAGATCTATCAGGCTCTTGGACGGCCCCTACCTTTTTTTGCCCACGTCCCCATGATCCTGGGCGCGGACAAGACACGGCTCAGCAAAAGACATGGGGCGACATCGGTCATGGATTATCAAGAGATGGGCTACCTGCCCCAGGCCTTGATCAATTACCTGGTTCGTCTTGGCTGGGCCCATGGGGATGAAGAGATATTCAACCGGGAAGAAATGATCCAAAAATTCTCTCTCGACCAGGTAGGAAAATCGGCCGGGGTATTCAACCAGGAAAAATTGCTCTGGCTTAACAGCCACTATATCAAATCGTCCGCTGATCAGGAACTGGCCCCCCTGCTGGTTCCTTTTCTACAAAAAAAAGGATTCCCAAACCCGGATTTGGACTATGTGGCCAAATGCACGGCCACCCTGAAAATGCGATCCAAGACCCTGACGGAAATGGCTGACGCCGCCGAATTTTATTTTCAGGAGGAAGTGAGCTATCAGACCGAGGCAGTAAAAAAATTCTTTTCTCCTCAGGTCGTTCCTTTGTTGGAAGCTTTAACCGGTCCCCTATCAAGCCTTTCTACCTGGGACCACACCACCCTGGAGACAACCTTCGGAGAGTTAATAACTCAAACCGGCGCAACCATGAAACAGATAGCTCAGCCCCTGCGACTGGCCCTGACCGGCAAGACAGCTAGCCCCGGTCTTTTTGAGGTTATGGAGGCCATGGGCAAAGAAAGAACTCTGAAGCGTTTAAACCAGGCCCTGAATTATATAAAAGGGCTATAAATAATCACAAAACTGCTTGATTTTTTTTGAGTCCTATTTTATCGTTATCTATCTTTAAAACATCTGTTTCAGATTTTTGTTCAAGCGTCACGAAACAGGTGAATCAAATTCGCCGAACGCTTAACGCCAAACGTTTTTTTGAACTACCTACTGGGGGATCGTCTAACGGCAAGACTGTAGACTCTGGATCTACCTATCGGGGTTCGAATCCCTGTCCCCCAGCCATTTTCTTAGATCAACAAAGGTTAGGTTCAAAGCGGAAAGGGTTGAGTTTTTATTCTGACTCCTGACCCCTGAATTCTGACTTCTCTCTTTTCATGGTCCCATCGTCTAGTGGCCTAGGACACCGGCCTCTCACGCCGGTAACACGGGTTCGAACCCCGTTGGGACCACCAAAAGACCGCGAAAACTTTCTTACAAGAATCGCTTGATATAATTTGATTGAAAAATTTGAAGTTCCCTGCAGAAATTTTTAGGGTCTTGAAATATAAGTTTCATGAGTAGGATATTCCCATCAAAACATATTCATATTCATAAAAAGATTTTTATTTACAGGGATATTTTTTATGTCACACTGAACCTCCCCGCAGCAAGCTGCGGGGTATCTTAATCGTTAAACAATTTTAGTTGTATTAATTCGCTCTGAGGTTTGCCTTGTTTATGGATATACTTTTTAACCATATCCCAGTTCGATCGT
>JBEKPQ010000055.1:0-26379 GCA_049520575.1 Thermodesulfobacteriota bacterium | reverse complement strand
CTTAAAAAAACAAATCAAGGAATTGGAGGAACGGCTTTCAACCGCCTTTGAGGAAAAGAAAAGAATGGAAACGCTTTTGGCCGATCCCGAAACTTATAAGGACGGTTCAAGGTTCGAAGACTTGATGCAGGCCTATGCCGGTATTGAAATAGAGGTGAATCAGCTGACGGCTCGCTGGGAAGAAACCTTATTAGAAATGGAAAGCATTGAAGATCAGGACTGATGTTTATTTCCTCCTCTTCTGCAGTCCATACGGCCTTAAAGATATCCTTGCTTAATCTTCCATTTTTATCCTTGACCCCTCCTGGCAGTTTTTTTTATACTCCTAACATCTGGAAACCCAAAAAGCAAAACTCGGGAAAGGACTTCATTTGAAAAGCCAACTTAATAAACCAAACGATTACCTTATGGAAGATATGGAAGAAGCGGTCCGCCTGGATTTGAAAACTGATCCCCTGGTTGTTGAACAGCAGGCCCGCTGGGCCGGGATAAAACCCTCAATGCGCGTTGCCGACCTGGGCTGCGGTTCAGGAAAAACGACCTCGATCCTGAATCGTTTGGTCCAGCCTGGGGGGGGAGGTCATCGGCCTGGATTTTTCCCCCAGTCGGTATGAATTTGCCCAAAGCCATTATGCCGGTCCGGGAATCCGGTTTGTTTGCCGGGATATACGGGATTCCCTGGATGACCTTGGTGCCTTTGATTTTATCTGGGTTCGTTTCCTGCTGGAATACTACTTGGCTGGCAGTTTTGATATCGTAAAACATATTTCAAACTATTTAAAACCGGGCGGGACCCTCTGTCTGATCGACCTGGACCATAACTGCTTAAACCATTACGGGATTCCAGAACGGTTGGAAAAAACTATTTTAGATTGTGCTCATCTTTTAAAGGGCAAGGGCGACTTCGACTTTTGGGCGGGAAGAAAGTTATATTCCTTCCTTTATGACCTTGGATACGAAAATATTTCCGTGGATGTTTCAGCCCATCATTTGATCTACGGTCCTTCAAAAGAGACCGACGACTTTAATTGGGTGAAAAAAATCCAGGTGCCTCTTCAAAAAATAAAATATGATTTTCCGGAATACAACGGTTCTTATGAGAAATTCTCTGAAGAGTTTTCAGAGTATTTTAAAACCCGCGAAGGTTTATCTACACCCCGGTCATCGCCTGCCGGGGAATAAAACCGGCCACTTGATAACCGCTTCTCTCCACCACGGACGATCACTTGAATCTATCCTCGTTCGCTTGCGACTCTGTTCAGCAAGCTCGGCGTGTCCCCCCAGACTACACAGCCGGTGGGGCAGATCAGGCTGCAAGCCGGGGCTTGGCCCTCTTGAATTTTCTCCAGACAAAGGTCGCATTTGGCCGCTGTCTCCTTGCCATCATCAAACTGCATGGCCCCAAAAGGACAGGCCGTCACACATTCCCGGCACCCAATGCAGGCTTCTTCATGGATGAGTACCAGCCCTTGGTCATTTCGATAAATGGCTTCGACTGGGCAGGCGTCTTTACAAGGAGGCTTGGCACAGTGGTGACAATAGACAGGGATAAACAAGGGACTTTTTTCAATCACCCGAATTAACCGCGGGCCGACCCCGAGATCATGTTCCTGTTTACAGGCGATTTCACAAGAATGACAACCGCAGCAATCCTCTTTGAGAATGGTCAACGATATTTTTCCCATGATCCGGCCTCCTATCCCTGTTCACAACGGGAAATATTGCACAACAAAACCCTCAAATTGGTCGCCCCCATTACCGGGTCCATGGATTGACACGAGTCATCGGTCAGCAGGTTGATATTGGAAATATCCCACCCATGACCGGCATCCTTGATCTCTGGAAACCACCAGCCGTGTTCAGCCACTACCACACTGGGATCAATGCCGTCATTCAGTTTAACCTTTTCTTTGACTCGACCTCGGGGTGATTCGATCCAGACCCAGTCCATCTCCTTAATTCCATGCTTCTTGGCTGTATCTGGATGAATTTCGACAATAGGATCGGGCCTGATCTCCCGAAGCCAGGGGGCCTGGCGGTTGGCCGAATGAAAAAAGGTCGGAGTCCTTAATCCTGCATTGAGAATGTAAGGATATTCCTTGGCCAGATCGGGCCTGGATACCGGGCTTTCGGGAATCTCCGTGTATTTGGGCAGAGGGTCCCGTCCCCAGTCCTCCAGAATGGTGGAATAGAGTTCCACCTTCCGGGTGGGTGTTGAAAATCCCCCCTGTCGATATTTGTAATAGAACATATCCCCTTTCAGATAACCTTTCTCCTTGAACTGCTCCCAGGTCAAACCCGTAGGTTCCAGGAGATAATCCAATGCGTCCTCCACCGTGTCCCACCACTCCTGGCCCATCCGCTTGCCCAGCTCCATAAAAATCTTATGGTCCTGCCAGCACTCCCCGATCTCAACCACCTTCTGCCGGGCCAGCACATAGCCGTGAAATTTCCAGTTCTCGGCCATATGATTCTGTTCAAGCCATGTCCCGGCCGGTAGGAAGATGTCAGCCAGTTCGGCGGTGGGTGTCAGAAAGAAGTCGGCTACGGCCAAAAAGTCCAATTTCTGCAGGGCGGCATAAATGGCTTTGGCGTTGGCCTCGGTGATAACCGGATTGGTGCCCACAAAGATCCCGGCCTTAAGGGGATAAGGCTTTTCAGTCAACATGGCATCCCAGGCCGCCTTGGGGGTTATCAGGGCCATCCTGGCCGCTAGTTTGTATTGTTCTCCGCCCAGTCTTTTCTCCCTTTGCGCCGGAGAGAGGGCATCGTGACGTGAAAATTCGGAAACCTTTCTCACTTTCGGCGGGACATAAAAGACGTTTCCGCCGGGGGCGTCGAGGTTGCCGGTTGCAGCCATAAGACCTATGGCAGTCCTGGTAAAATCCGTGCAATTGATGGTCTGCTCGGTAGGCACTCCCCAGTGAATGCCAGCCGGCTTGGTGGCGGCATACATCCTGGCCGCTTCCCGGATGAGTTCTTCATCGACCCAAGTGATCTGTTCCACCTTATAAAGGGGATACTCCTTTATCCTTTCCATAAAGGCATCCCAGCCATGAATGTAACGGGTCACAAACTCTTTATCATAGAGCTCTTCTTCAATGATGACTTGGAAAAATCCCAAGGCTAGGGCGGCATCGGTCCCCGGTCTGAGCTGAAGCCAGAGATCGGCTTTTTGGGTATAGAAATTTTTGCGGGGATCGATAACGATCAGTTTGGCCCCTTTTTTATAGGCCCTCCAGAAACTTGCTCCTTTATATTCATCCGGGTTGGTCCACAGGGGATTGACGGCCCAAAGGACAATACACTTCGGCGCGCCCTCATAATCGCAGACCGGAAAACGTCCGCAGGTGATCAATGAAGCGCCTATCCGGGAGAGATAACACATGTGTCCGGCGGTCAGGACATTGGGCGTTCCCAGAAGATTTCCGAACCGGGAAAAGTGGCTTTCATAATCCCGCCCGGTCCCTTGGCCAATAAAAAGGGATTCCGACCCGTGTTGTTCTATAACCTTCTTGAAATGGTAGGCCACCGTATCCAGGGCTTCATCCCAGGTGATTCGTTCCCAGCCTTGATGGCCTTTTTTCATAGGATGAAGAATGCGGTCCGGGTGGTAAGCGATTTGAGTGATGGCCAGGCCTTTGCTGCACAAGGTGCCATAGCTGATGGGGGAGTTCGGATCTCCTTCGATTTTGACGACCTTGCCGTTTTTGACCTGAGCGATTACCCCACAACCGCCATGGCAGCTTCGACATACGGTTCTGACCTTTTTGATTTCCTCCATATCCCTCTCCTTGTCCTGTTTTTCTTTTGCTGGGATTTTCTAAAACAACCTCCCCTTTACTTTTTTCCCCTTCGGTTAAAGTCTCATCCTTTAAAAAATACAATGATCTCCGGTGAAAAGTCAACGTTTAAAATATCAATAGATTTACTATCAATGGATTTAATTGCCGTTGGGCCGATTCTTTGATATAATTGACATTGAAATTTGTGGAACAGTCTCCCGGAAAAGGTGGAACCATGGAAATACCCAATTATCGAAGCGATCTGAGTATTGATGAAAAACCCCTGATCGCTATTGTTCGGGCTGCCGAGGGCTTTAAGAGGGCGGCCTCCGCTATTTTTAGAAACTACGACCTTTCCTTCCCCCAGTATAATATCCTGAGAGTTTTGAAGGCCACAAAAAATGGTCAAAGCAGGATCACTGAGGTGAGCCGAATTATGCTCGTCCCCGGGGCCAATATGACCAGCACGGCAAAAAGGCTGGAAAAAAACGGCTATATTCTCCGGAAATCGGACAAAAATGATGAACGGGTCACCCTGCTCGAAATCACCCCCAAAGGTAAAAAGACGTTAGATGCTATTGAAAAAGAGCAGGACCTGCTATTAAAAAATATTTTACAAGATTTTTCTAAAAGGGAAAAAGAGGATCTGCTGGCCAAGGTCAAAAAGCTGATCAAAAACATCAGGCAGATCGACTGAGAGTGTTGAAGCATTTATGAGAGCTTTGAAAAACTTCCCCTTTTGCCCAATTTCTGTGTCAGACTCAAATTTTAATCCTCAAAATACTAAATGTATTCCTGTGGTTAAAATTTTCGTCTTCCTTGACCTTGAACAAAATTGAACATTTTTCAAAGCTCTCTTTATTTCGAGGAAAGACCTAATTCTCGTTTTGAAAATATACTATGGCCTTGTCGAATATTTCCCTGCCGGGAAAAAGCAAAACTGATTTCAGAAACTGGATGAGGTTATGCTGACAAGGCGAAAGAATTTCATTCCTGCTAACCTTCGGCGGAATCTCATTTTTTTGCGGGTTTATCTAGGCCTAATTTATTAACCAATTGCTGGACAAATTCCTTACCGTCCGGTTGATAAGCGGGAAGATCCCAGGGCATTTCCTGCAAGTTCTGAAGCATGGCCGGCAACAGGTCAAAGGGGATCGATACCAACTGCCGGCCTTCCGGAAACATCTTCCTACGCTTCATACCGTGGCCTAAACCAGTCACGGCATAATTCAATTTCCCCGTCAAATAAGGATAAACAAAAATCCAGGCACAGCCTATGGCCGGAGAAAACCGGCTCGACCACATTTCCCCTGTTCGATAACTCATGGCCCGCAATAAAATTTCGGTTTGATCCGTTTTGGCCAGGATGATCAGGACATCGGGGTTGAAAGCAAGCTGGTTTAAGGGTGAAAAGGCAACATAGTTGACCACCCCTTGGTTAATCTTTGGTATATAATGGTACAATCGGCTTGCGGAACGCGGCTCTTCGAAGATTTTCAACCCGGCCCCGAATTCTCCGCTGACATAAGGCCCCGGGGCATCGGCCTGCCCCAATACATACAGCCCGGCCTCACAGGCATGGCTCTCGGCATCGGCGAAAAAGGCCTTCCCTTCCTGCGCCTTCTTGAGCATTTCGCAGAAAGCCAATTTTTCATCGAGCCTTTCGATTAGGTCGGGCTGTCTGGCCAGGAATTTAACACCGACAGGCTGGACGTCGAGGTCAAATCGGTCAAAAACAGCCCGCTCTTTTTCAGTGAAAATCATTTTACTCTCCTGATTTGGAAAAGACGGAAAAGAAAAGTTTTTGCCACAGACACACACAGACAAAGAACGACATTTTGTCCCCTGAGTCTGGGTGGGTCCGTGGCTAATAAAAGAGGTTTACGATTGGAGTCACCAGGGGCCTTTGAAGCAGAGCCCCCGGAATAATCGTGATCGGGGTTAATAAATATGCCGAATCGGCCATGTTGTGCCCAGGTTGACCACTTTTCCTTTCTGGACCTGGTCTATACGTACAGCCTTAACCCCTTCGACATCCCCCGGACCATAGGTCAGTGGGGTGGCACTCAAGTTCCCGGTAGAAAAGTTTTTAATTTTGTAGAACCCGTTTTGAAGCACATCTTCCGGTTTCAGCTTTTCAAGGGGCGTCTTTTGCAAGGCCAGCCTTAAGGCTTCAACCTGGACCATGGCCTCGAGCATACCGCCCACGTACATGATATTAGTGACCCTTTTAGTTGGGCGATATTTCTTCTGCAGGTCGTCGCAAAATTTTATCCCCGGAGTGGCCAGGTCATCCAATAGAGGAAAACTCCCGGCAACGACATAACCGTCACCCAGTTTACCCATGGCCGGAGCGAATACGGCGGCGTGGCTAGGGTAGGCTTGGCCGAAAACGATCTTGTAATCCAGATGGGGGCCCATGCCCAGTCTTACCGCTTCTTTGATGGTCGGTTGTGAGCCGGGGTTGACCATCACACCCAGGGCCAAGTCAACTTTGTTTTGTTTCAGCCACATCAATTGGGTTGTAGGCGGGGAGGTGGGGACCAAAGGCACATACTGGATACCGACGAACTCAAATCCCGCCTTCTCCAGATAGGCTTTCATCTCAGGTATCTCAATCGACTTGCCCATGGCGTTATCGGCGGTCAGGTAAGCCACCCTTGGTTTCCCCGGCCCCTTCCATTGGCCTTTAAACCAATCGGCGATTGCCGCCAGGCAATCGGTATAGATAGGAAAATAGGTCAGTATGGTTTGCGGCGGTTTCAGGAGGTAGGGTCCGGAGGCTATACTCGTAGCCCCCATGTGATCCTGATTCAGCCTGTCCTTGAGGGCCAGCGCTATGGGCGATCCCGATATCCTATAAACCAGCATCCCCTTGCCCTTTAGCTCCTCATAGATGGAGAGTGCTTTAGCCGGTTTGAGCTCATCATCGCGCCAGAGCAATTCCAGGTTTATATCGGCGGGCCATTTCTCATTGCGCCAGGAGGCCAACCGTTTGGTCTCGTTGACATACTTAACATAGTCCTCAAAGGCAGTCAGGATTGCTGCCGTATCCTCAGCGTAGGCTCCGGTCAGCGACATGGTGCCGCCGATATAGACGGTTTTTCCGGCAGCGCCGGCATTCGGGGAAAACAGCAATCCACCTACCATAAACATCATTACGAATGCGACCCACATTGAACCCATTTTAATTTTAACCATTGTCTACTCCTCTCAACATTGTTTGATAGTTTAAACAATAAACAACAAGTTTAGTATTTCTTCGGATCAATCCCCCCCTTCACTCTGTTTCTTGATGTGAGAAAGGCCACAACCTGAAATAGGCATTGATAAGTTCCCACCGGTGTTCGAGTCCCCTGGGTTCAAAAATAAGAAATAGAATAATGACTAAACCCCTGGTGATGAGGGCCAATGAAGCGGCTGCCTGGACAGCCACGGCGGCCGATAAGATGGGGCCGACAATGGTGACCAACTCATCCAGGAGCTTGAGCGATACGGCGCCGAGAATGGCCCCCGGAATACTGCCCATTCCGCGTCAAGGGCGAGAAAGTAGTTCATCGCCCTTGACTTGTCCCGTGAGTCTGTGTGGGCCTATAGCTAAAAAAAGGTTTACGATTGGAGTCACCAGGGGTCTTTGAAGCAGAGCCCCCGGAATGATCGTGATTAGGTTAATAAATATGCCGAGTCGGCCAGGTGCCCAGGTTGACCACTTTTCCCTTCTGGACCTGGTCTACACGTACGGCATTAACCCCTTCGATATCCCCCGGACCATAGGTCAGTGGGGTGGCGCTCAAGTTACCGGTGGAAAGGTTTTTAATTTTGTGGAACCCGTTTTGAAGCACATCTTCCGGTTTCAGCTTTTCAAGGGGCGTCTTTTGCAAGGCCAGCCTTAAGGCTTCAACCTGGACCATGGCCTCGATCATACCGCCCACGTACATGATATGGGTGGCCCTTTTGGTTGGCCGATATTTCTTCTGCAGGTCGTCGCAGAATTTAATCCCCGGAGTGGCCAGGTCATCCAATGGAGGAAAACTCCCGGCAACGATAAAACCGTCACCCAGCACACCCATGGCCGGAGCGAACACGGCGGCGTGGCTGGGTAAGGCTTGGCCGAAAACGATCTTGTAATCCAGATGGGGGCCCATGCCCAGTCTTACCGCTTCTTTAATGGTCGGTTGTGAGCCGGGGTTGACCATCACACCCAGGGCAAGGTTAACCTTGTTTTGTTTCAGCCACATCAATTGGGTCGTTGGCGGTGAGGTGGGGACCAACGGCACATATTGGATACCGACAAACTCAAATCCCGCCTTCTCCAGATAGGCTTTCATCTCAGGTATCTCAATCGACTTGCCCATGGCATTATCGGAGGTCAGGTAAGCCACCCTTGGTTTCCCCGGCCCCTTCCATTGGCCTTTAAACCAATCAGCGATGGCCGCCAGGGCATCGGTATAAATGGGATAATAGGTTAAAACGGTTTGCGGTGGTTTCAGGAGGTAGGGTCCGGAGGCCATACTCGTGGCCCCCATGTGATCCTGATTCAGCCTGTCCTTGAGGGCCAGCGCTATGGGCGATCCCGATATCCTATAAACCAGCATCCCTTTGGCCTTGAGCTCCTCGTAGATGGAGAGGGCCTTGGCCGGTTTGAGCTCGTCATCGCGCCAGAGCAATTCCAGGTTTATATCGGCGGGCCATTTCTCATTGCGCCAGGGGGCCAAACGTTTGGTCTCGTTGACATACTTAACATAGTCCTCAAAGGCAGCCAGGATGGCCGCCGAATCCTCAGCGTAGGGTCCGGTCAGCGACATGGTGCCGCCTATATAGACGGTTTTTCCGGCAGCGCCGGCATTCGGGGAAAACAGCAATCCACCTACCATAAACATCATTACGAATGCGACCCACATTGAACCGATTTTAATTTTAACCATTGTCTCCTCCTCTCAACATTGTTTGATGGTTTAAACAACAAGGTTAGTATTTCTTCGGATCAATCCCCCCTTCACTCTGTTTCTTGATGTGAGAAAGGCCACAACCTGAAATAGGCCTTGATAAGTTCCCACCGGTGTTCGAGTCCCCTGGGTTCAAAAATAAGAAATAGAATAATGACTAAACCCCTGGTGATGAGGGCCAATGAAGCGGCTGCCTGGGCAGCCACGGCGGCCGATAAGATGGGGCCAGCAATGGTGACCAACTCATCCAGGAGCTTGAGTGATACGGCGCCAAGAATGGCCCCCGGAATACTGCCCATTCCGCCGACAATCAGCATACCAATATACCAGACGGAATCCATAAAGGGAAACTGGTCGACACTGGCGAATCCATAGTAATGCACCAGCAAGGCTCCGGCCACTCCGGCATAAACACAACCGATAAAGAAGGCCTGCAGCTTATAACTCCAGAGATTGATCCCCATGACTTCGGCCGCCAGGTCGTTGTCTCTGATGGCCACGAAGGCCCTGCCTGTTCTTGTCCTGACCAAGTTAACCGCCAGAAAGGTGGCCAGGCAGGCCATTAACATAACCAGGTAGAAGTAGCCGGCTTTGGACGCCAAAATGATGCCGCCTATCCGGGGTTTGGGCACAGCCATGCCGTCAGCTCCGCCGGTGATACTTCGGAGCTGAAGGATCAGCCAGATAACCAGAAAATGGGCGGCGATGGTGGCCATAATGAGATAGAACCCTTTGATCTTTAAGGACGGCAGACCGAAGATCAACCCGACCGTTCCCGCGGCCAGGGCGGAACAAGGCAGGGCCGCCCAGAACGACCAGCCGAACTTAGCGGTTAAGATCGCCGACACATAGGCACCGACAGCCATAAAACCCACATGGCCCATAGAAATTTGGCCGCAGTATCCGGTCAGAATATTGAGCCCGTGAACACTAATCACGGCAATACCGATCATCGTCATGACGGTCAGTATTCGGTCACTGAAATACAATGGGCAGGTGAAAAGAAAGATGAGGAAAACCAGGAACAGTCCCCATTGCCCCTTGGTACGTATTACGGCCATATCCTGCGGGTAGGTTTCTTGAAAGGTTCCGGAGCCTAAACCCATGGACTAAATCCTTTCTATCCTGACCAGACCAAACAGCCCGTGGGGTTTAAAGATGAGGACAATGATCATGACCATAAACGGAAATATTTGGGCCAGTCCGCCTCCGGGTAGTAATGGGTCGAGATATCCTGCGGCCACATTTTCCAAGACACCCAGGATGATGCCGGCCACAATGGCCCCGCCAATGGAGTTCACCCCTCCCAGCAGAACCACGGCGAAGGCCTTCAAACCGATCTCAGCCAGGGGGATCATAACGCCGGACACACCTCCTAAAAGAATGCCCCCGATCACCCCGACAACACAGGCAATGATCCAGGAGACGGCATAGACCGTGGTAGCCTTGATACCCACACTCTGCACTACCTGCAAGTCCTCGGCCGTGGCCCGCATGGCCAGCCCGATTTTGGTATAGCGGAACAGAAGCATGAGCAATGTTACGCAAACCACAGAGACTATAAGTCCGATCAGCGACTCCGGTGGTATGGAAATCTGACCCAGTTTGAGGGTCAGCGTCGGCAGTAATCCATGGTAGGTCTTATATTCGCCGCCCCAGATCAGGGTGGCCAACCCTTCCAGAACAGTAGCCAGGGCAATAGTCATCATGATGACAGCCAGGTCTGATTGTCCCATCAAAGGGCGCAGGGTCAGGCGTTCTATTAACAAACCCATGATGATGGCCACTACTACCGCCAGAATCAGTGTGGCCCAGATCGGCAGGCCGAAGGTCACCAGGAAGGTATAACCCAGGTAACCACCGATCATGACAAAGTGCCCCTGGGCAAGGTTAAAGGCATCGGAGCATTTTAGGATAATAACAAAACCGAGAGCCACCAGGGCATAGACCATGCCCAGGGCAAAACCGGTCAACGCCAACTGAAGGAAAAAGGTCATACGATGGCTCCTTGAGCAGATTTGATGCTAAGTGTCGTCTTTATGGTTCCCGTCCGTCCATCCTGATACCTGACCCGGGCTTCTATCGACACTTCGCTCTTATCCCCATAGATCGAATCGATAAGCTGGCGAAAACGTTCTTCCAGGAAAGGTCGTCTCAGCTTTTTGTCCCTGGTTACCTCGCCTTCATCCGGATCTAATTCCTTATACAGGTTTACATATTTTTTTATCCGGCAACCCGGGGAAAGCGTGCTGTTTATTCTATCGATATTTTGTTTGACCAACTCGTAAACTTCCGGCTTTTGGGAAAGATCGGCGAAGGTTGAATAAGCCACCCTCTTTTGTCCGGCCCACCTTCTGACCGTATCGTAATTAATGATTAATATGGCCGAGGCGAAGGTCTGGTCCGGTCCGGCCAGAACCCAGGCTTCCTTGATATAAGGACTGAATTTCAGCCGGCTCTCAATCCATTGGGGAGCCAGTTTTTCGCCGCTCTTCAGCTTAATTAAGTCCCTGACCCGGTCTAAAAAGACAATATGTCCGTCCTCCCGGATGAAACCGCTGTCCCCGCTGAAAAACCAACCGTCTTTTAGCACCTCTGCAGTCTTAGCTGCGTCCTTATAATACCCGACAAAAATGCCGGGTTGACGATAAATCAGTTCCCCATTATCGGTTATTTTTACTTCCGTCCCCTTGGGGACAGACCCAAGCATCTCAGTACAAATGTCCTCATCCCTGGCGTCGGTTAGAGATCCGCCCTCTGAAGTATGGTATAAACTTTTGAGGGGAAGATTCAAGGCATGGAAGAATCTGAAGGCATCCGGACTGAGAACCCCGCTGGTACTATAGCAGATTCTGGCCTTGGACAGACCAAGACTGTTTTTAAGAGGTCTGAATAGGACGAGGTCAGCCAAGCCGTGGAGTGTTTTCTGGAAGAAGTCCGGTTTTTTCTTATGAAACCTCAACTCGGCCGTCTTATAGCCGATCGGCATAAACAGACGGCAGGCCCGCTTTTGGATAGGATCATTTCCAAGAATCCGTGCCTGGACCATGGCCGCCAGACTCTCCCACACCCGGGCATTATAGAATATGATGCTTGGTCTGGTTTCCTTGGTATCCCGTTGTTGGGTCTCCGGCGCTTCAGCAAAGTTCAAAGTGCAAGCAGACAGCAGGTGACAGCCGATTCCAGCCCATTGCTCAGGCATCCAGGCCGGGGGTAGGAAAGGGACAACATTGTCTTTTTCATCCCAGGGATCAAGCTGTAAATAATGGTCGGCGCCCGCCCTCATCGTCTTATAGGTGTGGACAGCTCCCTTGGGTGCAGTTGCGCTGGTCCCTGAAGTGTAAACCAGGGCGCAGATATCATCGGCTTGCCCGGTTTCCACCAGGCGCTCAAAGAGCCCGAGGTGTTTCGCCTCATATTGGTCCCCTTTTTCCAAGACCTGTTTATAGCCCATCAAAACAGAGTCATCATAGTGGGCCAGTCCCTTGTAGTTCCAGTAAATAACCTTTTTAAGCAAGGGAAGCTCGGCTTTGATTTGGAGAAACTTATCCACCTGCTCCTGATCTTCAACGATGGCGAACCTGGCCTCGGAATTTTCGGCAATGGTTTTTATCTCGCGAGGAAGTAAATCCGGACACACCCCCACGGAAACTCCATGGGCAGCCTGGGCAGCCAGTTCGGCATAATACCACTCAGGGGCATTATCCCCGACGATAACCACCTTATCCCCGGATTCAAGGCCAAGGAACAACATCCCAAGAGCCAAGTATTTAACCTGAAGGTAGTAGTCCTTCCAGGAATAAACCTGCCAGATGCCGAAGTGCTTGTGCCTCATGGCTCTTCCCTTATGGCCATACTTTTCAAAGTTAAACTTAAGTATCTTAGGCCAGGTATCGCCCTTTTCTTTATGGACTTGCCCTATTCTGTCTATAATGGACTCTTTCATTTTCTAACTCAACCACCGCTTCTTTCGCCGGTAGTGCTTAACGTCACGATAGCTCTTTCGGGAGCCGACAGCCGACAATCCCAGATAGAATTCCCGAACATCCTCGTTATCTTTTAACTGCTCAGCCGGACCGCTAAGAACAACCCGTCCGTTTTCCATCACATAACCATAATCAGCGATACCCAGAGCAGCATTGACGTTTTGCTCCACAAGGAGTATGGTCGTTTTTTGTTCGGTACTGATTCTCTGGATGATTTCATAGATGTCCTGTACCAGCAAAGGAGCCAAACCGAGTGAGGGTTCATCCAGGAGCATCAGCTTCGGACGGGCCATAAGCGCCCGCCCTATGACCAACATCTGCTGTTCCCCACCGGACAGATAACCGCTGGTCCGGTATCGGAGGTCTTTGATCCTGGGGAAGTAATCAAAGACCATTTCCATGTCCCTCTTGACCCCGGTCCGATCCTTGCGGCAGTAAGCGCCGACCAGTAAATTTTCCTCAACGCTCAGGTGTTCAAGAACCCTTCGCCCTTCCATGGCCTGGCTGATGCCCAAAGCGGCAATGGCCTCGGGACCGTACTGGTCTATCCGTTTCCCATCAAAATCAATACTGCCGTAAGTTACCTTTCCCTCTTCGGTCTTCAGCATTCCGGATATGGCTTTGAGTGTGGTCGTCTTGCCAGCACCGTTGGCTCCAAGCAGGGCTGCGATTTTTCCATCACCTACCTCTAAGGATACGCCTCGAAGCACTTGAATGACATTCATATAGACCACTTCGATATTGTTGACTTGCAGCATTGGATTTAAATCTTTTTCCCTTTCCCCAGGTAAGCTTTGATCACCTCGGGATTGGTGCTGATTTCGGCTGGGCTGCCCTCGGCAATCTTTCGCCCGAAATCGAGGACGATAATCCGGTCGGCAATGTCCATAACCACACCCATATCATGTTCGACCAGGATGATGCAGCCGATTCCATCCCTAAGAACAGGAGTGTCCGGATAGGTGTCTCCCTGGCCTTCGAAGACATCAATGATGAAACGGACAATATCCTCCTTTTCCTCCAGATTCATCCCGGCCATAGGCTCGTCAAGCAGCAGAACTTTCGGTTCCAGGGCCAAAGCCCTGGCCAGCTCGACCCTTTTCCGCATTCCGTAGGGCAGCATACCGACCACTTTTTTTCTAATGGGCGCTATTTCCAGGAAATCGATAATCTCCTCGGCGGTTCGGCGATGCCTGATCTCCTCTTTGACGGCCCAGCCGAAGTATAGCGAACCCGTTAGGAAATTTTGCTTCATGAGCACGTGTCGGGCGGCCATGATATTATCCTGGGTGGTCAGTCCTGTGTACAGTTCTATGTTTTGAAAAGTCCGAGCAATACCCAAGCCCGCCAGCCTGTCCGGGCGCATTCGGGTAATCCTTTTCCCGTTATAAACGATCTCACCTTTTTGGGGTTTGTAGAAGCCGTTGATGCAGTTAAGAAGGGCGGTCTTCCCAGCGCCGTTAGGTCCAATGATGGCCAGTATTTCTTTGTCCCGGATTTCCAGGCTAATGTCGACCAGTGCGCCGACACCGCCAAAGCTAAGTGAGAGGTTTTCGATCCGCAGGTTAACTTGATCAGTTTCCATCCGATATAGACTCCTAATCAGGTCCGGGTTCGTCTCTATTATTTTTTACCAAGAAAAATGGGGTGGAAAGATTAACACGTTTAATCTTTAACTATGGAATGGAAAATATTATATTTTGATGGTTTTGTTAAAAGTTGAATTTCCACTTAATGTCTGCGTGCCCTGCCTATCCCGTCGCCCGGCAAGCAGGCAATCCTTTCCCCAAAAGGGGGATGGGGTTTTTAAGACTTTTTCAAAAACCATTATATAATATCGACAAGAATCTCAGGAATAAAAAATCAATGACATGGAAAACCGAAAAACCCCCTCAGTTTTATGGGGGAGTTTATATTTGAATATCCTCCACACTCAACCTGGGTAAGAAAGTCAATAATTAATAAAAGATAAATGATGTAGTTTTTGCACCACGTTAGGCTCGCTTCAGCTCTTTCCCTCCAAATAACTTTTTTTCAGCTCTCGTTTCAGGATTTTGCCGGCTGGACTCTTGGGCATTTCCTCCACTGCTACTATCTCTTTAGGCACTTTGAAAGAGGATAAAGAAGATTTTAGGAAAGATTTCAAATCTTGAGGGTCGATCACCCGTCCTGGTTTCGGAATAATGAAAGCGGTCACCCTTTCACCCCACTCCCGGTCGGGAAGACCGACAACCGCACATTCCTGCACTTCGCTTCGGGTGTAAATAATCTCTTCGACTTCCCTGGGATAAACGTTTTCCCCGCCGGTGATGATCATATCTTTTAGCCGATCGATGATATAAAGGTACCCCTGGTCATCAAGAAGGCCGATATCGCCGGATCTAAACCAGTCATTCTCCCAAAAAGCCGCCTGGGTATCTTTGGGATTATTGAGGTAGCCGGCCATGATGTTCCGCCCCCGGATACAAATCTCCCCTTCCTGATTTTCCCCCAGCTGATGGCCGAAAGGATCCCGAATTTCCACTTCGACACCGGAGACTACTTCCCCGACCGACCCGACCACATGACGACAAAAATGGTTATAGGTAACGATCGACGCGGATTCGGTCAAACCGTAGGCTTCATAAATAGTCAGTCCGGTACGTTCTTTCCATTGCCGGACGATCTCGCCGGCCAGACTGGCAGCGGCTGAAAAACAATATCGGATATTACCCAATTTCTCTTTAAGATTTTCCTCGGTGAGCAGGCGGATATAAGTTGTAGGAACCGCATAAAACTTGGTGATCTTTCCCTTGGAGATTAACTTAAGGACCTTATCCAATTCGAAACCGGACAGAATTTCCAGACATCCGGCGCTTAAAATAGTGGCATTCATGATGTGCATCTGACCGAAGACATGATTGAAGGGAAGATAACAAAGAGCCCGGTCGAATTCATTGGATCGTTCCGAAAAGGCCACATTGTGGCTGGAAATATTGATATTTTCATGCGTCAGCAGGACCCCTTTGGGATCCCCGGTGGTCCCTCCGGTATATAAAACAGCGGCGGGATCGCTTCGGTCGCGATCGATGGCTTGAAAAGTTTCCCGACCCCGATCCAATAATTGAGTCAGATTCACATCACCATGAGGGCAGATGATTTTTTCCAGAGCTCCCGAGGCCTTCATTTTCTCCACTTCCGGGATTCGGCCGTCGGTTGTAAAAATCATTTTAGGTTTGGAGTGATGAACCAGAAGATGGAGTTCTTTTTCCTGGAGAAGATAGGAGTAGGTGACGGCCACTGCGCCGGTTTTGAGAACTCCGAAATAGAAGATAATCCAATCGGCGCTGTTGGGTGCACACAGGCCAATGAAATCCTCCGGTTTTACACCCAATTGAATCAAGGAGGTGGCCACCCGATTGGCCAAGGTATTGAAGGTTTGATAAGTGAGTTCCCGTTCCCCGTCGCTAAGGGCAGGGGATTCAGGGAAAAAAAAGGCCGACCGTTCTAAATTCCTGGCAACGTTCATAGATTACCTTCTAACTAAAAGAGGCAAACCAGATCTCTTTCAGGAAATTCGAGTGGTTAATGATAGGAGAATACCAATGGCCTTTTTTTGGTCTAATTGTTAAAATATTAAAAAAATAATGTCAATGAAATTTTTAAATTCTAAGTGAAAAAAGACTTATTCGTGCAATAATAAAAGCATCTTAAAATTCACATCTGTCCGGCAAGTTCACGGTTCCGAGAGGGTTGCTGAACAAATCCAGAATGCGATTCTGGGTGGATGATGCAGCCCGGGTGATCTACTTCGGTCTGACCTCTGTAGCAAATTCTTTTAACCCGTTCTGCTTTCTCAGTTCCCGTTTTAGAATCTTTCCCGTTGGACTTTTGGGGAATTCGTTTAAGGTGACAAACGCTTTGGGTACCTTGAAGACCGATAAACGGGATTTCAGAAAATTTTTCAATTCTTCAGGGACGACAAGACAACCCGGTTTGGGAATGATAAAGGCGATCACCCTCTCGCCCCATTCTTGGTCGGGAAGTCCGATGACCGCACATTCCTGCACTTCAGACCGCGTGTAGAGCACTTCTTCCACCTCACGTGGAAAGACATTTTCGCCGCCGGTGATGATGATGTCTTTGACCCGGTCGACAATGTAAAGATAATTGTCGGAATCGAATCGGCCGACGTCGCCGGAGCGGTACCAGCCGCCCTCCCAGAAGGCGGAACGAGTCTCCTCGGGATTATTCAGGTAACCTTTCATGACCACGCGCCCCCGAACACAGATTTCTCCTTCCTGCCCTATGTTTAGACGGTTTCCTGAGGGATCCCTGATCTGGACTTCAACACCAAAAGCCGGTTGTCCCACCGATCCAACGACGTGCCGGTAATAATGGTTATAGGTCACGGGCATGGCTTCGGTCATCCCATATGATTCAGAAATTGTAATCCCTGTCCGTTCTTTCCACTGTTTAACGACCTCTTCGGCCAAGCTGGCCGCTGCGGAAAAACAATAGCGTAAATTCCCCAGTTTTTTCTCCAGATCGCTGAGGGCCAAAAGGCGGATATAAATCGTAGGAACGGCAAAAAACTTGGTAACCCTTCCTGACTCTAATAAGGCTAAAACCCTCTCCAAGTCGAAGGAGGGTAGAAGTTCAAGGCAGCCGGCACTATGGATGGTCGCATTCATGATGTGGATCTGTCCGAAGACATGATTAAAAGGCATAAAACACAAGGCTCGGTCGGTTTCAGTAGAGCGCTCAAAGACTGCCACGCTGTGACTGGAAAACCCAATCCCTTCGTGGGTCAGCATGACACCTTTCGGAATACCCGTGGTCCCGCCGGTATAAAGGATAGCGGCGGCATCCGCAGTGTCCCGCTCTACAGCTTTGAATGATTCCGAACCCATAGTTATAAGGGATTGAAGATCCAGATCTCCTCCGGGACAGATGATCATTTCAATCCCTTCGGGGTTTTTCAGTCGCTCCAATTCGCTGAGTTTGGTGGGGATGGTGAAAACAAAACGCGGCCTGGCATGCATGACAAGATTCACCAGTTCATCCCCAATAAGGTTGGCCGAAAGCGTGACCGCTATGGCTCCGGCCTTAAGCACACCGAAATAAAAAATGATCCATTCCGCCGAGTTCGGGGCATAAAGGCCGACTTGGTCCCCCGGCCTGATGCCCATTTTGATGAGACCTGTTGCGATCCGATTCGCCGAATCGTTAAGCCGCGCATAGGTCATCTCGAGGCCGTCCTGGTGAACGGCCGGATGATCCGGAAAGAAGAACGCCGATTGTTCCAGATGGTGAGCCAGATTCATGAGTTACCTCCTAATGGATTGGTAGGAGAGGGAAAGGGCCTTCATGAACTGACTTTGAAATTCTTTTTCCAAGGCCAATTCAAAATGGATTACCCTTCCGGCAACGGTCTCGGCTTCTCTCCTTTTTTCTTTATCCAGCAAGGTCAGGTATGCCCCATGCCCGGCGGCATTGCCAACCAGGCGGATGTTTTTTGGATCGCACCAGGGGAAAAGCCCAATGGTCAAGGCATGTTCCTTGTTGATATGCTGGCCGAAAGCTCCGGCAACCCTCATCCGCTTTACTGACGAAGCCCCAAGATGATTCAATAAAATCCTGCAGCCTGCCAAGACGGCGGCCTTGGCCAGTTGGACCTGCCTGATATCTTTCTGATTTAATACGATGTCTTTCCCTGTAACCGTTTCCTGTTTCCAAACCAAAACGAATTCCATGACACCCGAGGGACCCCTCCTAAGTCTGGGATGGCTCCATTCCTTGGAAAAGGTCCCGTTCTCTTTGATCAAACCTAAGTTAAATAATTGGGCCAGGGAATCAATGATTCCTGAACCGCAGATACCCGCCGGCCGGAGGTAGCCTGGGGCATGTTTGCTCGCCCAGCCTTTTCTGCCAATAACTTTGTAATCGACCTTAAAACTGTTTGGATCAAAACGTATTTTTTCTATGGCGCCGGGCGTCGCCCGCATTCCGTTGGAAATATGGGCCCCCTCAAAAGCCGGGTCTGTAGCGCAAGAACAGGACAAAAGGATTTCCCGATTTCCCAAAACAATCTCTCCATTGGTGCCCAAGTCTAGGATTAAGGAGAGCTCATGCCGGTTGTAAGGTTCTTCGGAGAGCAGCACCCCGACATTATCGGCTCCCACGAAACCAGCCTCCACGGGCAGCACATGGACATAAGCGGATGGATCGATACCTATCCCAAGGGCCGAGGCTTTCTTATCCACACCCCCCTTTAAGGCGGGTGTAAAAGGCCATAACCCCAGACGGTCCAGTGACAAACCAAGAAAGATATGATGCATAACGGTATTGCCGACAACGGTGACGTCTAAGATCTGATTGGGTGAAAATCCATTCTCGTTGGTCATCCGGTCGATCAAGGTATTCAGTGAGTCGACCAGTTCTTTTTGCATCTTTTTCAGGCCGACCCCCGGATGATCGACACAATAGGCAATACGGGACATGATGTCTGCCCCGTAGAGGACCTGCGGATTGGTGATCGAGCCTACGGCGATAATCTCCCCATTTTGTAAATTGCACAAATAGAGGGCAATCGTCGTTGTTCCAATATCGACGGCCAGTCCGAGACAGGTTTCATCCCGTCCGGGCCGGACGGAGATTATTTTCTTGTCCATCCAGACCAGGACCGTAATCTTTTGTCGGTTTTCTTTGGACATCCGCTTTAAACTATTCCGAACTGCCGGGGTAAATTGAAGATCCTTGAGTCCATAAGATACACCGAGACTCTGAATGATCTTTTTAAAATAGTCGCCACGAGTCTGCTTTTCTTCCGACAAATTGAGAAAATAGCTTTTCACTGCCGGATCAATTCGCTTCGACCTTTTAGAGAAAACCTTCTTGGCTTCCTTGGTTAGGAGAATATGTTCTTCGGGAACCTGGACCGTCATCTCTCCCAAGATTCGGGTCTTGCAGGCCAACCGGTAACCCTGTCGCCTTTCAAGGCCTTTAATAAATTTCGCCTCCCGGCCTTTAAAAGGACCGGCTTCACCTTCCTTCAGGCGTATCCGGCATCTGCCGCACTGGCCTTTTCCATTGCAGTCCGACTTAATATAGACCCCTGCTTGACGTGCGGCTTCCAGGACGGAACTTCCTTCCTCGGCCATAACCTCTTTGAAAGATGGTGCAAAAAAGACCATATGTTTTTTCATGAATGTGGCCCTCTTTGTTTCCATTGGGGATAGAGGACCTCTAGCTTATCATGGCCTGTCTCCATCGACAACCCGCCGGCCGACCCAAGGATCAATCCACCATTAATAAACTTTTTTTCAGCCCAGCGGATTTTTTGAGAAATTCGATCCTCATTCCAGGCCAAAAGGTCAATGTGGCCCATGAAGGAAATTTGCCTATCAAATTTTTTCATCAATCTATTAAGATCCAGACCGGCCTGGGTATCAACGGGGTGGAGGCAATCATATCCGGCTTCAATCAGGCTGTCGATAATTGTGGTGGTATCCCCGTCGGAGTGGAAAAAAGCAAAAAGATCGTTAGAATGGATTATCTCGGCAACCCGTCGATAGGAAGGCAAAATACGATTTTTGAAATCTGTCCGTGAAAACAGAAGCCCCTTGTTCCCGGCGATATCATCGGTGATGGCCAGGGCGCAAATACCTTGAGATCGGGCTAATCGGCACTGGTTCTCAATATCCTTTAGAAGACAAGTGCTCACATCCGAAAGAACGGAAGAGGCTTTTCGGATAGCCATCATGGCCTGAAAAAAGCCGAACCGCCTAATCAAGAGTGACGCTGGTCCTTGGATACACCCGATGGTAAATAATTCATCGAGTTTTTGACCGGTTCTGGCTGATAGAAGTCGGTTGGAGTGTTCGATATCGAGGTCAATCCCGACTGCAGAAAGCCCAAGGGATCGGGCAGCCAAAGCCACCTGGGTTATATATTGGCCTTTGAACGATTGAAATGAATCATCGAGGAAATTTCTATCCAGAAAGAGTTCCCCTCTCGGTAAGCTGACCGGATGTTCATGACGAAGTGCCTTGATAACATTTTCCCGAGGAAAGGACATGATTAAGAAAAATTGGGTTCGAGGATTCCAGGATTCGAGGATTCAAGGGTTCTCATTTCCATGCCTTTCACTCCGCCCTGCGGTCCTTGGCCCATTGGCCCCTCGAATCCTTATGATAATTTTTGGGCTTCACCGTTACCCTTCTGGCCAGGGGGCTTTAAGATGGTTCGGCAATAACCGGTGTAGCGCCGGGCTCGGTGGTCACGCCCCATCAATAAATCAGCGGCCAGGATATAAGGTTTCATCAATTTTGCGTTGACAATAGCGGAAGTCAGTCCGGCCTGGACGGCCATGGAGAGAAATACGGCATTGATCACGGTCCGGCTGGGAAGTCCAAAGGATACATTGCTGGCCCCCAGGACAAGATTTAGTCCCCATTTCTCTCTGACCATCTTCATTGTTTCCAGGGTGATAATCGCGGCCATACTATTTACCGCACTCGACTCCGCCACACAATCAGCCAGGAGATTCTCAGCACCAATGCCCGCTTCCTGCACCCCCTTCACAATGGATGAGATAATCTCCACTCTCTTGGCCGCATTATTCGGTATTCCTGACGCGTCTGATGCCAGGATGACTAAAGCTGTATGGTATTGCTTTACGAGGGGAAGGATCTGTTCCAGCATGGCCTCTTCATCGGTTACCGAGCTGATGATAGGCTTGCCGCACCCTAACCGTAGGGCTTTCTCCAGAGCAACCGGGTTCCTGCACTCCAGACAGAGCGGCACATCCACGGTCTCTAGGACCGCCTTGGTGGCCTGAGGGAAGACAGCGGTTTCATCGATTCCAAAGGCGGCCACGCTGATAATCAGGATGTCGGCACCTGCCTCAACCTGCTTGAGAGCCTCTTGGCGAATAGGCTCCATATCCCCTGATATCATGCCTTCCTTGATTGGACCCTTACCAAAGGGATTGATCCGTTCTCCGATGAGGACAGTCGGTCGGTTATCTCCAATAATGACTTCTTTCCCCTGAGGGCTGACTACCCGTGTTTCCATAATATTTTATTTGCTTTCCTGTTGAGGATTGATGCCCATCCTATGGACAGCTATGATAAAACTTTTTTCCACCCTAGTTAGGCAATCCGCAATCAGTACCCCCCGTATTCCCTCACCGCTTCAAACATGGCCTTGACGTTCTCCGGCTTGGCATCATCAAGACCTGTGGAGGTATCCAAAATATATCCCCCACCTTTTCCGACCGTTTCTATTAATTTTTTACAGGAAGCCCTGACCTCTTCCGGGGTACCGGTGACCAAGATGGAGATCGGTAAGCCGCCCCGGATACAAACCGTCTCACCGAGAATCTCTTTGGCCTTGATCATGTCTGTGGCCTCAAAGGCGTAACAAGCCTTGCCTGCGGGTATATCTTTGATGACTTGAAGGCGTGAGGTGCAGTCACCTTCCCATAAGGGACAGGGCGTTATGCCTTCATTGATCAGCGAAACCATAAGCTCCCGAAGGGTTGGCCAGAAAAATTTTTTAAATTGCTCCATGGACATAAAACCGTCCAATCCTTTGTGAATAGGGATAAACACCCTGGGAATGCCGGAGGCCTTGCTTCCATTCACGGCCATCTCAAGCATAAAAGGAAGCAGCTTTTCACAGGCCTTGATGACGTTATGGGGTCTCCGGTACATATCAAGCATAAGGCCTTTCGTCCCTCGAAAGAAATCACCCAGTGTGTCGAAAGGGGCCTGGCTAATTCCTCCCGATTGCAAGGGGAACCCCGCCTCTTTGGTTTTTTCCGTGAAGGATCTAGCGTAATGAGCCAGTTGGGCCGATTTTTCCCCGGCCTGCTTGAGAGTATCCAGGGCCTGTTGAACCGCAGGAGTACTGAAGACGGCCAGGCCCGTTGGGACACCCATATAATAAGAAATGATATTATGAAGAGGAGGAAGGTTTTCGAACCCTTTCAAGGCGCCGAATATGCGGGGCCAATATCGGCGGATCATAAAATCCGAGGGATCGAGAAGGAAATAATCATATTCATCGGCGGTCATGTATTCGCCTTCCACAAACTGGTAGGTATGATCAGCCGAAAGTCCGTGTCCCGGCCATAATAACTGTTTGTAGTCGAGGGTTTCCAATATAGGGCCGAGAAAACGAAGGGCAAAGGGATTTTGTTCCATATCCTGTTGGAACTCGGTCATGATGTTCCACTGAGCCTTCCATAATTTCTCGGGATCGTACATGACTTCTTCGACTGTCATGCCAAGGTATTTGGCCGGAAAGAAGCTGAACATAACCATAATGGGGACCCTGTCCGGTTTCTTCAGAGCGATCACCTCCAGAACCCTCTTTTCCCTTTCCAGGTAAAGCTCTTCCGGTGTTTTCTCCATCATCGACCTCCTATCCATTGCCGGCAGAGGTTGACGGCGGCTACCGCATCCTTGCCGTAGGCATCTGCACGGACGTATTTGCGGACTTCTTCATCCATCTGACCGCCGCCGATCATAATTTTTATAGAGTCCCGCAATCCTGCTTGTTCAAGGGCTTCTACCGTTTTCTTCATGGAGTCAAAGGCCAAGGTGAGAAAACCGCTCAACCCCACGACCTGGGGTTGAAATTCTTTTGTCTTTTCGACGAAAACAGAAACGGGAACATCAATGCCGATATCGAGGACATCATACCCGCTCACCTCAATCATGAAGGTTACGATGTCTTTGCCGATGTCATGGATATCTCCAGCAACGGTACCGATCAAAACCTTACCTTTTTTTGCACCCACCTGTTCCGATTCAAGAAAGGGTTTGACGATATCCGAGATGCCCTTTAATATTTCACCGGCCATGAGGAGATCGGGAATAAAGTATTCGCCTGTTTCAAAACGCTTTCCTACCACCTCCATGGCCGAGCGAGCATCATGGAGGATATCCAGGGGTTTGGTTTTTTCTTGAATCAATTCATTGACCATGGCCAGGGTTTCTTCTTCTTTCAGGTCGGCCATCAGGTCAACCAATGATGGGTTCATGAAAACCTCCTTACCAAAAAAAACGTTAGATGTTCAGCGTTCGGCAAAACTAATTTTCATCCCTCGTGGTGTCCTACTGAGGCAGGAGGGTTTAACCGTTAACCAAGCAAAATTTTCTATGGCGGATTTACAACAAAGAAGCAAACCACTGGGTTGATTTTCTTCAAACCGAGAATGTACGGGATTAAAAGTGATGGATGGGGAAGAAAGTTTGGTTTGTCGAGAGAGACAAGTTTGGTTTTTCCGTCTGTGTCAGAAAATCTGCTCATCGGATTTCAAACGAGAGCTCCCTTATGATTTTATCAGTCGATTTGGAGTGGAAGTATTTTGAAAAGACTTTGACTGCTGTTCACCGGAAGTCAACAAGCATCCGTGGTGCCGAGACCCAGAATCGAACTGGGGACACGCGGATTTTCAGTCCGATCTAAGTCTTAAGCAGTTTCCCATCATTTTTCAATTAGTTAAATATCAGCTACTTACAGAATCTATTTTTGGTTTTGTCAGGTTACTTTTGGTTATTTTAGGTTCTGACAGTTACACTTTGGTTACAGTTTTTAAGGCCGGACAATGCCTTTAGGAAAAATCGATAAAGTCAAACTATCTCAAATGCTTCGGTCAGGTAAATCTCAGCGTGAGTGTGCTAAAGTTTTTGGAGTCACGGAGGGGGCAATCAGCCAGGCCAAGAAAGAACTGAACATTGCCGTCGTCAAATCCGTGGCCCTGGAAAATGCGCACCGGGTAGTCACTAAGAATTTAAACTCGATCGAACAACTTCAGAAGATTAATGCTCATGCCAATGAGCTTCTTGACTTGCTGATGAGGTGGAACCGGGGGGATAAAGAGGCTTTGCAAATTCTTGAAAGCCAGGTCCGAAAGGTGAAGGTCAAGGGGACCGAGGAAGAAATTACCGAGTATCGCTTCAAGGATCCCCGGGAACTGGCCCTGAAGACCATGGCCGAAATCCGTGGCCAGTTATCCCTCCAACTGGATATTTTTAAGGTTCTCTATGATGTGGAGGCCATTGCGGATTTTCAAAAAGAAGTCTAACCATAATTGGAGAAGTTAGCGCTGATGTACGAGACCGGATCATACAACGGCTCAAAGAAGGCCGAGCTTTACGGGCATCTGTTACAGTCAATTGAATCTCAATTCGGCAACAAAGGGGAAACCTCCTTATTCCATGATTGGGTTAAAGGTGTCATTCTCGATGGGAGGCCTTTTTCTTTTAACCGTCATGAATATTTGATTGAACCCTATAAGGACGATCATCCTCATCAGGTTGAAGAAAAGGCCGCTCAGTTAGGCCTTACCTCGAAGGCCATACTAAAAGCCCTATATGGGGCCAGATACAAGGGTTATAAGGGCATCCTTTATCTATTCCCTTCCCGTTCGGATGTCCTGGATTTTTCCAAGGGCAGGATCTCCCCACTGATAGAAGACAACCCGGACCTAATCGGCCAATGGGTCAAGGACACGGATGCAGCAGGCATCAAGCGGGTTTGGAATACCTTTCTTTACCTCAGAGCGATGCAGTCCCGGGTGGGATTGAAGTCCATTCCCGTGGATTTGATTATTTTTGACGAACTGGACGAGGCCGTTCAGAATGCCGTTGACATGGCCATGGAGCGGATGGGGCATTCGGAATTTCGGGAGGTCCTGAAACTGTCCAACCCAACCCTGCCCGATTATGAGATTGACAAAGAGTTCCAACAGACGGATCAACGATACTGGCTGTTGAAATGCCCAGCCTGCAGTTCCTATACCTGCCTGGAGGATACCTTTCCGGATTGCTTATTAGAGGCAGGGGGCCGGGTTATCCGGGCCTGCCAGAAGTGCCTTGGGGAGTTAAACCCGTCTATTGGTCAATGGGTGGCCAAGAGGCCCTCAATCACCGAAAAACGAGGCCGCCATTACTCCCAGCTTTTTTCCCATTTTGTGGATCCGGGGGATATCCTCCATCAGTTCAGGACAACCAAAAACTTGACCGATTTCTATAACCTCAAGATCGGGGTGGCCTACGTAGAAGCCCAGAATCGCCTAAGTGTCCAGGAGGTCCTTGTTCTATGCGGTAACGACGGCATAGCCAGCGAAGACCCCGGTCCTTGCTTCATGGGGGTGGATCAGGGGTCCGATCTACACGTCGTCATTGGCAAGAAGGCCCGCCAGAAGGCCGGTAAGATAGTGCACCTGGGAATATATAAAGACTGGAAAGAACTGGATCGGTTGATGAAAAACTTCCATGTCTCCCGGTGTGTGGTTGATGCCCTACCCGAGACCAGAAATGCCCGGGCCTTTGCTGAGCGGCACAAGGGCAGGGTCTTCATGAACTACTATAATGAACATCAGAAAGGGGGTTATTCCTGGAATGAGCGGGACTTGACCGTCTCCTGCAACCGAACCGAGAGCCTGGACGCCAGCCATAAGGAAATAACCGGCCAGGAAATTATCCTGCCGAAAGAATGTGAAATCGTAAAGGTCTTTGCGGCTCACCTGCATAACGTGGCCAAGAAGCTCCAGGAAGATGATGAAACGGGATCAAAGAGGTATGTCTATGTAAAACTCGGGGCTGATCACTTCCGCCACGCCTTCAACTATGAGGCCATGGCCAGACAAAGCAGCCCTATTTTCTT
>JBEKPQ010000054.1:0-24559 GCA_049520575.1 Thermodesulfobacteriota bacterium | reverse complement strand
GCCTCAATCTGGTCTTTAGACAAGCCCATTTCCTGGGCAATAGAACGACCAAGATTTGATACCCGCTGTTGATGCCCGGCGGTGTAAGGGTCCTTACTTTCCACGGTTAAGGCTATGGCCTGGATGATACCCCCCATGGCCTTGTGCAGCTTGGCTAAACTTTCTTTGAGTTCTTCTTCGGATCTTTTCCGTTCGGTGATGTCGCTCAGGGCGCCGATCCATTTAAAGGCCCTCCCGTCTTCATTCCGCAGACACATTCCAGCAGCGCTCAGGTGGATGATATTCCCATCTTTCCCGATCATCCGGTATTCTTCTAGGTAAGGCTTCCCGTGCCTCAAATGGTTTATAACGGCTTCTGAGAAACGTTCATGGTCCTCTGAATGAATCAGTCTATCAAAGTCAACAGCGGTGACTGGGAGTTCACCTAAAATATGTCCAAGTTTCACACCGGCAGTGCCGGACCAATCGATTCGACCTGATTTGATATCCCATTCATAAATAAAATCATTGGAACTTTCGGCGGCCACACGAAAGCGTTCTTCGCTGGTTTGTAAGGCCTTCTCTGCCTGCCTGAGTTCGCTAACGTCTCGAGCAATGCCTCGGAAACCGATAGGGTTACCTGAAGGGTCTCTGATCAACGATGCGGAAGTCTCTAAGCTTTTCCTTTCTCCATTTTTGGTAATCACTTCGTACTGTATGGCCTTGGCCGGTTCACCAGTACGGAAAATCCGGACAAAGGTCTGATAGATTATCCTGGCATTTTTAGCATCGGTATATTGTCGATTATTCATGCCCTGCATTTCAGCCCTGGAATATCCATTAATTCGCGCCATGGCATCGTTGAAATAGGTCAGGTTGCCGGCCAAGTCCACCTCATAATACCCGTCTTCAATGGTTTCAATAATGGTCCGGTATCGTTCCTCGCTCTCCTTTAACGCGTGTTGGGCTTGAATAAGATCGGTGATATCCCTGGAAATGCCCCGGAACCCGACAGGATTTCCTAAGGCATTCCTGATCAACGATGCGGAAGTTTCTACGGTCCTCTTTTCTCCATTTTTGGTCATCACTTCATACTGGATGCCTTTGGCCGGTTCTCCGGTACGATACACCCGGTTAAAGGCCTGATAAAGTATTTTAGAGTTTTCGTCATCGACGTACTGTCGATTATTCATACCCTGCAATTCTGCCCTTGAATAACCCAAAACCCGCGCCATGGCCTCGTTAACAAAGGTCAGATTACCGGCCAGATCATTTTCATAATACCCTTCTTCAATGGTTTCAATGATGGTCCGGTATCGTTCCTCGCTCGCTTTTAACTCCCTCTGGGCCTGCATGAAATCGGTAATGTCCCTGGCGATGCCTCGGAACCCAACTGGATTTCCTGAGGCATCCCTGATCAAAGAAATGGAAAGGTCCATATTTTTCCTGATCTTTTCTGAGGTAATAATTTCAATCCGGACGTCTTTATCCGCTTCTCCGGTCCGATAAACCCGGTTAAAGGCCTGATACATCTTCTTGGCATTCTCTTCATCGGTATAGACTCGATTATTTATTCCTATCAATGCTTCTCTGGGATTACCGTAGATCTTGGCCAATTCATTGTTTAATATGGTGAAGTTGCCGGCCAGGTCCACCTCATAATAGCCGTCGGCAAGATTTTCAAGAATGGAACGATATTTCTCTTCGCTCTGCTGTAAAGCGATCTGGGCTTGTCTGAGTTCTGAAATATCTCGAGCAATGCCCCGAAACCCGATAGGTTTACCTGAAGGATCTTTGATCAACGATGCGGAAGTTTCTATACTTCTCCTTTCTCCCTTTTTGGTAATCGTTTCATACTGGATGCCTTTGGCCGGTTCTCCGGTGCGATACACCCTATTAAAAACCTGATAAATCTTATTGGCATTCTCTTCATCGCTATAGCCCCGACTGCTCATCACCAGCAATTCTTCTTTGGTATAACCAAAGGTCCTCGCCATGGCATCGTTGACAAAGGTGAATTTGCCGGCCAGGTCCGTCTCGAAATAGCTGTCGGCAAGATTTTCAAGAATGGAACGATATTTCTCCTCGGATTCTTTAAGGGCGTCCTCCGCCTGTTTACGCTTGGTCACATTACGGATGTACTCGATAACGCCGATGATCCTTCCTGTTCCCGGGTCCAGCATGGGGAAACTGAAGTGATGATACCATCCGAAGATATCTCCCTTGGCATCCAGACGGGGAATGACCGCATTAGCGTCCTGGCCGGTCTGAAGGGTTTGACGGCAGGGGCAATCCTCACAGACCTGATCCCTTCCATGATAAACCTGATAACATTTCTTGCCGATCAGGGGCCGGACATCAGGAAACCATCGTTCCATGGTGGGGTTGACAAAGAGGATGTTCAAATCGGGGTCCAGGACGGTGATCCCTTCCAGGATGCTGGAAAAAATACCGGATAAGAACTTCTCCCTTTTTCCCAGGGCCTTCTTGTCTTTCTCAAGCCCGGCATTGGCGGATTGAAAATTTGCCAACTCCTGTTGCAGGGCGGTCATTTCATCCAAGAGTTCCTTCTTGGTTTTGGCTTTTTTATTCATCATTTGTCTCCCCGTGACAGGGTGTTTCACTTTTTTCCACAAAGGGTTTCAGGACAACCTATGACGATTTCCTTATCACCCTAGAAATATTAGGTATCATTTTACAACACCTTGGTGAAAAAAGGAAAAGATAATTAAATGGAGGCCAAAGGGAATTCTTGACCCAATCTTCTTCATTAGTTATACTTTTAAACAGATCCAAGACGATTTTTATCGAACTACGCTGAACGACGAAGGCTCAACGTCGAATAATTCTAATAAATGCTGCAGGGATTCATGAAACAGCCTATTAGGGCAGTGGGTTTACTCTCGGGCGGCCTGGACAGTATGCTGGCCGTTCGAATTCTATCAGACCAGGGGATTCAGGTCCTGGGGGTCGCCTTTGTCACTCCTTTTTTCGGGGACGAAAAGGCCCGGCGGGCTGCGGAGCAATTGAATATCCCTTTAACGGTCCTGGATATCACCCAGGACCATTGGGTGATGCTGAAGTCTCCCAGATACGGTTACGGCAAAGGGATGAATCCCTGTATCGATTGTCACGCCCTTATGATTCGTAAGGCCGGGGAGTGGATGGAAAAGGTCCGAGCCGATTTTCTTTTTACCGGAGAGGTCCTGGGGCAAAGGCCGTTTTCTCAAACCAAACCGTCGCTGCGGGCCGTTGAAAAAGCATCCGGCTATCTTAACCGTATCCTGCGACCCTTGAGCGCCCTCCTGCTGGCGGAAACAAGACCTGAGCAGGAAGGTCTGGTGGACCGCTTTCGGCTTTTGGATATCCAAGGCCGGTCTCGAAAACGGCAGATGGCTATGGCCGAAGGCTATGGACTCAAATATCCTGCTCCGGCCGGGGGATGTCTGCTAACCGATCCCATTTTTTCCATGCGGTTAAAAGAACTGTTTTCCCACTCCCCGGACCCTCCCTTAAGGGTAGTGGAGTTGCTGAAAGCCGGCCGTCATTTTCGTTTAAGCCCGGAGATCAAAGCCGTTGTCGGCAGAAACAAAAAAGAAAACGAATTTATTGAAAAATGGGCCGGTCCGGAAGATGGCTGGGCCCGGGTGATTGGACACCCGGGCCCAATGGCCGTTGCCCTGAGCCGCCCGGATAAGCCGGAAGACTGGGAAAGGTTTGCCCAGCTCTGCCTGACCTATAGTGATGCACCGGGAGACCAGGTTGTTCCGGTCCAATTGGGACAAGGGGATCGAAGGTGGCAGATCAAAGTGGCCAAGTTGTCTAAAGAGGTATTCAGGCAGTGGATGATTTAAACTAACAAGGGACGGGTGACGAAGGTAAGGAGATGGAATGAACACCTGGAGTGATTCTTTAACCTCTTTTAAGCTTAAAAGAAAGTCAGGGCGTTGGAAAGCATTAAACCGTTATTAAAACTTTCTAAAAGTATCATAGAAAGAAGCCTTAGGAAAAAGGAGCTTATTGCCCTTTTCTTGATCTCGGCCACATTCTTGTCGGTCCTTTTTCTTTTTTCCTTAAAGTTTGATAAAAATATCACCGGCTTTATGGTCATCGGTGATTATTTTAAGGCGCCGCATATCTGGACAGCCAAAACCCTCATCCATAAAGGCAGTGTCGGCTATGACGGACAATTTTATTACTATATCGCCCATGACCCTTTTATCTTGGGCCAAACATACGATCACATCGATTTCCCGGCCTATCGCTATCAACGCATCATCTACCCTCTGGCGGTCTGGCTGCTTTCTTTTGGACAACCCTATTGGATTCCTTATCTGATGGTGGGAGTGAACCTCCTTGGGATTTTAATAGGGACTTGGTTTATCATTCTAATACTTAAGCATTTTGGGCTCAACCCCTGGTACAGTCTGTTCTATTCCGCTTTCTGGGGGTTCCTGCTTTGCTTGTTGCGCAGTATGCCCGAACCGTTGTCCATAACCTTTGTTGTTATGGCCGTCTTCTTTTACCTTAGGGGAAAAACCCTTTGGCAGGTCATTTCCTTGGCTTTAGCGGCCCTTACCCAAGAGACGACCTTATTGGTAAGTCTGGCTTTCCTTTTTTACTTTTTTTGGGAAAAAGATTTTAGGCGATTCCTTTATACGCTTTTTCCTCTTTTGGTCTATCTCTTTTGGCAATTCTATATTTATTTCCGTTTTCAGACTTTTTCTTTCCTTGGAGGAACGCACAATTTCGGTCCCCCTTTCCTGGGCATCACAGAAAAATTTGTTTCTCTGGGTCATGCCGGCCTCTCTTTAGAAACAGTCTCCGAATTCTTGTTCTTAATCGTGACCCTTAGTCTCATCATCATAGCCTTCTATCAAGTCTTCAAATATTTCAACCCTCTGACTATATCCTTCCTGGGATATGCCCTAATGACCACCTTTTTCAATAGCCTGATCTGGGTGGAACCCTGGTCTTTTGCCCGGGCCACATTAGGGCTATTAGTTTTTAACCTTTTAATCTTTACAAAAGAAAGAACAAAGCTTAATTTATTTCCCATGTTCCTTATCCCCATAATACTATTATTGTCGTTATTCTCCATGAGACTTCTGTAATCTATACATTGATTTCTTATGGCCCGAACCAAATTCAGATTTGGGGTCAGGCAATTATAATAAAGTATTTTTCATCCTTTTTTCTTTCGATCCATTTCCATGGTTTCCATCCTGGTAGCCAACCCCTCATTCTTTTCAAGAAGGAAGGATTTTCTGAAGGTTCCGCTGGTGAAGTAACTTCTCATAGGCCATCCCCAATTATTAGTATGTTTGGTCAGGCTTTGAAGTTATGCAGAAAGTCATAGATCACCTTTCCCGTATGGGTCCACGAGGGATGCTTGAGAAAAGCCCGGCGCGCAGCCAAGCTCATTTCAATGAGCCGCTCCCTGTTTTCGGCTAACTCCCGTATATGGGAACCGAGGGTATTTACGTCTCTGGGCGCGACGAGGTAGCCGTTAACTCCATGGGTCACGATCTCGGCCGCCCCTCCCGCCTGCGAGGCAATAGCCGGCAGACCGAAACCCATCCCCTCCAGGTAGGCAATCCCGAAACCCTCGAAGGACGAGGGAACAACAAGCAGGTGACTCCGCTTGAAGAGGCCTTCCAAGTCCGGATCAGAAACTTCACCAAGAATGGATATTCGGTCGCCAAGCTGAGCCTCATAGATTTTCCTACGGATAGCCTTGGTATAACCATGGTCCCGGATTGAACTCCCAGCCACTGTGAGATGCCAGATCTCTGTATCGATCGTTGAAAGGGCCGAAATCAAGGTATGGAGGGACTTTCGGGGGATGAGAGCCCCAAGAAAGAGAAGTTCAAGAGGACCCGGCCTTGTCGCCCTTAAGGCCAAGTCCTTTTCTGTGAGTGTGCTTGTGAATCTGTCACCTGCCGGGAAAGCTATGACCAGCGGTTTCCTGTTCCCAGTCAGCCGGATTACTGTCTGAGCGGTGTTCCGGCTGTTACAAACCAATCCATCGACAGAGGAAAAGAATCTCCTTTCGATAATCCGGTAAAACCGGTTTTCCCACCGTGGTCGCTCCTCTTCGCAGCGAAGGTGGTGAGCGACGGCAATAATCGGACATGGTAGGGTGCGGTGTAGGCGATTGTTGAGCATGAAAAACGAGGGGTGGATAAGCTCATCCTCCAGGACTAGTTCGGGAGAGAGGTTCTTTAGCCTGGACAAGAAGGAGAACGAAGCATTGAAAATCAGAGACCGCCCATAGGGCCTCCAAGGCACGGAAATGACCTCGACCGTATCGCCCTGTTCCCGAAGATACTTGACGAACATGCGGTCATAGAGAAACCCCCCGGTAATCGTTTCCAGGTCGCCGTAGACAATAAGTCCGATTCTCAAGAAAACATCTCGGAGTAAGAGGCCCAGGCCTGGTTGTTCTCCCAGACTCTTACCGTAAGCGCTGTGAGGTGCGGCATAGGGCCCTCATATCGGATATCAGTCGAGATAATCCGGGCAAAGTGCTCGATACTGGGATTGAGCCCGGCAAACTGGGGCAACTCATTGATAAGCTTGTCCTGGTAAAAGGCCAAGACCTTTTTGAGTTTCGTTTCCAGATCAACAATGTCAATCAGGTATCCATGGGTGTCCAGCCTTGGTCCCGAGACCTCCACCTCAATGCGGTATTGATGGGAATGAGGAAGATTCTCAGGACCCCAGTCGCCCCCTGTAAGGAAGTGCCGGGCAACAAATTCACGCTGAATGGCAAGGCTGTACATAGTTCATCTTCTCCCGTTAAAGAATGGTCCTTTCCAGTGTCTTGTCTCCTGCCCTTTCAGTAGGCCAGGACTACCTGGAGGCAGTCTCCGGGGTCCTTGTCCAGAAGGGAATAAGCCTTTTCCGCTTGGGAAAAGGGAAAGGTTCGGGTAATAAGATCTGAGGGCCTAACTTCCGCTATGAAGCGCCAAGCGAGATCAAGGAGCCGTTTCTTTGTCCAGCTGTTCCTTAGTCTGGCATCGATGCTGCTCACCTGGCTGCTCATAATCCGGATCCTGCTCCTGTGGAAAAGCCCGCCCAGGTGCAGAGTAGCGTCCTTTGTGCCGTACCATGAGCCGAGCACAATCCTGCCGCCGAATCCGGTGATGGCAAGGGCTTGATCCAGGGCGTTAGGGTTTCCCGATACTTCGTAGGTTAGATCTGCGCCCTCGTATTCTCCAGGCCCCTGAAGAAGCGAAAGAATCTCCCTGATTGTGTGCCCGGAAGGGTCGATACTTTTGTGGGCCCCCATGTGCTCGGAAGCCTGTCGCCTCGCAGCAAAACGGTCGAGAGTGAGGAGGCAGGCCAGGGGCATCCGGGCCAGGATGGCCGTGACCAGGAGCCCCACAACTCCCTGTCCAAAGACGGCCACCTGTTCGCCCACGGACGGCTTTCCATCGAGGAGAAGGGTTACGGCTGTCTCCATGTTCGGGAGAAAAACCGCGTCCAAAATATCTATGGCTGAAGGCACAGGGTGAAGGTCAGTCACCTTTGATAAAAAATGACTCTGATGGGGCTGGAAGGAGAAAACTTTCCTCCCCTGCCACAGGGGATCCACTCCGGAACCAAGGGAGATCACCTCCCCTACCGCGGCATACCCATACTTCATGGGAAAAGAGAAGGTCCCTTTGAGAGCGCCGATCGTAGCGTCCACTGCCATGTCGGGAGGAGCCTCGCCCCGGTAGACAAGAAGCTCTGAGCCTGCACTAATGGCTGAAACCATCGTTCTGACGGTTACCTCGGCCTCAGAAGGGTCGGAGAGTTCCTCCTCCCTGATTACCACCCGGAAAGGAGCCTCAAGCCAGAGGGCCTGTCTCTTCATTCTTTAGCCCAGTCAGGATCGGCGCGGAGCACCATATCATTTCCTACCTTCTCGTAACATACGTTGGTAAGACGGGGAAAAGAGTTAGGCTCAATATTCGCAATGGCATCAAAGATACGGATACCTCCCACCAGAAGGGGGGTTATGCTTACCACCATCTGGTTCACCGCTTTGGCAAGGAGAAAGCTCTTGATGACCTCGGCGCCGCCCTCCACCATGATGCTGAGTATGCCCATCTTGACCAGATGTTTGAGCAGAGTCCTCACCTCGATACGCCCGTCAGGGCCGGAGGGAAAGCGGAAGACCTTGGCTCCGCATGCCTCCAGGGACCGCTCCCTATCCACACCAGCACTGTCTGTCGTGAAAATCCACGGTTTACGGCCGTTACAGTCGAGAAGACGGGCGTACGGGGGAAACCTGAGTCTGCTGTCCAGGATCAAGGGCTGGGGATTTCGACCTTGTGCCAGTCTGACCGTAAGCTGGGGATCATCCGCAAGCACCGAACCTATGCCAACGAGGATCGCGTCGTGCATGGCACGAAGGTTGTGGGTGAGAACTTGGGACTCGGCGCAACTTATGGAAAGAGGATATCCCGGTCGAAGGGCGATGCTTCCGTCAAGGCTCTGGGCATAGCTTACGGTTACGAATGGAAGCCTTGTTTCCTTGCTGAAGTCTTTTCCGAGATCGAGTTTATGTTGTGCTTCGCTGAGTATGGTCATTTTCGGTTGCCTAATTCCTTCGCCGTGAATGCAGGCCCCCTTTCACGAATGTCTGCAGGTCAACTGAAAATAAGTTTAAAAAACTAACCGATTAGGCGAGCGTTGAATAAGTTCAATTGGTCCGTGAGATGTCTGCCTCCTCCGAGTAACCGTAAGACAAGATGTTTTCCCCTGATCGGTCCTGCCGCGCAGCGATGGACCCACAGCAAAAACGGGCTTGGTTAAATTTTAGCATGGTTTTTGTTATCCTACCCTATCATGCAGATTCGCAATGATCTCTGTTCCTTTACCGGAGAGGATCAATGAAATCGCCATTTAATAAGAACCTTTTTTTATAAGAAGATTATAAAACAAGAAAAAGACAGACTCAAGAAGAAAAAGAGGGCGGAGGGTCGGAAGTTTGAGGCTTTCAGATAGGAATAGTTAAATCACTTGGTAGTTTTAAGATAGTTTTTTTTAGACATCAATGTTTCTCCCCGGGTGAATACCATTTTAATGAAGGGTTGCCCCTTAAATTATATCCTCAAAAACCTCAATTCTATTTTAAATAGATACTATTTGGTCACCTGAAAAAAATAAAGGGTTAGCCGATTCGACTAACCCTATGATATACTTTGGCGTCCCCAACGAGATTTGAACTCGTGTTGCCGGCGTGAAAGGCCGGTGTCCTGGGCCAGGCTAGACGATGGGGACTTGGATGGTGGGCCGTGCTGGACTCGAACCAGCGACTCTCTGCTTAAAAGGCAGATACTCTACCTCCTGAGTTAACGGCCCGACGAAAAAAAATAAAGTTATTTTTTTTTAGTTGTTTTGTCAAGAAATTTGTTATGATTAATTATTATTTTTTCTCGTCAAGTAAAATTCATTTTATTAAAAGGAGTGTGCGGTCGCTTTTTCGCCAAGGTTATGGCTGTTTTTAAAAAACGGTTTTTTCCCCCCTTGATGTTTTCGTTTTTTATTGTTGCCTCCGTATCTTTATCCTGGGCCCAGGAAAAAACGGCCAACTTTTCCCCTCTGCCGCCCCGTTATATCACCATCAAAGTCTTTGACAACCAGGGAAGGTTTGTGGGTCGGATCCTTCCGGAAAAAAGATACTGGGTTCCTATTGACCGGATTCCCACCTTCCTGCAAAAGGCCCTGGTAGCTATTGAAGACGCCCGTTTTTATGAACATAAAGGTATTGACATTCGAGGAATTGCCAGGGCTTTGGTTAAAAATGTGGTTAAAGGAAAAATGGCCCAGGGTGGGTCGACCATCACCCAGCAGTTGATTAAAAATAGGCTCCTTTCCGGGGAGAAAACCTTCCAGCGGAAGGTCAAGGAAAGTCTCCTGGCTTTGGAATATGAACGTAAATACACCAAGCCTCAGATCCTGGAAATGTATTTCAATGAGGTTTTTTTTGGAAATGGGGCCTGGGGTCTTGCCCAGGCCGCTCAACTCTATTTTGATAAAAATCCGGAGGAATTGAACGAGGCCGAATGCGCCTTGCTGGCCGGGGTTCCCAAAGCCCCGTCCAAGGTTAATCCCTTAGCCGAATCGGCCAAGATCCGGGACCGGAGAGATCTGGTTATTCAACGCATGGTGGAACTCAAGATGATCTCGCAGCGACAGGGAGACCATTTAAGGAGCCGTCCCATTTCGGTTATAAAACCCGGGGAAGCCCCGTATTACCTGAGCCATGTCCGCAACAAGTTAATCGAGAGATATGGGCCGGAGATCATCGAACAAGGCGGTTTGGAAGTCACCACTTCCATGGATCTGCCTTTACAAATGCTGGCAGAAAAGGTCTTGAGCGAAGGGGTAAGAAAAATTTCCTCAGGGCTACAGGGTGCTTTAATATGTCTGGATCCCAATACAGGGGATGTCCTGGCGGCCGTCGGTGGAATCGATTTTAAACAGAATCCTTACAACCGTGCCTATTTGGCCAAGCGGCAGCCCGGTTCGGCCATTAAACCCATCATCTATGCCGCCGCCCTGGATAAAGGGATTCTTCCCAGCTCTCTGTGGAATGATACACCGGTGGGTTATAACCGAGGCAATAATGAAATTTGGAAACCCCTGAACTATGAAAGAAAACTCTATGGAACACTTTCCCTGCGGCAGGCCCTGGCTTATTCCAATAATATCATAACGGTTAAATTGCTGGAGAACATCGGGGTCCCTTATTTCGTTAACTTTGCCGGGTCTCTGGGCCTTTCATTACATTCCCCCAATGACCTCTCCTTAGCCTTGGGAACCGAAGAGGTGACTTTAAATGATCTGATATTGGCTTATACTCCCCTGTCCAACGGGGGTTTACGTCCTGAGGCCAGAACGATTGTCCGTATTTTTGATAAAAACCGCAATGCCTGGATTGAAAATCCTCCGGTTGTAAATCCCGTCCTTTCTCCGGCCACTGCCTTTATTACGACTCAGATGCTTAAGGATGTGCTGATTTATGGAACGGCCAAATCCATCCACAACTTCAGCCAAGAACGACCGGCCGCCGGCAAGACAGGCACCACCGATGATTATCGGGATGCCTGGTTTATCGGTTATACTCCTCAGGTGATAGCGGGTGTTTGGGTGGGGTATGACAAACCCCGACCCGTAGGAAAAGGTTTTACCGGAGGGGCAATCTGTGCACCGATCTGGGCCCGGTTTATGCGCTCGGTTTTGGCCGACAAACCGGTTATGGACTTCCAGCGGCCGGATACAGTCGTATCAGCCTTGATTGATCCCACTACCGGCTATTTGGCAGTTCCGGACTGTCCGATAAAACAGGAAGAATTTTATGTAGCCGGGACTCAACCGATTGAGTATTGTCCCAAACATGGAGGGGAGAACCTTAAACCGTTGCCGCCTCAACTTCCAGAAGTTAAATAATCCCCATTCCTTTTTGGTCATTCCGGCTCCAACCAGAATCCGGGAAGTTCAATTTCCTTCCCTCATAACCCGGCCAGTTTGATCTCTTTGATATAGCCCTCGATCCCTTTCAAGAGACCGGCGACGATATGATCCAGATAATCCTCCTGACCTAAGAGTTCTCTTTCCCGGTCATTGGAAATAAAAGAGGTTTCCACCAAAATGGCGGGCATCTGAGCCCCGATAAGGACATAGAACGGGGCCTGCTTGACCCCGAGATTTTTGATCGGGGAATATTTTTCATTCAAGGCCTGAATAATGTTTTGTTGAAGGTGCCCGGCCAAACGGGAAGATTCATCAATCTTGGTATTCAGCATCAGATCTTTGAGTATCTTTTGCATATCACTGATCCGCTTGGTCGAAGTGGCATTTTCAAAGGCCGCCACCCGGATGGATTCTTCGTCGGTGGCCAGGTTTAAGAAGTAAGTCTCGATCCCTTCGGCCTGAGGATTGGAGCTGGCGTTGACATGAATGGAGATGAACAGGTCGGCATGCCGGGTATTGGCTATGGCCGTTCTCTCTTCCAGGGGGATAAAGCGATCCGAATCCCGGGTCAGCAAGGCCTCAATATTCAGATCCTGTTTAATCCGTTGAGATAATTTTTGAGCTATTTTCAAGGTCAGGTCTTTTTCGTACAGGCCGTTCTTGCCGATGGCCCCTTTGTCCTTGCCTCCATGTCCGGGATCGATGATAATGCGTTTAACCCCCAATCCCAACTGCTGGGCCAAAGAAAGTTTCTTTTCCCGGCTGGAAGGTTCGACAGGTTGGGCAACGATTTTTTCTTTACCGGAAACATCGACGATCAACCGGAAGGGATTTTCCAGGAAAAATATTTTATATCCCTTAATGCTCTCGATATCCAAGACCAGTCGAACAGTTGATCCGTTGAACTGACCTATTCTAGCCCCTCTGAGAAGTCCATCCTGAATGGTTAACGGGGAAGTGCCTAAGGCCAAGCGGGCCGGATACAGATCCAGATACAGCCTTTCCGGTTTTTCGATCGACGGATCCTTTTTCAGCAGTTTCTGACGATAGGCAATCTTACCTTCAACGTCCACGGCAACGCGGGTATAAAAAGGAGTGGACCAATGACGCAGGCCGGTAACCTGCGGGTAGGTTTTCCACTGGAGCTCAATCCCTTCCGAAGCCTTATTTTTTTCAATGGATTCTTCTTTGAACAGATCGGCTTTGTCCGCTTCGGATAAAAGATTGCTCTTGTCTATGGCCGTCAACAATTCTTCAGCCCGCTTTTTCATGTCTCCTTTCGGATACTCTTTGATCAAAGTCAGAATTGTCTGACGGGCCTTTTCCAGGTCTTTCTTGTGTAGAAAATAAATTTCTGCGCAAAAAAAGAGAGCGTCGTCTGCCAGGGGGCTTTGTGGATAATGATTGACAAAGCGTGAAAAATGATCGAGGGCCAGGTCCAGATCGGGTTCCATCCCTGACCATTGAAAAAGGACATAGGCAACCCGGCCCACCATAAACATGGATTTTTCTCCCCAGGGGGTCTGAGGATGCTGTTTGTAGATCTCCTTAAATCCCTCGAGCAGGGGCTGCCAATTTTGGCGCTGCTTCCTTTGAGGAGACTTGTCGAGGGCAAAGAAGGCCTCCCGCGTCTGGTTGTATTTAGTCTCTATTTCCTGGTCCACTGAAGCGAAACAGACCTTGTGGACCGCTCCTTCAAAAACCCAACCCATGACGATCAGCATAAGGATCAGGCCAAACGGGAACAAATGAAAACAAAAATAACGTTCAGTGCCTGTGAGGGGCAGGGTCGTTCGGCGTTGGGTGAAATTACTGTTCATACTTTCGACATTCTATTCTTTTCCAAGGAGGTCCTTCAACTCCTTTAAAGTCAGTAAGGCCTGAAGGGGACTCATTTCATCGATGGAAAGGGCCTTCAGTCGTTCCCGAAGCCTCTGACCCTCCTCGGAGAAGAGTTCCATCTGGGCCGGATGAGCGGCCTTGTTCCCGCTGGAAGAGGCCAGGGCAGGGAAGCCCCAGAAATCCAGTTCCCCCTTTTCCAGATTCTTGAGCACCTCTCGGGCCCTTTCAATCACCGGAACAGGGATACCGGCCAACCTGGCTACCTGAATCCCATAACTTCGACTCGTGCCCCCTTCTTGCAGTTTCCTTAAAAAAATAATCTGCTGGTTATACTCTTTCACCGAGACATGATAGTTCTTAACCTTTTTTTTGGTTTGGGTCAAGTCGGTCAATTCATGGTAATGGGTGGCGAAAAGCGTTTTAACCCCTTTTCCTTTTAAGTCATGAAGATATTCAGCCACGGCCCAGGCGATACTGAGGCCGTCAAAGGTGCTGGTCCCCCGGCCGATTTCATCCAACAAGACCAGACTCCGATCGGTGGCCTGGTGAAGGATCTGGGCCGTTTCCTGCATTTCCACCATAAAAGTGCTTTGACCGGAGGAAAGATCATCCGAAGCGCCCACCCGGGTAAAAATCTGATCGATCAAACCGATCTCCGCCTTTTCCGCCGGGACAAAGGAACCCATCTGGGCCATCAGGCAGATCAGGGCTACCTGGCGCAGGATCGTGGACTTACCGGCCATGTTGGGACCGGTGATGATGATCATCTGCTGTTCTTCATTATCCAGTTCTATAGTATTGGGGACAAAACGCTGGGCCGGCAGATTTTTTTCAATGACCGGATGACGGCTGTCCTTTAAAGAAACGACATCCGTTTCATTCAGGAGGGGTTTTTGATATCGGTTTTCCTGGGCCGTTTGGGCCAAAGAGGTCAGCACATCCAGATCGGACAGCAGTCCGGCTGTTTTTTGCAACCGGGGGCTCTCCTGGGCAATCTGTCGACGAACCTCATGAAAAAGCTCAACCTCCAATTGCCAACGTTTTTCTTCGGCCTCTAAAACCATGACTTCATATTCCTTCAGTTCCGGGGTCAGAAAACGTTCACCGTTGACCAGGGTCTGTTTGCGTTCATAGTCGGAGGGAACGGATGGGAGGTTGGGCCGTGAGACTTCGATATAATAACCGAATACCCGGTTATATCCTATCTTCAGGGAATTGATCCCGGTCCGTTTTCTCTCCTTAGCCTCTAATTGGGAAATCCATTCTTTGCCTTCCCGGGTGACCGTTAAATACCGGTCTAACTGTGCATGATAGCCCGGGCGGATAATACGGGCCTCCGGGTCTTTCCAATTCAAGGAAGGTTCATCCAGAACGGCCCTGGAAATGAGGTCGGTCACTTCAGGAAGGGTATCCGTTCCGGCCCCGATTTCCTTCAGCCGGGGATGGGAGCTTTCCTCGAGAATCCGGGCTATGGCCGGCACATGGGCGAAAGAATTTTTTAAGGCCACCAAGTCCCTTGGCCCGGCCTGATTCAGACAGACCTTGGCCACCAGCCGTTCGATATCATAGATTTCCTTGAGATGGGAACGAAGGGCCTGGCGCAGAATGGGATCTTCAAAAAAGGCCTCGACCAGATCTTGCCGCCCACGGATTTTTCCCAGGTCCAGCAGAGGATAATTAAGCCAATGTTTGAGTTTTCGACTGCCCATGGCCGTCATGGTCTGATCGAGAACCGAAATCAACGACCCTTGCCGGACCCCTCGATACAAGGTCTGAGTCAGTTCCAGATGCCGTTGGGTGGTCTCGGACAGGATCATGTATTGAGAAAGATGATAGACCTGTAAGGGCTGGAGGTGAGAGACACTCCCTTTCTGGGTTTCCATCAGATAAAAAAGGAGGGCCCCTGCGGCACGAAGGCCCTCGATCAACGCACCTGCCCCGAAGCCGGCCAGGGTATGAACCTGATAATGCTTGATCAGTAAATCTTCAGCCCTGCCTTTTTCAAAAGTCCCCTCATCACCATAGGTCAGGAAATAAGGAGAAAGTTGATCCAGAATAGCCTGGGCCGAAGGGTTCTGTTTTAAGGCCCGGTTGATTAAGATTTCCGAAGGATTGATCCGGCCGATCTCTTCGAAGGCCTTTTCCTGTTCGGTGACTTCCGTTACCCTAAATTCTCCGGTGGCCAAATCCACCGAGGCCAGGCCGAAGCGTGTATCCTGACAGGACAGGCATAACAGATAACGGTTGTTTTTAAGGGCACTATCATCAATATAACATCCCGGTGTGATCAGCCGGGTCACCTCACGTTTAACGATCCCTTTAGCCTGGCTAGGGTCTTCCACCTGCTCGCACAAGGCCACCTTGTAGCCTTTTTCCACCATGCGGGCAATGTATCCGGAAACAGCGTGAATCGGGACCCCACACATGGGAGCCTGGTCCTGTTCCCCCTTATGACGGGAGGTCAAGGTGATTTCTAATACCCGGGAGGCGAGCAAAGCGTCTTCATAAAACATCTCAAAAAAATCTCCCAGTTGATAAAAAAGGACAAAATCCCGGTATTGTTCCTTGATCTCCAGATATTGTTCCAGCATGGGGGTGATTTTAGTCATGAACAAAAAGGGAATTAAGACGGCTTAGGGGTTTTGCTTTCCGAAGTCAGATTTCCCGTTCCGCTTGGCGGAGAAGAAGGTGCGGGTGCTTCCTCATGAGGCGCCATCTTAGGTTCGGGCTCTCGCAGGCCGCTTTTTAATTGCTTCAGTTCCTTAGACAGGCGGCGACGTTCCACCCACCCGATAACCGTAGCCAGGAGAAGCCCGGCAAAAAAAATAACCGGCGCAATCACGAAAAACGGCAAAGGAACCGATTCCAGGGCCAGGATGCCCAGGTTCAATCGAAGGGAGACGCTATTAGTTAAAGTGGAATAATTTTGAATGACAAAGATGACAAAAAGCAAAACAAGGAGACCATAGAAATATAATTTAAAGGTTCGCACGTCACTCCTCCTTGACCTCCTTGAAAAAAGGAAGCAATCTGGTATAGGTTTGTTCCATGTGTTCGGGAATCACTCGGAGATCCTCAAAGACGGTCATAAAATTGGTGTCCCCTTTCCAACGGGGAACAACATGAAAATGGAGATGGTCTTCCACTCCGGCCCCGGCCACCCTTCCCAGATTCAGACCCACATTGAATCCTTCGGCGCCCAGGCTTTTTTTTAGAATGGTAACCGAATGACTTACCATGGTCATCAGGGCAACCTTTTCGGTTTCTTCCAATTGATCCAAAACGGCTATATGCCTTAAAGGGGCCACCAACAAATGGCCGTTGATATAGGGATATTTGTTCATCATGACCAGGGAACATTTTCCCTTAAAGAGGATGGATCGATCGGACGGATTTACTTTTTCACCCGGACAAAAGATGCAGGCCTTTTCTTTTCCAGTATTAATGATATATTCCATCCGCCAGGGAGCCCACAATACCTTCATATCCTAATCCTTATTTTCGTGCTAAACCTTCGGGCCTGCTTTCGGCAGACGCCACCATAAAATTCTGACAAGTATTTCCTTTTTGATTTAAAGAGTATAAAATAAGCCCAAAGGGGGGTCAAGGAGAAAAAGCAGAGTTTGATAATCGGATTAGTGATGTTTGGACTGATTGGCTGGTGGTTATAAGGGCCGTATCGAGCGATTTAAAGCCAAAAGGTGATAACCTCAGGACATACTTCCAAAAGTTAGACATACTGCTCCCTATACATCCTGATCCCCCCTTGTCTCAAACGGTCGATTGGTTCGAGGGAACTCCGAAATCCTGATCAAAAGGTTCATCATAGAAAGAACGCTGAGAATCCGGCCCAAAATAGGACAGTGTCCGATTAATAGGTAAAACTGAATCCATGATCAACGATTTAGGTCTTGCCCACAAGAAACGGAGAGCCAAAGGCTTCGGCAGAAAAGAGCGAAAAACCAAGATTCCCAATAGAATTTCGATTGATGCCCGACCCAACTCCGTTGATCGTAGAGGTCAGTACGGCCACTGGGAGGGCGATAGCCTAGTCTCCTGGAAAAGTAAGGCGACCTCAAACTCCTTGACCGAGAGGAAAAGTAGGCTCCTTCTGCTCTCCAAGCTTGATCGGAAGGGCGCTGTCGAAACCAGTAAGGCGATCATTGGGCGACTCAAAAAGCTTTCGGGTAATGGCAGAAGGACACTGACCCTGGACAACGGCACCGAGAATTCCAAGCATGAAGAGCTGACAGCCAAGCTCAATATCAAATGCTATTTTGCCCATCCCTATTCAGCCTGGGAGCGGGGTACCGATGAACACATTAACGGCCTTATCCGTTGGTACTTTACAAATGGTACGGACTTCAGTAAAATTAACAAAGAACAAATTAATCAGATTGAATATCTGATAAACAGTCGCCCCAGGAAGTGCCTGGGGTTTAAAACCCCACTGGAAGTCGCAGCCTCAAGCGTTGCACTTCGAGCTTGAATTCGGGTTAATAAAGCGTTAAAATAAGTAATTAATCAATACTTCTACCATCAAAAAGCAAATTCTTAGCAAGGAGGAACCATCATGGCCGGTACTAGCTGCGCAATCCGAGGAACGTTCTTTGACTTCATCGACGACCCGTGGAAGCACGTAGGCAACGAGGCTGACTCGGCGCGTTTTGTTGTGGATGGTCTGCTCGTCTTGGAGGACGGCATCATCAAGGATTTTGGGGCTTTCGATCATCTTTCGCCCAAGTATCCGAATCTTGAGACTACTCAGATCAAGGGCCGGCTCATTCTGCCCGGCTTCATAGATGGTCACGTCCACGTTCCGCAAACCCGCGTTCTGGGCGCCTATGGAGAGCAGCTTCTCCCGTGGCTCCTCAATTGGGTTTTTCCGGAAGAGATCAAGTACGCGGATCGCGATTATGCGCTTGAAGGCACAAAGCATTTCTTCGACAACATCCTTACCTCAGGCACGACAACATGCCAGGCCTTTACGACGAGCTCGCCCGTGTCCACCGAGGTGTTCTTCGAAGAAGCTTCTCGCCGAAACATGCGTGTTATTGGCGGCTTGACCGGCATCGATCGAATGGCCCCTGAGGACACCGTAAATACCCCCGAAGGATTTTATCGAGACACCAAGGCTCTCATCGAAAAGTACCACGGCAAAGGTCGAAATCTTTACGCGATTACGCCGCGCTTCGCGTATGGCGCCTCGCCCGAGCTAATGGAAGCCTGCGGCCGTCTGAAGAGGGAGTATCCGGACTGCTGGGTCAACACCCACGTTTCGGAGAACCCGACGGAGTTATATGGAGTGTTGCGACTCCATGGCAGTCTTAATGACTACTTAAGCGAGGATTACCTCAGCGTCTACGAGCACTATGGGCTCGTGGGTCCGAAGTTCTCGGGAGGACACGGCGTGTGGCTTTCCAACGATGAATTTCGGCGGCTCCACGAGAAGGATGCGTCGATCACGTTCTGTCCCTGCTCGAACCTCTTTCTTGGCAGCGGCCTCTTCCGCCTCGGAAAGGCAACCGACCCTGATTGCCGCGTCAAGCTGTCCTTCGGTACGGACGTAGGTGGCGGCAACCGCTTCACTATGTTCAATGTCCTTGACGAAGGATACAAGGTCGGCATGCTCAACAACACGCAGCTCGACGGTAGCGTCGATCCGGCACGCAAGGATCTCGCTGAAGCGGAACGCAATAAGCTGTCGTCCTACCGAGCGTTTTGGTCAGTCACACTTGGCGGGGCGGAAGGCCTCTATATCGATGACAAGGTCGGTAACTTCATGCCGGGCAAGGAGGCTGACTTCGTCGCCCTGGACTGGAACGGCGGCCCTATGGCCATGGAGTGGCACCAGTCCCTTCTCGTCGGTCCGGAAGGGCCAAAGACGATGAAAGAAGCCTCGGAAATTCTCTTCAGCATGATGATTGTCGGCGACGATAGGTGCGTCGACGAGACCTGGGTCATGGGCAAACGCGCCCATAAGAGGTCATAGCCGCGTGGCAGCCTCGTCAACGACCACCGGCTCTACCGGCCCCCCGGTAGGCCTCGTGATCCAAAACCGGATCGCCGATGCGGGAGTGTCAGAGTACGTTGCGTGGCAGGCGAAGGTCGGGAAAGAGCTCGCTCAAAGAAAGGGCTTTCTCGACCAGCAGGTGCTCGCTCCATCGCCGCCGACTCAGACCGACTGGATCGTCCTCCAGCGATTCGAAACTCTCGAAGACGCCCAGTCATGGATGCAGTCGGACGACCTGCGTCGGCTCATCAGAGAAGTGCATCGTCACTTCGTCGGGCATGAAGATGTTTATTTGCGGACCGATGTGCCGTCAAGCAGGCTGCCGATTTCTGCGACCATATCGTGCCGGGTTGCACCCGAAGACGAAGAGGCTTTTGAGGCGTGGGAGAACCGCGCTTTCGAGGCCGAGACCAAGGCGCCCGGCTTCGTTGGTCACCGGCTTGAGCGACCCGTGCCCGGCATCCAGGACCATTGGGTCATCGTGTTGACCTTCGATTCGGCTGAAAACCTCACGAAGTGGCTCGAATCGCCGGTGCGAGCGGCGCTGCTTGAAGAGGGAAAGCAGTACAACGAAGACCTCTCGATTCGAACCAGCAGCTATGGCTTCGACTTCTGGGGGCGCGCTCCGGACGCCCAGGCGCCAAACCCCTTGTGGATCTTCAAGACGAATCTTCTTGTCCTCCTGGTGCTGTATCCTACGGTGTATCTTTGGGGCTATTTGGTTAGCACCCCGCTGATTGACTCGAAAGGGGTGCCGTTTTGGCTGTCGCTTTTCGTCGGCAACCTTTTCAGCACGCAACTCCTGGGTTGGTTCACAGTTTCGTGGGCATTTAAAGCGTTCGATTCCTGGCTGGTACCCAGGCCGTCTATGGCGAAAGATGTCGTCGGCTGGGCGATTCTTCTCGTTCTTTATGCGCTGTCGATGGCTGGCTTTGCCTACATCCTCACGCTTCCACCACTCAAATTCGGATAGGAGGGGTTTATGTCGCAGGAATCTTCGTTAAGCGCTTTTGCAGGTAATTGGCTTACGCCATCCGATCCAGGGTTCAAGGAGGCGATCCACGGCGGCACCTGGAACGAACTGCGCCCATCGAGACTGCCGGAAATCGTTGCGCGCGTGACATGCGACGAAGATGTGATCTTCGCCGTTAACTATGCGCGCGAACATGGCATCAAGGCGGTCGTTCGCGGTGGAGGCCACAACTGGTGCTGCCCATCTCTTCGGGATGGCGGCCTGATGATCGATCTCTCCCGGTTGACCGGCATTGCCTCGTTAGACGCCGAAAACAGAAGAGCGGTCGTGCACCCGATCATCAGCAATAGAGATCTGCTTCAGGCTCTTATCCCGTACCAGCTCGCCTATCCGTCCGGCCACTGCCCAGAGGTTAAGATGAGCGGCTATCTTCTGAGCGGCGGCATGTCCTGGAACCACGGCGTTTGGGGTCCCGGCGTCGGCAGCATCGAGGCCATCGAGATGGTCACCGCGGACGGAAAGTTGGTGACGGCGAGCAGGGATGAAAACGCGGAGTTGTTCTGGGCCGCCCGCGGAGCCGGACCGGGCTTTTTCGCGGTGGCCCTGCGATATCATCTAAGGCTCTACCACCGTCCGCGAGCGATCGCCAGTTCGTCCTACACCTTCCCGGTAGAGAAAGTGATCAAAATTGCAGAGTGGCTTGGACCTCTCGCCGACGAATTGGAACCGAAGGTCGAACTCAGTCTCTTCATGATCGCAGCGCCGGACAGTCTGGCTGAGCAATTCGATCTGCGTGGCGGCAAAGTCTGCATGGTTACGGCGACCGTGTTCGCGGACTCATCCGAGGAAGCGGAATCGGCGCTCAGGCCGTTGGAAGGTTGCCCCTATATGGGGAATTGCCTATCGCGATCGTTCGCGGAGCCAAGCACCTTCGAGCAGCTATTCGATGCCTCCGGCGCGTTGTGGCCCGCAAAGTTGCGGGCCAGGGTCGACGCGATGTTATCGAATGTGAAGCTTTCAGACGTCGTTGCCTCGGTCGCCGATCACTACGTCGAATGTCCCTCCAAGGAGACGGTGCTGATGTATGCCGTTTACACCGGCGGCTCGGCGCCTGCCACGCCGCCAGACGCAGCATTCTCGATGACGGGCAAACTGTACGGTGGCCCATGGACGATGTGGCGCAGCCCGGGAGAAGATGCGTCGAACATTGCCTGGCACACGCGGTGCGTGGAGTTGCTGCTACCCCTCATGCATGGGCATTACATCTCCGAATCCGACACCGTCGGCCATCCGGAATACGTGAAAAGCTCCTACCTTGGCGACAGCCTTTCGAGAATAGAAGAGCTGCGACGGAAATACGACCCGAAGGGCGTCTTCGTCGGATTCCAGGACGAAGGCCCGGCAACCATCGAACAGATAAAGGCTGGAGAATGACCCCATGGACTTGAACACAGTCACGGAAGTCCGGCATCCTGAGAATGCGGATGCGATCACGAAATGGGAGAAGGGCTACGCCTGGCTCGCCGGGGGCACCTGGCTCTTCTCGGAACCACAGATCGATACCCACACCCTGATCGACCTTGACTCGCTGAAGTGGCCCTCTCTTCGGCCCTCTAAGGACGGATTGGAGATTGCGGCCACCTGCAAGGTCGTCGAGCTTGATCAATTTGCGGAAAAGGCGTCGTCCAAATGGACGGCCGTCCCCCTCTTCCGCGAATGCTGCCGTTCTTTCCTGTCGTCTTTCAAGATCTGGAACACCGCCACGGTGGGCGGCAACATCTGTATGTCGCTTCCGGCCGGGCCGATGATTTCCCTGACAGCAGCGCTGGAGGGCGTTTGCACGCTCTGGCCGCGAGGCGGAAAGCCACGCGAAGTGGCCGTGATCGATTTCGTCACGGGCAATCACACCAATATCCTCACATCCGGCGAGCTTCTGCGCAGCATCCGCCTGCCGGCGTCCGCACTTAAGAAAACTTACGCCTTCCGCCGTTTCACGCTGACCCATCTGGGACGTTCCGAGGTGCTGATCATCGGAACGAAGGGCCCGGGAAAAGGGAACTTCCTCCTTACGGTCACCGCCGCCACGCTGCGGCCCGTGCAGCTCTCTTTCAAGGGCATCCCTGACGCAGATGAGTTGAGGCGCGCCGTTGATGACACCGTGCCGTTCAGCCTTTATCTTGATGACGTGCATGGTTCACCGGCTCATCGCCAACATCTTACCTATTATTTTGCCGAACAGATTCGGCGGGAGCTTTCAACCTGAACCGGGGACCATATGAATTTCAAAATCAACGGAAATCCGTTTAGGGCCGAGCCGCGGCCCGGGCAGTGTTTGAGAACGTTCCTTCGCGATCTGGGGTGGTTCGGAGTCAAAAAAGGATGCGATGCCGGCGATTGCGGGGCCTGCACGGTCTGGCTCGATGGCCTCCCCGTCCATAGCTGCCTTATTCCGGCCGTTCGCGCGGCCGGCAAGCAGGTGACGACAATCGAGGGACTGGCCGGCAAGGAGCAACTGCATCCCGTGCAGCAGGCGTTTATCGAGGCTCAGGGTTTCCAGTGCGGTTTCTGTACGGCCGGCATGATCATGACCTCGGCCAGCCTGAGTGAAGAAGACCGCAAAGACTTGCCGCGCGTGCTCAAAGGTAATCTTTGCCGCTGCACCGGGTACCGCTCCATCGAAAATGCGATTCATGGGATTAAATCAATCGAGGAACCGCGCCCGGCGCAGAGCTTCGGCAACAGCATCGCCGCACCGGCAACCACGGCCATAGTTACCGGAAAGCAGCCGTATACCCTCGACATGCAACTCGATGGCCTATTGCACCTGAAACTGCTCCGGTCGCCTCACGCCCATGCCCGGATTCTCCGCATTCACAAGGACCGCGCATTGGCGGCGCCCGGCGTCCATGCCGTTTTCACGTGGGAAGACGTCCCGCGCCTGCTGTTTACCACCGCCACCCATGATGATTATCACTCCGATCCTAACGATACCTACATTCTGGACAACGTGGTTCGCTTCGTCGGACAGCGGGTAGCCGCCGTGCTGGCGGACAGCGAGGGGGCCGCGGAGGAGGGATGCCGCCGCCTGGAGGTGGACTACGAATTGTTGCCTGCCGTTTTCGATGCCGAGGAAGCGATGCGGGTCGGTGCGCCCGTTCTTCATGACAAGGGTGCGGAGACGCGTATCCAGCGTCCGGGCCGAAACATCCTGCTCGAACTCCACGGCGGCGTAGGAAACGTCGATGCCGGTTTCGCGCAGGCGGAAGTCATCCACGAAGCGACCTATTCCGCTCACCGGGTCCAGCATGTGCACCTCGAGACGCATTGCACCATCTCGTGGATCGATGAGAATAATCGTCTGAACGTCCGCACCAGCTCTCAGACCCCTTTTCTTACCAAAGCAAAGCTGTGCTATCTGTTCAGCCTCTATCCGGACAGTGTGCGTGTTTTTTGCGAGCGCGTCGGCGGCGGCTTCGGCGCGAAGCAGGAAGTGGTGACCGAGGATATCTGTTCCTTTGCAACGATCAAAACCGGCAGGCCCGTGCGGCTCGAATATACTAGGGCGGAACAATTCTTCGGCGCCACCACCCGACACCCGATGAATATCCGCGTAAAGGCCGGGGCCAAACGCGACGGCACGCTCACCGCGCTCCAGTTGCGAATCGTTTCCAACACGGGTGCCTACGGCACGCATGGCGGCTCGGTTCTTTTCCATTCCACGGGCGAATCGGTTGCGGTTTACCGTTGCCCGAACAAGAAGATTGACGCGTATGCGGTTTACACCAACACGGTCCCTTCCGGGGCTTTTCGCGGTTACGGGCTGTCGCAGACCATTTTTGCGGTAGAATCGGCGATGGATGAACTGGCTCGCGGCTTGAGTTTGGATCCAATCGAGTTCCGGAGGCGAAATGTCATACGCCCCGGAGATCCGATGGTATCCATGGGCGAGCAGCCGCATGACCTGGACTACGGAAGCTACGGACTAGACCAATGCCTCGATCTGGTGGGAGACGCCCTCGAGCGGGGAAATGGAGTGGCCGGCCCCGAGGGTGACGAATGGCTGGTGGGCAAGGGTGTCGCACTGGCTATGATCGCCTGCGCACCGCCCACCGAGCATCGTTCGGAAGCCTGGCTCAGCCTTGAAGCGGATGGTATGTACCACCTGGCCATAGGATCGCCGGAATTCGGCAACGGTTCGACTACGGTGCGCTACCAGATCGCTTCGACGGTTTTGTCCACTTTCCCGGAACGGGTCATCTCGATCCAGTCCGATACGGATC